>NZ_JBQENM010000002.1:0-435015 GCF_052044795.1 Ensifer sp. 22521
GCCTCAGCCAACCAGGGAAACTCTAGAGCGAAGGTCGTCGTCGCCAGCAGCGCCGCCGCCCTCGTCAGTGATCGGGCTTATAGACCCCCAGCCTCCAAGACGTCAACAGCGATCTTCAAAAAAACTTCAAAAAAGAACAAGCCATTGAATCTAAATGACTATTTCGACTGTTGATAAACTCTGTCGATTTCGAGGAGCGGAAACCTCCGGAATCGCACCGCGAATCTTTGATCAAACGGTCAAATTCCTTCCGGATCGCTGCACGACATCAAACATCGTCGTTTTGTCTCGGAACGATGCGAGCGCTGCCTTAGCTGAGGGACGTCTCGTTCCCCTATATATGGAGCACTCGGCCAGCCCTGGATCCCAGCCGCAGATCTATGCGAACTTGTTCTTCACAGAGCACACAAATGGGCGGTGCCTTGCCCTTCCATGGCCTCTTACCGTACTTGCGAGATGTTCGCCGTGCCCGACACAACGACCATATGGCCGGTATATCGATCATTCTTGTGCGTTACGCTCCGCCCGATCCGGACGGCAGAGCGTCACACCACATCGAAAACGGGGCGGAGGCCCAGACGTGACGACACATCTTCCTGCCCTGCCGGTTCGCGAGGTCCTGCCTCAATTGGCGCACGCACTCGCCGCAGGGCCGTCGGCGGTACTCTCGGCTCCGCCCGGCGCCGGCAAGACGACGGTCGTTCCGCTCTTCCTGCTCGAGCAGGACTGGGCGAAGGGCGGCAAGATCATTCTGCTTGAACCACGGCGGCTGGCGGCACGAGCTGCCGCCGGACGCATGGCGGAGCTTCTCGGCGAGAAGGTCGGCGAAACCGTCGGCTATCGCATGCGTCTCGATAACCGCATCTCTGCCAGGACGCGCATTGAGGTCGTGACCGAAGGCGTGTTCGCTCGCATGATCCTCGATGATCCGGAACTTAAGGGCGTCGCGGCCGTGCTGTTCGACGAATTCCACGAGCGTTCGCTTGACGCGGACTTCGGCCTCGCGCTCGCACTCGACGTACAGGCGGCGCTGCGCGACGACCTCAAGATCATCGTCATGTCGGCGACGCTCGATGTCGAACGGGTCTCAGGCCTGCTCGGCGGCGCGCCTATCATAGAGAGCCAGGGCCGCAGCTATCCGATCGACATTCGCTACCAGGACCGCGGCGGGGAGAATGTCGAGGATGCCATGGTGCGCGCCATTGCTGAAGCGCACCGCACGGAAGACGGCTCCATCCTCGCCTTCCTGCCCGGCCAGGCCGAGATCGCCCGTGTCGCCGCGCGGCTCCAGGACCGCTTCGATGCAAACACGACCGTTGTGCCGCTCTACGGCAACCTGACCCAGAAGGAGCAGGATGCGGCGATCCGCCCGGCGCCCAAGGGCACGCGCAAGATCGTGCTTGCCACCTCGATCGCCGAGACCTCGATCACCATCGACGGCGTGCGCATCATCGTCGACAGCGGCCTGCAGCGGCTGCCGGTCTTTGAAGCCGCGACCGGGATCACCCGGCTGGAGACGGTGCGGGTCTCGCGCGCCTCTGCCGATCAACGCGCCGGCCGCGCGGGACGGACGGAACCCGGCATCGCAATCCGCCTCTGGCACAGCGGCCAGACCGCAGCCCTTGCCGCCTTCACGCCACCGCAGATCCTTGCGAGCGACCTTTCCGCCCTGCTGCTCGACTGCGCCCATTGGGGCGTCAGTGATCCGACCACCCTCGCCTTCATCGACTCACCGCCCGAAACGACGCTGACCGAGGCCAGGAAATTGCTGGCATCGCTCGGCGCGCTCGACCAGGCCGGTGCGTTGACGCCGAAAGGTCGCAAGATCCGCGATCTGGCGCTACCGCCGCGTCTCGCCGCAATGGCGGTTGCCGCAGCCGAAGAGGGCCAGGCTGAAGCCGCGTGTCGGCTCGCGGTCATGCTCACCGAACAGGGCCTCGGTGGTACCAGCATCGACCTCGAAGACCGGCAGCGCCGCTTCCGCCAGGAGCGTGGCGACCGCGCCGAGGCCTCGCGCAATCTGGCGCGCCGCATGGCGGCGGAACTGAAGGGGGCGCCGAAATCGAATGAACCGGTCCAGCCGGGCGCGCTGCTGATGCATGCCTTCCCCGATCGCATCGCGCTTCAGCGCGGCGGCCGCGGCCGGTTCGTGATGGCGAACGGACGCGGCGCGGAGATCCCGGAGACGGAGCGGCTTGCGGCCGCGCCGATGCTTGTCATCGCTGACCTCACGGGACGGGCCGGCGGTCAGCGGGTGCTGGCTGCCGCCGAACTCTCGCGCGCCGAGGTCGAAGAGCATATGCCCGAAGCGATTACCCGCGAAGACCAGAGCTTCTTCGACCGGCAAAGCCGGCAGGTGCGCGCGCGCCGCGTGACCAGGCTCGGTGCGATCATCTTCGAGGAGGCGCCGCTTGCCAGACCAACCGGCGAAGCCGCCGCGCGCGCGCTTGCCGACGGCGTGCGCCAGCTCGGCCTCACCGTCTTGCCGTTTTCGAAAGAGGCGATGCAGATGCGCGACCGCATCGGCTTCCTCAACCGCTCGATCGGCGAGCCCTGGCCGGATGTCTCCGATCAGGCGCTGCTCGATCGTCTCGACGACTGGTTCGTGCCTTTCCAGCATGGCGTCACCGCCATTGCCGACATCAAGGCGTCCAACCTCTCGGACGGGTTGCTCTCCCTCATTCCGCACGAGCGGCAGCGGGAACTTGCCCGGCTTGCACCGACGCATTTCGCGGCGCCGACCGGACAAAGGCACCCAATTCACTACGACGGCGACGAGCCGCTTCTATCGATCCGGGTGCAGGAGCTCTTCGGCCTGAAGATCCACCCGGCGATCGGCGACGGCCGTCTGCCGCTGCTACTCGAGCTGATCTCGCCGGGCCATCGCCCGATCCAGACGACGCGCGACCTGCCCGGCTTCTGGGCGGGCTCCTGGCGAGATGTGCGGGCCGACATGCGCGGGCGCTACCCGAAGCACCCCTGGCCCGAGGATCCGGCCAATGCGGCGCCGACGACACGGGCAAAGCCGCGTGGTACATGAGACGAAATCCTCGATGACTGGAATGCAAGCACGAATGACCACAGTTGCGCTCGAACACAACAACGACCAGACCAGCAACCGCAGCCTGCGCCTGCAGACGCTCGTCCGGCTGCGCTGGCTTGCCGTCGGCGGCCAGTCGATCGCCGTCCTCACCACCGCCTTCTGGCTGCAGTTTCCGCTGCCGCTGATTTCCTGCCTGGTGCTGATCGCCAGCCTGGCGCTGGTCAACTCCTATGTGACGCTGCGCTATCCGCCAACCCACCGGCTGCAGCCTCCTGCCGCTTTCGCGCTTCTCGGCCTCGATCTCGCGCAGATCACCGGGCTCTTGTTCATCACCGGCGGACTTACCAATCCCTTCGCACCGCTGCTCTGCGTCCCCGTCATCATCTCTTCGGCATCGCAGCCGAAATCGCACAGCATCATCCTTGCCGGCCTTGCGGTGATCGCGATCACAGCACTTGCCTTCTCGCCTTTTCCACTGCCCTGGTATCCGGGCACGGTTCTCCTGATGCCGCGGGTTTTGACCGCCGGCATCTGGTTTGCGATCGTCTCGATGACCGCCTTCGCCGCCTTCTATACATACCGCGTCTCGCTGGAAGCGAGCGAACTGTCAGAGGCTCTGACGGCGACAGAACTCGTGCTGCAGCGGGAAAAGCACCTGTCGCAACTCGATGGACTGGCGGCCGCAGCCGCTCACGAACTCGGCACGCCGCTGGCGACCATCAGTGTCGTCGCCAAGGAGATGGAGCGCGAGCTTGGCAACGATCCACGCTTCGGCGAGGACGTGCATCTGCTGCGCAGCCAGAGCGAACGCTGCCGCGATATCCTGAAGCGGCTGACGACGCTCTCCTCCGAAAGCGAGGAGCACATGCGCATGCTGCCGCTGTCGTCGCTGATCGAAGAGGTGATGGCGCCGCACCGCGAGTTCGGCATCCACATCAATCTCGTCGAGAAAGGTGACCGCGCCACCGAGCCGGTCGGCAACCGCAATGCCGGCATCCTTTATGGGCTCGGCAACCTGCTCGAAAATGCTGTCGACTATGCCAAGAAGGAAGTTGCCGTGACGGTCGAGCACACCGCGGACCGCGTGAAAGTGACGATCGAGGACGATGGCGACGGCTTCGCCCCGGATATCCTGCAGCGCATCGGCGAGCCCTATGTGACGCGGCGGCAGAAGGACGACAGCGCCGGTGGCCTCGGGCTCGGCCTCTTCATCGCCAAGACCCTGCTTGAACGTTCGGGCGCGCGCCTGCGCTTCGAAAATGGCGGACCCGACAGGCCAGGCGCCCGGGTCAGCGTCGAATGGCCGCGCGCCCTGATGGATACGAAACTGGCGAAATGACATTTCGCAGTTTATTGAACGAGACCAGAAGAAACCTATAATCTCGGCGAAAGCGCAGGTTTTCGCTCAAGGATTCCAGAATGACCGACAAATCGACAGCTTCGCCCAGCACACCCGCACAGGACGCCGAACTGATCGGACCGGACCGCACCCTGCTGCTCGTCGACGACGACGCACCGTTCCTCAGGCGCCTTGCCCGCGCCATGGAAGCCCGAGGCTTTTCAGTCGACATTGCCGAATCGGTCGCTGAAGGCATTGCCAAGGCCAAGGGCAATCCGCCGAAATACGCCGTCATCGACCTGAGACTCGGTGATGGCAGCGGCCTCGACGTGATCGAGGCGATCCGCGGACGGCGCGATGACACGCGGATGATCATGCTGACCGGCTACGGCAATATTGCCACCGCCGTAAACGCCGTGAAGCTCGGCGCCGTCGACTATCTTGCCAAGCCGGCCGATGCCGACGACATCTTTGCGGCGCTCGTTCAGCGCCAGGGCGAGCGCGTCGAGCCGCCGGAAAACCCGATGTCGGCCGATCGGGTTCGCTGGGAACACATCCAGCGTGTCTATGAGATGTGCGAGCGCAATGTTTCGGAAACGGCGCGCCGCCTCAACATGCATCGCCGGACGCTGCAACGCATTCTTGCAAAGCGCGCGCCGAAGTAACGGCGTCAGCCGCCGCTGTCGCGGTTGCCCGTGAGGATGTCGCCGATCTGATCGCCGAGTTCGCCGTTGCGCTCGGCTGCCCACTCCGCAAGCATCAGGCGCTGCGCCGCCGTGCGGGCAAAGAGCTGCAAGACCGATTTGCGCGTCGCCGGCGGCAGTTTGTGTTCGGGCGCCTCGCGAACGATGTGCCCTTCATAACCATCCGAAAGCAGCAAGCCGCATTCCTCGGGGAAGATATCGAGCGGCACGCCGGCATGGGTTGCGAAGAACAGCCGGTCGCAATGCTGCCGGTAATCCGGCCATTTGCGGTCGACGCGAAAGTCCTCGATCGAGGTCTTGATCTCGACAATCCAGATTTCGCCCTTGACCGACAGCGAGATCAGGTCGGCGCGCCTCCCGCTCGCCAGCGTCAGTTCCGGCAGCACCGAATGGCGCAGTTCGGCGAAAAGCCGCTGCACGCCGCGACGCACCATCATCGCGCGATTCGACTGTCGGCCGTCGATCAGCGGGTTGTCGTCATGGATGGAGAGGATGGTCATGCGCCCGGTGTCCCTTTGGGCCGGTCATTTTGTTGCAAAAAAACAAGGGTCATGGAATTTGCACTTTCCAGCCAAATTGTGGCCGCGCAATCTCTTGCATAGCACAGACTAATCGAAAATAACCGTAGTCACTGACGGTCGCGGCGACCCAGTTTTTACTTCGCTTCTTTTTTAAGAGACTCCCATGCGCTTCCGCAATGCCTTCCTCTTGTGCGGCCTCGCGGCGACACTCGCTGTTGCCGGCTGCTCGACGACGTCGTCCAAGCCCGAAACGGCTGCGAACGAACCCGCTCCCGTAGCGCAAACGGTCGCTACGAATCAGATTTTCAACGGCGATTATGGCGCAGTTGAGGATCACGGTTACGCGCTGCCCGCCATTCCGATCAACAAGGTCGATACCCGGTTCCATCGCCAGATCGTCGACTACACCACCAGCGAGCGCCCTGGAACGATCGTCGTCAACACGCCGAATCGTTTCCTCTATTACGTGCTGCCCGGCGGCAAGGCCGTTCGTTACGGCATCGGCGTCGGCAAGGCCGGCTTTGCATGGGAAGGCGAAGCCTACATTGCCTGGAAGCAGGAATGGCCGATGTGGCATCCGCCGAAGGAAATGGCCGAGCGCAAGCCGGAAGTCGCCAAGTATGTCGAGGAAGGCATGGGTCCCGGCCTCAAGAACCCGCTCGGCGCCCGCGCACTCTATCTCTTCAACGACCAGGGCAAGGACACGCTGTTCCGCCTGCACGGTACGCCGGAATGGTCGTCGATCGGCACCGCCGCTTCGTCCGGCTGCATCCGCCTGATCAACCAGGACATCATCGATCTCTATTCGCGCGTTCGCCCCGGCAAGAACGCCCGCGTCGTCGTCCAGCAGTAACCGGGCTGCATCAGCCATCCGAAGCCGCCGACACCAGTCGGCGGCTTTTTTTACGTCGTTACTCAACCACCATTTGCCGGTGATGCGATGCTGCAACGGAGCGCTTCAACCACGCACAGTTGCCGTTCGAAAACACCCTCAAATCAGGGTCGCGAAAACCGGCTGCGTGACGCGGAAAAGTTCAAATTCGACTTAAATTCAGCCGCTTATTAAGTAAGCGTTATCTAAACAAACGAAAGAGTGTGCCCAGAAATTCCGCTCGGGAGGGACTGGCATGCTGATCAAGACCAAGCTTATCGGCGCGATTGCGCTTCTGTCATCCATAGCCATCGGCATCGCCATTTACAGTCAGAGCACGCTGTCGGAAACCGGCGACATGATGGATGCGGTCTATGCCGATCGCATCGTGCCGCTAAAGAACCTCAAGGCGACTTCCGATGCCTTTGCAGTCTCGATCGTCGATGCTGCACACAAGGTCCGCAACGGCAACGAAACGATGGAGAGCGGGCTTGCCTCGGTCAATGCCGCGCGAGAGACGATCAAGACCAACTGGGATGCCTATGCGGCAACCTCAATGACCGATGAGGAACGACGGCTCGTCGACAATGCGCGGAGCCAGATGGTCGTTGCGATGGATTCGATCATGGCGCTGACGCAAATTCTCTCAGCCAAGGACGAGAAGGCACTCGATGCCTTCGTGCGCGACAAGCTCTATGCGACAATCGATCCGCTGACGGCGACGATCTCCGAGATCTCGGACCTGCAGGTCGAACTTTCCGGCACGGCCTTTGAAGCCAAGCATCGCGAGTTCGAAACGGTGCAGACGCTCAGCATTGCCATCATCGTTCTCGTCATGGCGCTTGCCGGCGGCACCTTCCTTGTGGTGCTGCGCGGCGTCGTCGGACCGCTCGGGCGCCAGATCGCCGCCATGCGCCGGCTGATCGACGGCCACGTCGAAGATGCCGACGAGCCGGTAAACGGCAAGGACGAGATCGCCGACATGGCCCGTGCCATCCAGTCCTTCCGGGAGGCCGCGCGATCGAATCTGCGGCTGCAGGCGGAGGCCGAGGAGACTCGCCAAACCGGCGAGGCCGAGCGCGTTCGCGTGCAGAGACAGGCGGAACAGGACGCACAGCAGCGGCTGACGCAAGCGACCGCCGGTCTTGCCGCCGGGCTGCAGCGGCTTGCCAATGGCGATCTCGCCGTTCGGCTGCATGAGCCCTTCGCCGCCGAGTTCGAACAGCTGCGGCATGACCTCAACAAGGCCGCCGGACAGTTGAACGACGCGCTGCTGGCTGTCGCCGACAGCGCCGGCAACATCGGCATGGGCACGCGCGAGATCAGCCAGAGCGCCGACGATCTCTCCAAGCGGACCGAACAGCAGGCCGCGGCGCTCGAGGAGACAGCCGCCGCGCTCGACCAGATCACCGCCAATGTCAGCAACTCTTCGAGACGGACGGAGGAGGCGCGCGACGTCGCCGGCGAGGCGAAGACCAGCGCGGCCCAGTCGGCCGTCGTCGTCGCCAATGCCGTCGAGGCGATGCGGCGGATCGAAGAATCCTCCAGCCAGATATCCAGCATCATCGGCGTCATCGACGAGATCGCCTTCCAGACGAACCTCCTGGCGCTGAACGCCGGCGTCGAGGCGGCGCGGGCCGGCGAAGCGGGCAAAGGCTTTGCCGTGGTCGCCCAGGAAGTGCGCGAACTTGCCCAGCGCTCGGCCAAGGCCGCGAAGGAAATCAAGGATCTCATCCGCACATCGAGCCAGGAGGTCGAAAACGGCGTGCGCCTGGTGCGCGACACCGGCGAAGCGCTGCAAACGATCGAGGCGCATGTAATCACCATCAACGAACATATGGCCGCGATCGCCACTTCCGCCCGAGAACAGTCCGTGGGCTTGAGCGAGGTCAACACCGCCGTCAACCAGATGGATCAGGTGACGCAGAGGAACGCGGCAATGGTCGAGGAAGCCAATGCCGCCTCCGCCACCCTGGCGCAGGAAGGTACCAATCTGCGCAACTTGATCGGACGCTTCATCCTCGCCGGAGAAACCCAGGCACAGGGTGGATCAAGGGCCCCTGCCCCGGCAGCCGTTGCGACCGCAACCCGCGACCAGGGGCGGACTGTTGCCCAGGCAGCCCGGCGACCAGCCGTCTATGCAACACAGGGCAACGCCGCACTCGCCACAGACGGCTGGGCCGAATTTTAGGCCACCGGCGGAGACGACTGGCGGGCGCATGGAGGCTGGGACCGCGCTTGAAAAAACAGAGCCGTGCGTTCAGACGAACACACGGCCCTGCACCAATATTCAGACGTCAGGGATGAATCAGGCGGCGTTGCGCGCCTTCAGCTCCAGCCGGCGGCGGTGCAGGACCGGCTCGGTGTAGCCGTTCGGCTGCTCGCGGCCCTTGAGAACCAGGTCGAGGGCCGCCTGGAAGGCGATCGAGCCGTCGAAGTTGCCGGCCATCGCGACATAGAGCGGATCGTCGGCGTTCTGGCCGTCGACGACGGCGGCCATGCGCTTCATCGTGTCGACGACCTGGGCTTCGGTGACGACGCCGTGCTGCAGCCAGTTGGCCATGTGCTGGGCGGAGATGCGCAGCGTCGCGCGGTCTTCCATCAGGCCGACATTGTTAATGTCGGGAACCTTCGAGCAACCGACGCCCTGGTCGACCCAGCGCACGACGTAACCCAGGATCCCTTGAGCGTTGTTGTCGAGTTCGCGCTGGATTTCCTCCGGCGTCCAGTTCGGGCGGACCGCAACCGGCACCGACAGAATGTCGGAGAGCTTGGCGCGGGTGCGGCTCTTCAGGCTTGCCTGGACCTCGGCGACATTGACGCGGTGGTAGTGCGTCGCATGCAACGTCGCGGCCGTCGGCGACGGAACCCAGGCGGTGTTGGCGCCGGCCTTCGGGTGGGCAATCTTCTGCTCGAGCATCGCTGCCATCAGATCGGGCATGGCCCACATGCCCTTGCCGATCTGGGCGTGGCCGGAAAGGCCGCATTCGAGGCCGATATCGACGTTCCAGTTTTCGTACGCGCCGATCCAGGCAGCCTGCTTCATGTCGCCCTTGCGGATCATCGGGCCGGCTTCCATCGAGGTATGGATCTCGTCGCCGGTGCGATCGAGGAAGCCGGTGTTGATGAAGACGACGCGCTCGCGGGCAGCGCGGATGCATTCCTTGAGGTTGACCGTGGTGCGGCGCTCCTCGTCCATGATGCCCATCTTCATGGTGTTGGCGGGCATGCCGAGCGCCTTTTCGACGCGCGTGAAGATCTCGCAGGCAAAGGCGACTTCTTCCGGTCCGTGCATCTTCGGCTTGACGACATACATCGATCCCTCGCGGGAGTTCATGCGGCGGCCGCCGTTGCCGATATCGTGTAGGGCAATCAGCGCGGTGACCATGGCGTCCATGATACCCTCGGGCACTTCCTTGCCGTCGCGGTCGAGGATAGCCGGATTCGTCATGAGGTGGCCGACATTGCGGACCAGCATCAGCGAGCGGCCGGGGAGCGACAGCGTGCCGCCAGCGGCGGCCTCGTAGGTGCGATCGGCATTGAGGCGGCGGGTGAAGGTCTTGCCGCCCTTGGCGACTTCTTCTTCGAGGTCGCCCTTCATCAGGCCGAGCCAGTTGCCGTAGACGACGACCTTGTCTTCGGCATCGACGGCCGCGACCGAATCTTCGCAATCCATGATCGTGGTGATCGCCGATTCGAGGATGACGTCCGAGATACCGGCCGGATCTTCCTTGCCGATCGGCGTCGAGGCGTCGAGGACGACGATCGCATGCAGATTGTTGTGCCGGAGAACGATCTCCGACCGCGTGCCTTCGGCGCCGGAATAGCCGGCGAATTGAGCGGCGTTGCGCAGCGTCGTGTTCGAGCCGTCCTTAAGGCCAATCTCCAGCTCGCCACCCGCAACCTTGAGCGAGGTGACGTCTGCCCAGTTACCCTTCGCGAGCGGCGCGCTGGCATCGAGGAAGTCGCGGGCCCAGGCGATGACCTTGGCGCCGCGCTTTGGATTGTAGCCGCGGCCCTTCTCGGCACCATCGGCGTCCGAAATCGCATCCGTGCCGTAGAGCGCGTCATAGAGCGAACCCCAGCGCGCATTGGCAGCGTTGAGCGCATAGCGCGCATTCATGACCGGGACGACGAGCTGCGGACCGGCGATCGTCGCGATTTCCGGATCAACATTGGCGGTCGAAACGCTGAAGTCGCCACCTTCCGACAGCAGGTAGCCGATATCGCGGAGAAAGGCCTGGTAGGTCTCGATGTCGCTGGGGGCGCCGTTCTGCCTGTACCAGGCGTCGAGTTTGGCCTGCAGCTCGTCGCGCTTGGCGAGCAGCGCCCGGTTCTTCGGCGCCAGATCGTGCACGAGGGCGGAAAGCTGCTCGAAGAAATGTTCTGCATCGATGCCGGTGCCCGGCATCGCCTCTTCCACCAGGAAGCGATGGAGACCCGCATCTATCTTCAACCCAAACTTCTCAATGCGGTCCATCTGCCAACTCCTTGAAATAGACGTAAGGAGCGTCACCGATCCGGACGGATGCGATGAGAACGCCCCAACATGTTGATCTTGCGCCTGTAGCCGATCGCGGACCAGCCCATGCGCAACGCGCGCGTGAAACGGCCGCAGTTTCTCACCAATTCATTCCCTGTCAATTCTGCAAGGATGCGAAGAATTGTTTCCGAAATGGAAAAGATCAGTCGTGGGCAATGCGCGGACGTCCGCTGGCGGACGCGATGAACCGGGCCTCGATCAGCTTGCGGCTGCCCTCGACTTCCGGCGCATCGATTTCCTCGCGCAGCATCGAAGCGGGATCGTCCGCTCCATTGGTGCGCGCCGTTTCCAGCGCCACGGCTTCGGCTCGCCGCCGGGCGGCGCCGAAAGCCTGTTCCTGGTCGAGAAACCGTTCGCTGGCCCCGGCACCGTTGACGACGAAGATGCCTTCCTCCGGCATCGTCACGAAAACCGTGACCGTAGCGCTGACCTGGCCGACCACGGCGCCAACGGCATTGGCGACGCCGGCCTCTTCGGGAATGGCGGCATCCGTTCCGAGCATCTCGGCGATATCAGGGTAATAAACCGGCGCCGAAGCGCCGAGGCCGACGAGCGGACGGTCGAGACCAAGCGAGAAGCGGACGATGCCCGGCGTGCGCGTGAGCGCCCGGTCGACGGCCTGCGAAACGGCTGGATCGATGGCACCGGCACCATCCTCGCCGAGACAGGCCTGCAGGATGACCTCCGAGGATTTCCGCGTCAGCCGGTCGACGATCATCTGCGCCATGGCTTCCGGGGAGGAAGCGATTGGCTGACCGGAGCCGTCGCGGGTGCGCGCTGCAAGCTGAATGCCAAGCTGAGCCGCTTCAAGGTTCCATTGCGATTGCCGGCCGAGCACATGCATGGCGTCCGACGGCGTCAGGCCACAGATATGCACGAGCCCGCGCCCCACCAGCCGATCGAGAGTCGCCTTCTGCGGGGTCGAGACCAACAGGGTCTCCAACGCCAGCGGAACCGCACCGATGCGCTCATAGAGCGCCTGCTCCTGCGGTTGCAGGCCGCTGGCAAGATGATCCGGCAGGCCGGTGCGGACCGCAAACCGGCCATTGTTGCGCCCGGTATGCTGGGCGCGCATCTGCTTTTCGAGCACCGAGATGACGGCGTCGCCATGCAGGGCGGCCGCGAGGCTGAGCGGCATCAGCCGGCGCGGGCCGAGATCGATCTTCGCCTTCAAGCCTCGGTCGTTGATGCGCACTTCCGAATCGCCGCCCAGGCCGTAGGTCCGCATCGCCACCGCCTCGACCATGGTGCGGAAGCCGCCGACAACGGCGCCTTCGGCATCGAGCCGCGGACGCCCGCCCTCGAGTACCGCGACGTCGGTCGTGGTGCCGCCGATGTCGGAGACCACCGCATTGTCGAGGCCGGTCAGATGCCGCGCGCCGACAAGGCTTGCGGCCGGACCGGAGAGGATCGTCTCGATCGGGCGCAGCCGCGCCTCCTCCGCCGAGATCAAGGCTCCGTCGCCGCGCACCACCATCATCGGCACGTCGATGCCGCGCGCCTTCAGGAAGCCTTCACAGGAGCCGATCAGCCGGTCGATCATCGACACCAGCCGGGCGTTGAGCAGGGTCGTCAAGGCACGGCGCGGGCCGCCGAGCTTCGAGGACAGTTCATGGCTGCAGGTCACCGGCAGATGCGAGACTTCGCGAATGCGGTCGCGGACGCGCTTTTCATGATCCGGATTCCGAACGGCGAAGTAGCCGGCAATGGCGAAGGAGGAGACCTGGCCGGCAAGCGCCGGCAGCGTGGCATCGAGCTCGCTCATGTCGAGTGGGGTTTCGCCGCCGTGCACATTGTGGCCGCCCGGCAGGAAGATCACCGGATCGGAGCCCAGCGCCTCCAAGAGACCATCGCGCTTCAGATCGTCGGGGCCAAAGCCGATCATGACAAGACCGGCGCGGCCGCCCTGCCCTTCGACGAGCGCATTGGTCGCAAGCGTCGTCGACAGCGAGACCATGCTGATTGCAGAAACCGGCACTTTCGCCTGATCGAGCACCGCTTCGACCGCGCCGGAAATACCGACTGCGAGGTCGTGGCGGGTCGTCAGCGCCTTGGCTTTGGCGACCACCCCTTGCGTTTCCGAGAAGAGAGCGGCGTCGGTATAGGTGCCGCCGGTGTCGATGCCGAGAAGAAAATGAGAGGTCAATTCGCGCAGTCCGGAATTCGCGCGGGGCGCAAGGCCCCGGGTTCAATGGGGATCGATGCGGTGATATGACATATTTCAAGAGAAAACCATCGTGCCGCAGACATAGATGATCAACTGGGCGACACGGGTCAAAAGATGGGGACACCTGCGCATGCTCGAAGGCCGCCGTCCGTCTATTTTCGTCTGGCTCCCGTTTGCCGCTTTCATCTGGTTTCCGCTGAACCTGGCCCAAGCACAGGACGCGGAGGAAGAAGAGTACAAGCCGCAACTTCCGGATGTCGCGATCTACAAGGCGATGCTCGACGCCAACAAGCAGACCGGCTGGGTGCAGTTTCGCGACTATGACGACCGGCAACTGATCTACTTCACCGCATTGCAGACGATGCATTGCCGGCTATCGGAAATTCGATATTCGATCAATTCGGACACGCTTGATCAGCGCTTTCCGCTGGCGAAGTGCAATCCGCAGATCCCGTTCAACCTGCCGGCCGATGAGACGGCCGAGTATGTCTATATCTCGCTGCCGGCCGACACCGCGAAGACGCTGACGATCCAGGCGGTGTGGGACGATGGTGCCGGAAGCGAGATTGTCGTCTACAAACAGTGCGACAATGTCGGCGACGCCACCTGCGCCCAGATCAAGACGATCAAGAAACCGTCGAAGATACTGCAGCAGCCGAAGCCGGCCGACTCGCCGGTGCGCTCGGTACAGTCGCCGATCCCCGGCAAGACCTTCAGCGAACCGACACCTTCATCGGCAACCCGCCCCGCGGTTGAGTAGTGAGGCGCTGCACCGGCCAGGGATTTGTCTCCTCGGTCAGATCGAAACGGTAGCGATGCATCATCACGGCGAGCGCGATCACGGCTTCCTGTAGCGCGAAAGTGGCGCCGATGCAGACGCGCGGGCCGGCGCCGAAGGGCAAATATTGGTAACGATGCAGCTTCTCGCGGTTCTCCGGCAGGAAACGCTCGGGCATGAACGCGCGGGGCTTATCCCAGTAAAGAACGTGGCGGTGCAGCGTCCACGGCATGATCAGCACCGCGATGCCCTTGGGGATGCGTACCCGCTTTCCGGTGGGGGAAGTCCACTCGTCCTCTTCGATCGCGGCCCGGTTGATCGACGGCGCCGGCGGATAGAGCCGCATCGCCTCCTCGAAGGCGGCAAGGACATGCGGCATCAGGCCGAGCCATTCGACCGGATCGGCACCGCTTGCGATCGCGGCATCGATCTCGGCCTCCATCGTCTCGCGATAGGCCGGCGTGTTGGCGATGCAATAGAGCGTCCAGGCGAGCGCCCGGGCGGTTGTCTCGTGCCCGGCACCGATGAAGGTCAGGATGTTATCCTCGATCTCCGCAGTCGAAAGGCCCTGACTGCCCTCGATCTCCAAAAGCAGGGTCAGGAAATCCTTGGGCGTGCCCTCGGGATCCGCCGCCATCTTGCGCCGCCGGATCGCCATGGTCTCGGACACGATCGAGCGGAACCGGTTCATCACCTTCTTGCCGCCGATCCGGGTTGGGCGCGGTATCCATTCCGGCGCGAGCAGAATGTCCATGGGATCGACGCGGCCCATGCGGTGCAGGAGTTCCTCGACGCTCTGGACAAACCCTTCCCGCTCCACCGCCACCTCACCGGAAAACAGCGTTTCGGCAAGAATGTCGAAGGTGAGTTCCGTCATGTCGTTGGCGATGTTGGTCGTGAACGGAGCTGTCTTGGCGCCGGCATAGCGCTCGACGAATGCTTCCGAGCTTCGCAACATCTGGCCTGCGAAACCCTTGGCGTGGCGCGGTGTGAACACCGGCGCCATGGCTTTCCGCGAGCGCTTCCAGACCTCGCCTTCGGCCGTCAGCAAGCCGTCGCGCAGGATCGGCCTGAGGATCAGCCGGCGAACCTTCGACATTTCGTAGTTGCCGACATTGTCGACGAGGATGTGACGGATGAGACCGGGATCGTTGACGATCAAAGTGCGCTGGGTGACGAACTTCGTCTCGATCCAGGGCAAGGTGTAGGATGGCTCGCCCCACAGTTCGAGCGGATTGCGTAAGACCGTCCTGATGATCTGCAGGTAGGAAGGGATGCCCACTCGAGGAACGGGAGCCGGCGGTTCGAAGGGCTCCGGACGCATGTCCATGGTGATTGCCTTTCTCGATTGCGCCAATGATTTCAGGTTTTTACGGCGCAATCAAGGAAAGTGCTTCACGTGAATCACAACAGGCTTTCAAGCTCCGAAAGCTTGTCGTTGACGAGCCAGCCGTAATAATTCTCCTCCGGCCATTGCGCTTGTCCGCTCTGGATCTTGGCGGCAAGGGCAGCTGCGCGGCCGTCCGGATTGCCGACATTGTAGAGCGTCGCCGTGATGCCGGGATTGTCGGAAATGTCGAGGCCGGCGATCGACTTGTAGGCGTCGATCGAATGGCGGATCGAGGCCGCCATATAGGCGAGCGACACATCCGGATCCATGATCGCCTCATAGACGCCAGCGGCGTTGTTTTCATCGAGGCGGTCGTAGCCCGACGTCTTTGCGACGATGTCGGTCAGCATCAGCGCCGTCAGCGGGTTGATCTGGCCGAGGCCGAAGGTCTGGCCGGCAAAGAACGGCTGGAAGAAAACGGCGCTGAAGCGGTTGTTCGGGAAGGACTTGCCGCCAACCGACTTGCCGCGGAAGTCGTTGTCCCAGACCCGCTCGCGGCAGCTCCAGAGCGCATAGGCACCCTTCTTGGCACCGCATTCGGAAAATTGCGGCCGGGCGACGAACTCGGCGACCGTTTCGCCATCATAGCCGAACTGGAAGCTGTTGCCGGCGTAAGCGGCCGCCTTGACGTAATAGGACTGCAGCCGGTCATAGGCGTCGACATTGTAGGTATGCTCGCCGACGATGGCGCCGACCATGTGGATCGGCGCGATGCCATAGGCGCGCGACACGGACTTGATCTTGCTGATCAGCTGTTTGTCGGTCGCCAGCAGATCCCGGACTTTCTCGAACTTGGCATCGAAGGAGGTGCGGCCGGCCTTGGTTCGGCGCACGGAAGCGCCGGGGATACCGGGCTGCTCGACGTTGCGGTTGCCCGGCGGAACGGCGGTCGCCGCGATTGTCTGGCTTGCGGTCAGGCAAAACGTGGCGATAGCGAGCATGCAGGCGGTAAAACGCACGATCTCTTCTTCCTGTGACTCGTGGAGGCTGCCTCGGTCGGCGGGGCGGCTCCTACGCCAAGATCATGTCGGAAAGATGCCCGGGCCACGATCAATTTCCGTGTCCGTGTTAGAAAAAATGCGGGCGCCTGTCGAGAGACAGGCGCCCGGTCTATTCTGGGTTGCGGGCGTTTGCGCGCCTCGACGACCGAAATGTCACAGGATGTAGCGCGACAGATCGGTGTTGGCAGCGAGATCGCCGACATGCTTGCGCACATACTCCGCGTCGATCGTCACCGCCTGTCCGGCGCTGTCGGGCGCATTGAACGAGATCTCGTCCAGTACGCGCTCCATCACCGTCTGCAGGCGGCGGGCGCCGATGTTCTCGACACTGGCATTCAGCTGCACCGCGACATCGGCGAGCGCATCGATCGCGTCGTCGGTGAAGTCGAGCTTCACCTCTTCCGTGTCCAAGAGCGCCTTGTACTGGCGGATGAGGCTCGCTTCGGTTTCCGTCAGGATCCGGCGGAAATCTTCCTTGGTGAGCGCACGGAGCTCAACGCGGATCGGCAGACGGCCCTGCAATTCCGGAAGCAGGTCCGAGGGCTTTGCCACATGGAAGGCGCCGGAAGCGATGAACAGGATGTGGTCGGTCTTGACCGGTCCATACTTCGTCGCAACCGTCGTGCCTTCAACGAGCGGCAACAGGTCGCGCTGCACGCCTTCGCGCGACACGCCGGCGCCCATGCCGCCCTCACGCGAGGCGATCTTGTCGATCTCGTCGAGAAAGACGATGCCGTCGTCTTCGGCCGCGCGCATTGCCTCGCGCTGGATCTGCTCGTTGTCGAGCAGTTTGTCCGACTCGTCGTTGATGAGCAGCTCATAGGAGGCCTTGACCGTCGTCTTGACCTTCTTGGTGCGGGCACCCATCGCCTTGCCGAACATTTCCGAAAGGTTGAGCACACCGATATTGGCGCCCGGCATGCCCGGAATTTCGAAACCACCCGGCGCACCGGTCTCGGCGAGGTCGACCTCGATCTCCTTGTCGTCGAGTTCGTTGGCGCGCAGCTTCTTGCGGAACGAATCGCGCGTCGCCGGCGAGGCCGTGGCGCCGACCAGTGCATCGAGCACGCGCTCTTCGGCGTTCTGGTGCGCCTTGGCCTTGACTTCGGCGCGGCGTTTTTCGCGCACGAGGCCGATCCCGACCTCGACGAGGTCACGGATGATCTGCTCGACGTCGCGGCCGACATAGCCGACCTCGGTGAACTTGGTCGCCTCAACCTTGACGAAGGGCGCGCCGGCGAGCTTGGCCAGACGCCTGGAAATCTCGGTCTTGCCGACACCAGTCGGGCCGATCATCAGGATGTTCTTCGGCATGACCTCATCGCGCAGCTCGTCGCCGAGCTGCTGGCGGCGCCAACGGTTGCGTAGCGCAATGGCGACGGCCCGTTTGGCGTCGTTCTGGCCGATGATGAAACGGTCGAGTTCCGACACGATCTCTCTGGGTGAAAACGTACTCATGTAGTCCTCTCAAATTCGGTCCGCGTCAGTTCCATCAGGAGCGTGCGACCAGATACATCTATCCATTCTGCGTAGGGCACGAAGCCGGCCTTGGTGTAGGCGCTGACCGCCCGGCGGTTGCCCGCATCAGGGTCGATCACGATGCGGGACGCGCCGGCGGCAAAGAGCCGTTCGGCAAAAGCTCGGAGCGCCAGCGAGGCGACACCCCTGCCCGTCAATTCCGCGGGGCCGACGAAGATATCGATACCGGGCACATCGGCCGGCAGATCCTTCGCCCAGGGCTCCTCGTCCGGATACTGAAAAGGCATCCAGGACTGGATGTAGCCAGCCGGCTCGCCGGCCACGTGGAAGATGAAGCCCTCCACCTCTCCGGTCGCGCAGCCTTCGCGGATCAGTTCCACTTCCTTGTCCGGATCGCCCCACCATTGCCGCACATGCGGTTCACTCAGCCAGGCATGCAGCAGCGGCAGATGGTCATCAACCACCGGCGCGAAGCTGACATGCTTGGGCTCATTCGGCATCCAACGTCTCCACCACGATATTGTGGTTGGTATAGACGCAGATGTCCCCGGCGATCTGCAGCGCCCGCCGGGCGATATCCTCGGCCGACTTGTCGCTGTCCATCAGGGCGCGCGCTGCGGCAAAGGCGTAGTTGCCGCCGGAGCCGATGGCGATGGTGCCGTGTTCCGGCTCAAGTACGTCGCCATTGCCGGTGATCGCCAGGGTTATCGACTTGTCGGCGACCAGCATCATCGCTTCGAGATTGCGCAGATACTTGTTGGTGCGCCAGTCCTTGGCAAGTTCGACCGCCGCGCGCATCAGCTGGTCGGGGTACTGTTCAAGCTTGGCCTCGAGCCTTTCGAGCAGCGTGAAGGCGTCGGCGGTCGCGCCGGCAAAGCCGGCGATCACGTCGCCCTTCGCGAGACGCCGCACCTTGCGCGCATTGCTCTTCATCACGGTCTGGCCGAGGCTCACCTGGCCGTCGCCGGCCATCACCACCTTGCCATCCTTGCGTACCGTGATGATGGTCGTCGCATGCATCGTTCCGTAGGGATTGTGTTCACTCATGAAGATACCTGTCGGCCCCTGATACTTGGGGGCGTTTACTTGGGGCGTTGCGGCTCTGAACGAGCCTGGTTGCTTGAGGCCTATGTAAGTACGGCAGACACATTTGCAAATGGCAACCGCCCGAGGGTGCAATCTTCGTTCAGGGCCCGGTGTCGGATGATTCGAATCAACGCTCAAGTTCTGGATATTTCAGCATTTGCCTGATAAGGAGCGGCCGAGATCGCAAGCGAGCGCGAGATGAGGAAACCGCACAGACTTTCCTCCCCCCGCACTGGCGCATACAGGAGAGCCCGATGGCAGAAGCCACGTCCAGCCGCACCGCACAGGTTTCGCGTAAAACCAACGAGACCGCGGTGTCCGTATCGGTCAACATCGACGGCACCGGCGTTTCGAAGATTTCGACCGGTGTCGGCTTCTTCGACCATATGCTGGACCAGCTCGCCCGCCATTCGCTCATCGACATGGAGATCAAGACCGACGGCGACCTGCATGTCGACGACCACCATACGGTCGAGGACACCGGCATTGCCATCGGCCAGGCGCTCGCCAAGGCGCTCGGCGACCGGCGCGGCATCGCCCGTTACGCCTCGCTCGACCTTGCCATGGACGAGACGATGACCCGCGCGGCAGTGGACGTTTCCGGCCGGCCGTTCCTCGTCTGGAACGTTGCCTTCAGCGCGCCGAAGATCGGCACCTTCGACACGGAACTCGTGCGTGAGTTCTTCCAGGCGCTCGCCCAGCATGCCGGGATCACGCTGCATATCCAGAACATCTACGGCGCCAACAACCATCATATCGCCGAGACCTGCTTCAAGTCCGTCGCCCGCGTGCTCCGCACCGCAACCGAAATCGACCCGCGCCAGGCCGGCCGCGTTCCCTCGACCAAGGGGACCCTTGCCTAAGCGGCCAGTCACTGGCTGAACCCATGGCTTCTTACCTGATCCTCACCCCGCCGGGTGCGCGCGCCGACGACGAGCGAACACGCTTCGTTGCCGACGGCTTCTCCTGGGGCGCCTTTCTCTTCCCGGCGCTCTGGCTTCTCTTCAAGCGGCAATGGGCAATCGGAATCGCAGTTGCTGTTCTGCAGATTTCGTTAATCTCCCTGTCGAGTCTCGCAGGCGGTTTCCTTGCATCGGTGCTGGTGCAGATCGCGCTGCGGCTGCTCGTCGCGCTGGAAGGGCCAGTTCTGGTGGCACGCAGCCTGACGGCTCGTGACTGGACGCTTCGTTCCATCGTGCCGGCACCCAATCTGGAGACGGCGGAAGAGATCTATTTCACGAGCGTGGCACCGGGCGAGACAAAGCCCGCCACCCCTTCCCCGGCCGATTGGACCGCGCGCAAGCCCTCAAACGGCGGACCCGGCCTCGGCCTTTTTGATTCCTACGGAGAACGCTGATGCGCGTCGCCATCATCGACTACGGCTCGGGCAACCTGCGCTCAGCCACCAAGGCCTTCGAACGGGCCGCTCGCGAAGCCGGCATTTCAGCCGAGATCGACCTCACCGACAAGCCGGAGCGGGTGGCGAGCGCCGACCGCATCGTGCTTCCGGGTGTCGGTGCCTATGCCGACTGCCGCCGTGGCCTTGCCGCCGTCGACGGCATGGAGCAGGCGCTGACCGAAGCGGTGGAACAGGCCGCCCGGCCGTTCCTCGGCATCTGCGTCGGCATGCAGCTGATGTCGTCGCGCGGGCTCGAAAAGACCATCACCCACGGCTTCGGCTGGATCCCCGGCGATGTCGTCGAGATGACGCCCACTGATACCGCACTGAAGATCCCGCAGATCGGCTGGAACACGCTCACGCTCAAGCGCGAACATCCGCTGTTTGACGGCATCCGGGTTGGCGAAGGCGGCCTGCACGCCTATTTCGTGCATTCGTACCATCTGGCCGCCGAGAACGCCGGCGACGTTGTCGCCGAAGCGGATTACGGCGGTCCGGTCACCGCCTTCGTCGCTAACGGCAACAAGGCCGGCTCGCAGTTCCACCCGGAAAAGAGCCAGGCCCTCGGCCTTGCCCTCATCTCGAATTTCCTGCGCTGGAAGCCCTGAGCTTTCGCCTCTCTCGATTGGACAGACCCATGATCCTATTTCCCGCGATCGACCTGAAAGACGGGCAATGCGTACGCCTGAAGCTCGGCGACATGGACCAGGCGACGGTTTACAACCCCGACCCGGCGGCCCAGGCCCGCACCTTTGAAGAACAGGGCTTCGAATGGCTGCACGTGGTCGACCTCAACGGCGCCTTTGCCGGCGAGACGGTCAACGGCGCGGCCGTCGACGCCATCCTCAAGGCGACCCGTAACCCGGTGCAGCTCGGCGGCGGCATCCGCACGCTTGACCATATCGAAAACTGGCTGTCGCGCGGCCTTGCCCGCGTCATCCTCGGCACGGTCGCTGTGCGCGATCCGGCACTCGTCATAGAAGCCTGCCGCAAGTTCCCCGGCAAGGTCGCCGTCGGCATCGACGCCAAGGGCGGCAAGGTCGCCGTCGAGGGCTGGGCCGAGGCCTCCGAGCTCGGCGTGATCGAGCTTGCCAAGAAGTTCGAGGGCGCCGGCGTTTCGGCGATCATCTATACCGATATCGACCGCGACGGCATCCTGACCGGCATCAACTGGCCCTCGACGCTGGAGCTGGCGGATGCGGTTTCCATTCCGGTCATCGCGTCAGGCGGTCTTGCCTCGATGGACGACATCCGCCGCATGGTTGCCCCGGACGCACACAAACTCGAAGGTGCCATCTCCGGCCGCGCGCTCTATGACGGCCGCATCGACCCGCAGGAAGCGCTGGATCTGATCCGCGCCGCGAGAAAGGCCTGACCATGTCCCTCAAAGCCCGCGTTATCCCCTGCCTCGACGTCAAGGACGGTCGTGTGGTCAAGGGTGTCAACTTCGTCGACCTGATCGACGCCGGCGACCCGGTTGAGGCGGCCCGCGCCTATGATGCCGCCGGCGCCGACGAACTCTGCTTCCTCGACATCACCGCCTCGTCGGACAATCGCGAGACGATCTTCGACGTCATCGCCCGCACCGCCGAACAGTGCTTCATGCCGCTGACCGTCGGCGGTGGCGTGCGCCAGGTCTCCGACATCCGCAAGCTGCTGCTTGCCGGCGCCGACAAGGTGTCGATCAATACCGCTGCCGTGAAGAACCCGGACTTCGTTGCGGAAGCCGCCGACAAGTTCGGCAACCAGTGCATCGTCGTCGCCATCGACGCCAAGAAGGTGTCGACGGACGGCGAAGCGGACCGCTGGGAGATCTTCACCCATGGCGGACGCCAGCCGACCGGCATCGACGCGATCGAGTTTGCCCGCCGCGTCGTCGACCTCGGCGCCGGCGAGATCCTTTTGACCTCGATGGATCGCGACGGAACGAAGAGCGGCTACGACATCGCGCTCACCCGTGCCGTGGCCGATGCGGTGCGTGCCCCAGTCATCGCGTCCGGCGGCGTCGGAAACCTCGACCACATGGTTGCCGGCATCCGCGACGGTCATGCGACCGCCGTGCTCGCCGCCTCTATCTTCCACTTCGGCACCTATAGCATTGGCGAAACCAAGCGCTATATGGCGGAGCATGGCATCGCCATGCGCCTCGACTGAGCTTCAGGATCTTCCATGGCTGACTTCACACTTTCCGATCTCGAGGCCATCGTCGCGACACGCGCGAAGGCGGCGCCGGACGAATCCTGGACGGCAAAGCTGGTCGCGAGCGGCCAGCCGAAGGCGGCCAAGAAACTCGGGGAAGAGGCGGTCGAGACGGTGATCGCGGCCGTCAGCAACGACCGCGCGAATCTCGTCGCCGAAAGCGCCGATCTCATCTATCATCTGATGGTCGTATTGAAGATCGCCGACGTTCCGTTGCAGGATGTGCTGAACGAGCTCGCGCGGCGAACCAACCAATCTGGCCTGCAGGAAAAGGCAAATCGGCAGACCCCATGACGATAGCGGCCAAAGACATCGAAGCGGCGGACCTGCCGGACAATCTGCAGCAGCGGGACTATTCCCCCTATCATTTCTTCACCGCCGAGGAATGGTCGCGCTTTCGCGCCGATACGCCGCTGACGCTGACGGCCGACGAAGTGCAGCGGCTGCGCTCGCTGAACGACCCCGTCGATCTCGGTGAAGTCCGGCAGATCTACCTGTCGCTATCGCGCCTGCTTTCGACCCATGTGGAATCGTCGCAGATGCTCTTCGAGCAGCGCAAGCGCTTCCTCAGCATGTCCGAAACGAAGACGCCCTTCGTCATCGGCATTGCCGGATCGGTCGCCGTCGGCAAATCGACCACGGCCCGTATCCTTGCGCAGCTCCTGTCGCGCTGGCCATCGAGCCCGAAGGTCGATCTGGTGACGACCGACGGCTTTCTCTACCCGAACGCCGTGCTCCAGCGCGAAAACATGATGGATCGCAAGGGCTTTCCGGAAAGCTACGACGTGGGCGCGCTCCTGCGCTTCCTGTCAGCGATCAAGGCGGGCCAACCGAACGTCAAGGCGCCGAGCTACTCGCACCTGACCTATGACGTGCTGCCGGACCAGTTCACCGTCATCGACCGCCCGGATATCCTGATCTTCGAGGGCATCAACGTGCTGCAGTCGCGCAACCTACCGGCCGACGGCAAGATCGTGCCGATGGTCTCGGATTTCTTCGACTTCTCGATCTATATCGATGCCGAGGAGAGCCTGATCCATAGCTGGTACGTCAACCGCTTCATGCGCTTGCGCGAAACCGCCTTCAAGAACCCGGAATCCTACTTCCATCGTTATGCCACGATCAGCGAGGATGCGGCGCGCGCCATCGCCGAGGGCCTGTGGCACAACATCAACCTGAAGAACCTGCACCAGAACATCCTGCCGACGCGCCCGCGCGCCGACCTGATCCTGCAAAAGGGCCCGAACCACCTGACGGAAAAGGTGGCGCTCAGAAAACTCTGAGCGCTCGATAAGCCCGTCATGGATTGACGCGACGCAGCGTCAGGTTCACGCGGCCACCGTTCTTCAGCAGCGTCGACGTGTTCGGATAGATCCGGTCGACGCCATGGAACGCGAGCCGCCCTTCTCCACCGAGCACGACGACATCGCCGCTTTCGAGCCGGAAGGACATGGTCTGTCCCCCGCGCTGATTGCTGCCGACGCGGAAAAGGCAGCTGTCGCCGAGCGAGATCGAGACGACAGCCGTTTCCAGATCATGCTCATCGCGGTCCTGGTGCAGACCCATGCGGGCCTCCTCGGAATAGAAGTTCACAAGACAGGCTTCCGGCATCTTTTGGCTGGCGGAAACTGCCTGCCAGATCTCGAGCACTATGTCCGGCATCGGCGGCCAGCGCCGGCCGGTCACCGGATGCTGAGCCTGGTAACGATAGCCGCGATCGCGATCCGTGACCCAGCCGAGCAAGCCGCAATTGGTCATGCGAACCGACATGGGTTTTCCGGTCTTCGGCATTTCCGGCACGAAGAGCGGTGCTTCGGCAACGACACGACGAATCGCTTCGACGAGTTGTTCCTGCCGGGTGCGATCGAGATAGCCCGGGATATGTCTGATCCCTTTCGGGAGCACCTGCATTGGAAGCCCCTATTGCTCCAGGCCGAGAAGTGCTGCCGGCACGCCGTAGCGAAGCGGCCAGCCGGCATAGGCGACATCCGTCGGCCCGACCACGTGATCGACGAGGTTCCAGCGGCTATTGTGGAAGCTGACCAGTGCAAACACCGTCAGACCATCCATCATGTCAGCCTCGTCACGCAACCCGGTTTGCGCAAGGTCGATAGTGCCGCCACCGGGACGTTGCGGCTCGACCTGCAGGAAGGCCCAGTTGGGTGCTGCACGTATCGTCGTGACGACGAACTCGACCGGACCGCGCATTTCGGCCTCCACCGCCGGACGGATCGCGTCGAGGATGGCGGCACGCTCAGTACTGCCCTTGGCCGGTTCACGAAACGGTTGCGCCAGACAAGCGCCGGCAAGCCAAAGGCTCGCCAGCGTCGCGATTGCAAGACGACGCGTGAACGACACGCTCAGGCCGCGTCCAGATCCGGAATGCGCAGAACCTGGCCGGGGTAGATCTTGTCCGGATGCGTCAGCATCGGCTTGTTGGCTTCGAAGATGACGGTGTGCTTGGCACCCTTGCCCTTGCCGTACTGCGCTTCGGCGATCTTCCAGAGGTTGTCGCCCTTTTTGACCGTATAGAAGACCGGCGCCTTGGCGGGTGCCGGTGCGGCGCCAGCATCGGCAACCCTAAGCTCGGAGGCCTCAACTGCCGAGACGCCGAGCGTGTTGCCGACGGCGACCACGGCCTTTTCGAAGACGCTCTGGTCCTTCACGACACCCTTCAGCACGACCTTGTCACCGGCCACTTCGACCTGCACGTCCTTTGTACCGAGATCGTGGGATGCAAGTTCCTTCTGAACGCTTTCGGCATCCGGGGCGTCATCGTCGCCGCCGATGCCAAGCTTCTTGCCGGCGTTCTTGATAAAGCTGAAAAGACCCATGAATATCTCCTTTTGCGAAAACACTGCTCGGTAAGAGAGGGCGCCGCCTGCCAAAGGCAAGGAGCGGCAAAAAAGAAATCAGTCGCCGGCCGGCCGCCCCCGAAGCTTCTTGATCTCGCCGCGCCCGGACTTCTCCTTGAGACGGCGCTCGACGGAACCGCGGGTCGGTTTTGTCTTCTTGCGTGGCGGTGGTGGCGGCTCCGCGGCCTTGAGAATCAGTTCCTTCAGTCGCTCGCGCGCATCTTCGCGGTTGCGCTCCTGGCTGCGAAACCGGCTGGCCTCGATCATCAGCACGCCCTCTTTCGAGGCACGACGCCCGGCAATCTTCAGGGCGTTGGCCTTGATGCGATCGGAAAGCGCTGGAGAGGCCAGCACGTTGAAGAACAGCTGAACGGCGGTCGACACCTTGTTGACGTTTTGCCCACCCGGCCCGCCGGCCAGCACGAATTGCTCCGTCAGCTCCCAGCCGGCAATCACGATGCTGTCGTTTATGTAGAGCGTGTCGCTAGCCATGGTTCACCTCGCCCCGATCTATGGCACAGAGCGAACCTCTTGAAAACATTCGCCACAAAAACGAAAAACCCGGCCGTGGGAGGCCGGGTTTCACGTGAATCATAGCTGACGATGTTTATTCGGCGGCAAGCTTGGTGCCGGGAGCCGCGTCGCGGACGCTGCCATCAACATGTTCTTCGAACTTGGCGAAGTTGGCGATGAACATATCGACGAGGCGGCGGGCCTGGGCATCATAGGCCGCACCATCGGCCCAGGTCGATCGCGGATCGAGGATGCCGTCGTCGACGCCGGGGACCGAGACCGGAACGGCGAAGCCGAAGTTGGCGTCGGTGCGCAGTTCAGCGGCGTTCAGCGAGCCGTCGAGGGCTGCGGCGAGCAGAGCGCGGGTCACCTTGATCGGCATGCGGCTGCCGGTGCCGTAGGCGCCGCCTGTCCAGCCGGTGTTGACCAGCCAGCAGGTAACGCCGTTCTTGGCGATCAGGTCCTTCAGAAGGTTGCCGTATTCCGACGGATGCCGCGGCATGAACGGCGCGCCGAAGCAAGTCGAGAATGTGGCTTCCGGCTCGGTGACGCCCTTTTCCGTGCCGGCAACCTTGGCGGTGTAGCCGGAGAGGAAGTGGTACATCGCCTGTTCCGGCGTCAGCTTGGCAATCGGCGGCATCACGCCGAAGGCATCGGCCGTCAGCATGATGATCGTGCGCGGCTGCGGCGCGGTGCCGGTGGCGCTGGCATTCGGGATGAAGTCGAGCGGATAGGCGCAGCGGGTGTTTTCCGTCAGCGAACCGTCGTCGAAATCCGGAACGCGGCGCTCATCGAGCACGACGTTTTCCATGACCGTGCCGAAGCGGCGGGTCGTCGCGTAGATTTCCGGCTCGGCAGCTTCCGACAGACGGATCGCCTTGGCGTAGCAGCCGCCTTCGAAGTTGAAGACGCCGTGCTCGCCCCAGCCGTGCTCGTCGTCGCCGATCAGCGTGCGGGTCGGGTCGGCCGAAAGCGTCGTCTTGCCGGTGCCGGAGAGACCGAAGAAGATCGCCGTGTCGCCTGCCGGGCCGACATTGGCCGAGCAATGCATCGGCATCACGCCCTTCTTGGGCAGCAGGTAGTTGAGAACGGTGAAGACCGACTTCTTCATTTCGCCGGCATAGGACGTGCCGCCGATCAGGATCAGTCCGTTGGTGAAGTCGCAGGCAATGACGGTCTCCGTGCGGCAGCCGTAGCGCTCCGGGTCAGCCTTGAAGCTTGGGAGATCGATGATCGTCAGCTTCGGCAGGAAGGAGCCGAGTGCCTCGCGGGCCGGACGAATCAGGAGATTGCGGATGAACAGCGAGTGCCAGGCATATTCGGTGACAACGCGGGTCGGAAGGGCGTTGTCGGCATCGGCGCCGCCAACGAGATCCTGCACATAAAGCGACATGCCCTTGGCGTGATCGAGCATGTCCTTTCGCAGCAGGGCGAAATGCTCCGGAGACATCGGCTTGTTGTTGTCCCACCAGATCTGGTCGTCGGTGTTCGCATCGCGAACCACGAACTTGTCCTTCGGCGAACGACCGGTGTGCTGGCCGGTACGGGCAACAAGCGCCCCGTGTGCCGTCAGTTCAGCCTCGCCGCGGCGAAGAGCTTCCTCATAAAGCTCTGCGGCTTCGAGGTTGTACCGGACCGTTTCCAGGTCGGTAAAGCCGAGTTTTTCCAAGCCGTTCGCGAGATTGCGAGTGCCGAGTTGCTCCATGGTCAAGCTTCCTTCGTGTTTGGCCATTGGCGTTGAATTTCGCCGGACCATACTTGCATGCTCGCTCAAAAACAAGGCGGCGTCAAAAAAAGAATAATGATTTCAGTATATTAATCGATTTAAAGAAAATTATCGTTTTTTTAATCGGTTGAATTCGGCCTGCCGGACACCGATCTGACAGGACCTATCCTATCGTTACGACAGGTACTTTTTGAGCTTCGCCACAATTTGTTCCACCTTTATACTCACTAACGCACCCGTGACTCGCGAATGCCGGAGTTTTCGGGGACGAGACCGGCACCTCAAAAGACGGAGTTGAACACGATGCAGACCATCGCGCTTGTCGATGATGACCGGAATATTCTGACGTCCGTATCCATCGCCCTGGAGGCAGAAGGCTACAAGGTCGAGACCTATACCGACGGTGCTTCCGCGCTTGAGGGCCTGCTCGCCCGGCCGCCGCAGCTTGCGATCTTCGACATCAAGATGCCGCGCATGGACGGCATGGAATTGCTGCGCCGCCTGAGACAGAAGTCCGACCTGCCAGTGATCTTCCTCACCTCCAAGGATGAAGAGATCGACGAACTCTTCGGTCTGAAGATGGGTGCCGACGACTTCATCACCAAGCCCTTCTCGCAGCGCCTGCTGGTCGAACGCGTCAAGGCGATCCTGCGTCGCGCCGCAAACCGCGAAGCGGCTGCCGCCAACCCGGCGAATCCCGCCAAGGCTTCCGACGCGCCCTCGCGCTCGCTCGAGCGCGGGCAACTGGTGATGGACCAGGAGCGCCACACCTGCACCTGGAAGAGCGAGCCGGTAACGCTGACGGTGACCGAATTCCTCATCCTCCATTCGCTTGCCCAGCGCCCGGGCGTGGTGAAGAGCCGCGACGCGCTGATGGACGCCGCCTATGACGAGCAGGTCTATGTCGACGACCGCACCATCGACAGCCACATCAAGCGGCTGCGCAAGAAGTTCAAGATGGTCGACAACGACTTCGACATGATCGAGACCCTCTACGGTGTCGGCTATCGTTTCCGCGAGACAGCCTGAGCCGCGGGACTTGCCATCGCGCCGATTGTGGCGCATTCAGAAACGGCGCGACGGGAGCACGGCCAAGGCTGCCTTTGAAACCCCGCCGCGCCATCGGACCTCTGGGCCGGAACCACACAAAGTGAACGACGGCGTCGCGCCCGGCACTCGGGCCGTGTCAGCGTTGCAATCGAGAGAACGTGACGGAAGTCCGCGCGGGAGCGGGACATTTGGTAGAAGTCTTGCAGGGCGACATCGAAGACAGTGACGGACGTGCGCAGGCACATATGGGCCAGCGCCGCTGGGCACATCCTTTCACGCTGATTCGCCGCCTGTTCGGCAATGCCGTCTTCTCGAGCCTCACCCGCCGCATCGTCTTCTTCAACTTGGTGGCACTCGTCGTCCTCGTCGGCGGCATCATGTATCTCAACCAGTTCCGCGAGGGACTGATCGACGCCCGTGTCGAAAGCCTGCTGACCCAGGGCGAAATCATCGCCGGTGCCATCTCGGCTTCCGCCTCGGTCGATACCAACTCGATCACCATCGATCCCGAAAAACTGCTCGAACTGCAGGCCGGCCAGAGCATAACGCCGCTGCCGAGCGACGAGGATCTCGATTTCCCGATCATCCAGGAACGCGTTGCGCCGGTTCTCAGGCGGCTGATCTCGCCGACGCGCACCCGCGCCCGCCTCTTCGACGCCGATGCCGACCTGCTGCTCGATTCCCGGCATCTCTATAGCGGCGGCCAGGTGCTGCGCTTCGACCTGCCGCCGATCGAGCCGGAATCGACGGGCATCGGCGAAAAGCTCAACAGCTGGCTGAACAAGCTGCTGCAGCCCGGCAATCTGCCACTCTACAAGGAACCGCCGGGTGGCAACGGCTCGATCTATCCTGAGGTCACCAACGCGCTGACCGGCGTGCGCGGCTATGTCGAACGCGTCACCGAGAAGGGCGAGCTCATCGTTTCAGTGGCCGTTCCCGTCCAGCGGTTCCGCGCCGTGCTCGGCGTTCTCTTGCTTTCGACGCAAGCCGGCGACATCGACAAGATCGTCCAGGCCGAGCGCCTCGCCATCATCCGCGTCTTCGGCGTGGCTGCCCTCGTCAACATCATCCTGTCGCTGCTTCTCTCCTCGACCATCGCCAACCCGCTTCGAAGGCTCGCAGCGGCGGCAGTCCGCGTGCGGCGCGGCGGTGCCAAGGAGCGCGAGGAGATCCCGGATTTCTCCTCTCGCCAGGACGAGATCGGCAACCTGTCCGTCGCGCTCCGGGAAATGACGACCGCGCTCTACGATCGGATCGCGGCGATCGAGAATTTCGCGGCCGATGTCAGTCACGAGCTGAAAAACCCCCTCACCTCGCTGCGCAGCGCCGTCGAGACCCTGCCGCTTGCGCGGACCGACGAATCGAAGAAGCGCTTGATGGACGTCATCCAGCATGACGTCCGCCGCCTCGATCGCCTGATCAGCGATATTTCGGACGCCTCGCGCCTCGACGCGGAACTTGCCCGCAGCGATGCCAGGATCATCGACCTCGAAAGACTTCTGGGCGACCTCGTCGATATTTCGCGCCAGGTCCGCAGCAAGAAGAAGACGGTGCTGCTCGATTTCGTCATCGACCGCAAGGACAGTCCCAAGGCCCGCTTCGCCGTCAACGGCCACGACCTGCGCATCGGCCAGATTATCACCAACCTGATCGAGAACGCCCGGTCCTTCGTTCCCGAAGACAGCGGGCGGATCGTCGTGCGCCTCACACGGTCGCGATCGCGCTGCCTCGTCTATGTCGAGGACAACGGCCCCGGCATCCAGGCGGAAGACATCGACCGCATTTTCGAACGCTTCTACACCGATCGGCCGGAAGGAGAGGATTTCGGCCAGAACTCCGGCCTCGGCCTGTCGATTTCCAGGCAGATCGCCGAAGCCCACGGCGGTACGCTGAAGGCGGAAAACATCGTCGCGCAGGACGGCCACGTCAGCGGCGCGCGCTTCATCCTGTCGCTACCCGCCGAGCCGCACGCGTGACGACGGGCGCCAATGTCCACGGCACTGCCATCGTGCTCGGGACGCGCGGCTTCCTGATCACGGGCCCTTCCGGCATCGGCAAATCCAGGCTGGCGCTTGCATGCATCACGGCCGCACGACAGGCCGGGCACTTTGCGGCACTCGTCGCCGACGATCGGGTGGATCTGAGCCTGGAACATGACAGGATCGTCGCCCGCTGTCCGCCCTCCATTCACGGCCTGATTGAAATACGCGGCGCCGGAATCGGCAAGATCGAAACCGTGCCTGCCGCGGTGATGGACTGGGCCATGCTGCCCGTGAGTGCGCCTTTCGACCCGCGGTTACCGCTGGAAGACGAGACGTTGCCCTTACCACTCGGGCGAGTACTCCCGATTGTTCGCGTTCCCGTTGAAGAGGGGGCGTATGTTCTCAATATTTTGCATGCGCTCATCGCTGAAAAAATAGGATCCTAGCCCGATTTACCGTCAGCGAGGCTGGTTTTTCAGCATTTTTGGCTTGCACTTCCCCTTTTCCTTGCCAAGATGGCCGCCCCAACAGGTGGACGAAATTGCTGCATTGCGATATCTGGCCATCAGTGAATTGCGCGTGCAGTTGGAGCGAAGATACCCATGATCGGACTTGTGCTTGTCACCCATGGCAAGCTGGCTGAGGAATTTCGACTTGCACTCGAGCATGTCGTCGGTCCGCAAAAAGCTATAGAGACCGTCTGCATCGGTCCCGAGGACGACATGGACCAGCGTCGGCAGGATATCCTCGACGCGGTCACCAAGGTCGACGAGGGCCACGGCGTCATTATCCTGACCGACATGTTCGGCGGAACGCCCTCCAACCTTGCCATCTCGGTCATGCGCAGCGGCTCGGTTGAAGTGATAGCCGGCGTCAACCTGCCGATGCTGATCAAGCTTGCCGGCGTGCGCGGCGAGAGCGACATGGACAAGGCGTTGGTCGAGGCCTCGGAAGCCGGACGGAAATACATCAACGTCGCCAGCCGCGTCCTGAGTGGTAAGTAATGGATCATCGCCCCGACATGTCGCTGACGCGCGAACTGCTGATCATCAACAAGCGAGGCCTGCACGCGCGGGCATCTGCGAAGTTCGTACAGACGGTCGAGGCCTATGAAGCCGAGATTACCGTGTCGAAGGACGGCATGACGGTCGGCGGAACGTCCATTATGGGCCTGATGATGCTGGCTGCCAGCACCGGCTGCAGCGTGTGCGTGACCGCGAGCGGCGCGCAAGCCGAAGAAGCATTGAACGCGCTTGATGCGCTGGTCGCCGACAAGTTCGGCGAAGAAATGTGACGGACAATATAAAGATATAAAGACTTCTTTATATCGATATTGCCCTCTCCCCTGATTCCTGATAGATCGGTCGCACTCTCACCGTGTCGGTAGGCGCGGGAGGCATAATCGCGCCGCAGTTCGGTTGAAGCCATGCGGCTTGAAGAGATCAGCCCGGAGAATTCCATGACCACCACTCAGGACTATATCGTCGCCGACATCGGTCTCGCCGATTTCGGGCGCAAGGAAATTGCGATCGCCGAAACGGAAATGCCGGGCCTGATGGCCTGCCGCGAAGAGTTCGGCGCTGCAAAGCCGCTGAAGGGCGCGCGCATCACCGGCTCGCTGCACATGACCATCCAGACCGCCGTTCTGATCGAGACGCTGGTTGCCCTCGGCGCCGACGTGCGCTGGGCCTCGTGCAACATCTTCTCGACCCAGGATCACGCTGCCGCTGCCATCGCCGCAAGCGGCGTTCCGGTCTTCGCCGTCAAGGGCGAAACGCTCGAAGAATACTGGACCTACACGGACAAGATCTTCCAGTGGGCCGATGGCGGCGTCTCGAACATGATCCTCGACGATGGTGGCGACGCCACCATGTACATCCTGCTCGGCGCCCGCGCCGAAGCCGGTGAAGACGTACTCTCCAACCCGGGCTCCGAAGAAGAAGAGATCCTCGTCGCACAGATCAAGAAGCGCCTCCAGGCTTCGCCGGGCTGGTTCACCAAGCAGCGCGACGCCATCAAGGGCGTGACCGAAGAAACCACCACCGGCGTCAACCGCCTGTACCAGCTTCAGGCCAAGGGCCTGCTGCCCTTCCCGGCGATCAACGTCAACGATTCGGTCACCAAGTCGAAGTTCGACAACAAGTACGGCTGCAAGGAATCGCTCGTTGACGGCATCCGCCGCGGCACCGACGTGATGATGGCCGGCAAGGTCGCCGTCGTCTGCGGTTACGGCGACGTCGGCAAGGGCTCGGCAGCTTCGCTTTCCGGCGCCGGCGCCCGCGTCAAGGTCACCGAAATCGACCCGATCTGCGCGCTCCAGGCGGCGATGGACGGTTTCGAAGTCGTTCAACTCGAAGACGTCGTCTCGTCGGCCGACATCTTCATCACGACGACCGGCAACAAGGACGTCATCCGCATGGACCACATGCGCGAGATGAAGGACATGGCGATCGTCGGCAACATCGGCCACTTCGACAACGAAATTCAGGTCTCCGCACTGCGTAACCTGAAGTGGACAAACATCAAGCCGCAGGTCGACATGATCGAGTTCCCGAAGGGCAACCGCATGATCCTGCTCTCGGAAGGCCGCCTGCTGAACCTCGGCAACGCCACCGGCCACCCGTCCTTCGTGATGTCGGCTTCGTTCTCCAACCAGGTCCTGGCGCAGATCGAGCTCTTCACCAAGGGTGAGAAGTACAAGAACGAAGTCTACGTCCTGCCGAAGGCGCTCGACGAGAAGGTCGCTCGCCTGCACCTGAAGAAGCTCGGCGCTAAGCTCTCCGAACTTTCCGAAGAGCAGGCCGACTACATCGGCGTGAAGACGCAGGGCCCGTTCAAGGCTGAGCACTACCGGTACTAATCCTTACCCGGGCAATCCACAACATCTTGTGGCCGCGTTCTTGACAAGAGAGCGCGGCCGCTTTTTTGGGCCTCTCCCTTCCCGACGATTCGACTAGGAAGTATGCTCTAACCCATTGATTCGTGATGTCGGTGCGGACCTTGGACATCGCGGATGGGATGTCTTGTCGATAAGCGGCAAACAGACGGAGACAGACCGGGGATGCAATCGGAACTGACGCAGGCCCTTGACCAGGGCCTCGATGGAACTGTGCAAGGCGCAACAAGGCCGGCAGCACCCTTCGGACAGACGGGGATGGCAGCGCCATGAACAGAGACCAAACAGCTATTCCGGGCACCCGCCGCAAGGGCCCGAAGTTCCTGCGCCACCTTCTGGCCGGTACCACTCTCTTTGCAGCAACAGATGCGCTCGCCCAGGTCGCGCCGCAGAAGGCAAATATCTTCGGCTCGTCGGAGGTCGTCACCTTCTCCGTGCTCATCGGCGTAGTTTCCGCAGCGATGATTTCGGCGATCTGGCTGATCCGCCAGCGCGGCAATATCGAAGCCGAGAACCGCGAATTGCGCTCCGATCTGTCGGACGCCAACCAGCGCCTCTCGCGCTATCAGGCGCTGGTGGCCGACAAGAACCGCCGGATCGTCGTCTGGGACGGGCTGCTCGAGCGGGCTGAGCTGCTCGGCCAGCTGCCGCCCGAAACCGGCGCGCCGGCAGACGACCGCGAGTTCCTGGCCTTCGGCCGCTGGATCAAGGCGCAATCCGCCGGGGAACTGGAAAATGCGATCGACGCGCTGCGCACCCAGGCGCGCAGCTTCGACCTGGTGCTCGAAACGCAGCGCAACGAAGTCCTGGAGGCCCAGGGACGGGTCTCGGGCGGGCGCGCTTTCGTACGCTTCATCGCTCTCAACAATATGCGCGCAGAACTCGCTGAGCTGAAGCTTGAGCACGATCGGCTCAATACTGCGCTCGTGTCCTTCCGCACCCTTCTCGACGCCATCGATCTGCCGGTGTGGCAACGCGGCACGGATGGCGCCCTCACCTGGGTCAACGAGGCCTATGCCGACGCCGTCGAGGCTCCTGATGTCGCGGTCGCGGTTGCCGAAGGGCGCGAGCTGCTCGCAACCGTCGCGCGCGAAAAGATCCGCGCGGTTTCCACCTTCGACACACCGTTCCGCGACAAGGTTTCGACCGTCGTCAGGGGCAACCGCACCTTCTTCGAAGTCGTCGATGCCCGCAGCCCTGCCGGCTCGGCCGGCGTCGCCGTCGACGTATCCGGCATCGAGGCCGTGCGCGAGGAACTCAACCGGACGCTCAAGAGCCATGCCGAAACGCTCGATCATCTGGCGACCCCCGTCGCGATCTTCGACGGCAATCAGCGCCTGCAGTTCTACAACCAGGCCTTCCAGCGTCTGTGGAACCTCGACATCGGCTTCCTCGAGCGCAAGCCCGACAATGGCGAAGTGCTTGACCGGCTGCGCGCCGGCGGCCAGCTGCCGGAGCAGCTCAACTGGAAACAGTGGAAGGCCGCCGCGCTTTCCGTCTATCAGGCGCTCGACACGCAGAGCGACCTCTGGCACCTGCCGAACGGCCAGACGCTGCGCGTCTTCGCGACCGCCCGCCCGCAGGGCGGGGTCACCTGGGTGTTCGAGAACCTGACCGAGAAGGTCGATCTCGAAACGCGCTACAATACGCTCGTTCAGGTTCAAGGCGAGACGATCGACCATCTCGCCGAAGGCGTCGCCGTGTTTGGGCCCGATGGCCGCATTCGCCTGTCGAACCCGGCGTTCCGCGCGATCTGGGGCATCAGCGAGGCGGAAGCCAAGCCCGGCACCCATATCCGGGCGATCGAACAGGCCTGCCTCATCTCCTACGACCAGCCCGATGGGTGGAAGCGTTTCACCCACATCATCACCAGCTTCGACGACGAACGGCCCTCCAGCCGCGGCATCCTTGAGCTTCGGACCGGACTGATCCTCGACTACGCCGTCATCCCGCTGCCGAACGCGCAGACGATGCTGACCTTCGTCAACATCACCGACAGCGTCCGGGTCGAGCGCGCGCTCACCGAAAAGAACGAGGCGCTGCGCAAGGCGGATGCGCTGAAGAACGACTTCGTGCACCACGTTTCCTACGAGCTTCGCTCGCCGCTCACCAACATCATCGGCTTCGCCGACCTGTTGAAGACGCCGGCTTTCGGCGATCTCAACGAGCGGCAGGCGGAGTATGTCGACCACATCGCCACCTCCTCGTCGCTGCTGCTGACGATCGTCAACGACATCCTGGATCTCGCGACCGTCGATGCCGGCATCGTCCAACTCGACATGTCCGACATCAGTCTCACCGACTTCCTCGATGATATTGCCCACCAGATGGCCGACCGGCTGCTCGAGAGCGGCGTGACCCTCAGGATCGCCGCCCCTGACAATCTCGGCCGCATGGTCGCCGACCAGCAGCGGCTGAAGCAGATCTTCGTCAAGCTGCTCACCAATGCCGCAAACTTTGCGCCCGATGGCAGCGCCATCGACCTGAAGTGCCGCCGCGAGGGCAGCGACTTCATCTTCTCTGTCTCAGACAGCGGCCCCGGCATACCGCAGGACGTGCTCGATACCGTGTTCAACCGCTTCGAAAGCTACGGCCAGCGCGGCGGCGCAGGCCTCGGCCTTTCGATCGTCGAGAGCTTCGTCAGCCTGCACCACGGCACCGTCTCCATCCGCAGCAAGGAAGGCGAAGGCACGGAAGTGACCTGCCGCATTCCCTCGGCCGAAGTGCCGGCGATCGTCGCGGCCGAATGATGCCGGCGATCGAGCGCTTCCTGACGGACGAGGCGGCAACGATCGAGCTCGGCGAAGATCTGGCGCTGGCCCTGAAGCCCGGCGACTGCGTCGCGCTCTCGGGTGATCTCGGGGCCGGCAAGTCGACCTTGGCACGCGCCTTCCTTCGGGCGCTTGCCGATGACGACGGGCTGGAGGTCCCCAGCCCGACCTTTACGCTGGTCCAAACCTATGAACTGCGCATTCCGGTCGCGCATTTCGATCTCTATCGGCTGGCTGATTCCAGCGAACTGGACGAACTCGGCTTCGACGAGGCGCTATCGCTAGGCGTGTGTCTCGTCGAATGGCCGGAACGGGCTGACGACGCCCTACCCACCAGCCGCATCACGCTGAGCATCACCCATGAAGGCGATGGTCGCCGCGTCGAATTTTCCGGTCCGGACGAAAAGCTGCAGCGCATCGCCCGCACGCTGGCGATCCGCGACTTCCTCGATCAGAACGATCACCCAAACGCACGGCGCCGGCACCTCAGCGGCGACGCCTCGATCCGGGCCTATGAGCGCATTTACCCGGCAGACGGCTCCGTTAGCCGGATTCTGATGGATTCGCCACGACACAAGCCCGGCCCCGTCCTCCAGGACGGAAAATACTACCAGCAGCTCGCGCATATCGCCGAAGACGTCGTTCCCTTCGTCGCGATCGACCAGCTGCTCATTGCACGCGGCTTTGCAGCGCCGACGATCTACGCCCGCGATCTCGACCAGGGCATCCTGCTGATCGAGGACCTTGGGTCGGATGGCGTTCTCGACGCGGCCGGCCAGCCGATCGACGAGCGCTACATCGAAAGCGTACGACTGCTCGCCCGCCTCCATGCCAAGCAGACCGACAGGGAGATCAACCTCGACAGAGCGGTCATCCACCGCATTCCGGATTTCGACCGGACGGCGATGAAGATCGAGACGCGGCTTTTGACCGACTGGTACCTGCCGTGGAAGCGCGGTGCGCCGGCAAGCGATGACGAAAAACGTGAATACGGAGAGATCTGGGACGGGCTGATTGATCTTCTCCAGACCTCCGAGACGAACCTGCTCTTGCGAGATTTTCACTCGCCGAACATCATCTGGCGCGGAGAGCGCCAGGGATTGGACCGGATTGGCCTCATCGATTTCCAGGACGCGGTGATCGGCCCGACGGCCTATGACGTGGCATCGCTGGTGCAGGACGCGCGCGTGACCGTCGCGCCTCCGCTCGCCAACCGGATGATGGAAACCTATCTCGCCGAACGGCAGGCAAGCGGCAACTTCGACGAGGCGACTTTCTTGCGCGACTGGCATTTGATGTCGGCGCAGCGCAACTGCAAGCTCGTCGGCATCTGGGTGCGGCTGATGCAGCGGGACGGCAAACCCGGCTACATGAAACATATGCCCCGCACTTTCGCCTATCTTCAGGCGGCGCTCACACATGAATCGCTGAAACCCTTGCACGACTGGTGTATGAAGACCGGAATCCTAGATTCCGAATCAGCGAACTGACAGAGAAGCAATGTCGATCAGCAATGCGATGGTGCTCGCCGCGGGCCTCGGCACCCGGCTCCGCCCGATCACCAACACCATGCCGAAGCCGCTCGTAGAGATCGCGGGCAAGCCGATGATCGACTACGTACTGGATCTTCTGGCAGAGGCCGGCGTCACCAAGGCCGCGGTCAACGTGCATCATTTCGCCGACCAGATGGAAGGACATCTCAGCCAGAGAAGAAGCCCGGAGATCCTGATTTCCGACGAGCGCAATGCGCTGATGAATTCCGGCGGCGGCCTGGCCAAGGGCCTGAAACTGCTGCCGGAAGGCCCCGTACTGGTGATGAATGCCGACCTCTTCTGGGTCGGGGAACCGGTCGGCGTTCCCAGCAACCTGACGCGCCTCGCCGCAGCCTTCGATGCGGACCGCATGGACATGCTGCTCCTGTGCGTGCGCGATGAGGACACGACCGGTCACAACGGCAAGAAGGACTTTTCGCTCGGTGCCGACGGCAAGCTGACGCGATACACCGAAGGTCTGCCAAACCCGGTGGTCTATGCCGGCGCGATCGCGCTTCACTCCCGGCTCTTTGCCGACGCGCCTGATGATGCCTTCAACCTCAACATCTACTTCGATCGCGCTGCCCAAAAAGGGCGCCTCCACGGCCTCCTGCTCGATGGCCACTGGATGACGGTCGGCACGCCCGACGCGATCGGCGAAGCGGAAGCGGCGATCCGCCGCCACCAGCCAGGAGGATGAGCGTGCGCGGCCGCCGGTCCAACGTCTTCACGATCCCGCCTGGCCTCCCCTTCCTGAAGACGCTCGCCGAAAAGCTTTGCGACGGTATCCTGACTCCGGACTTCCGCTACGATCCGGCCGATCCCTTGCCGCTTGCCGGCGTCACGATCTTCGTGCCGACGCGGCGTTCGGCCCGTGTGCTCAGATCCGAATTCGTCGACCTGCTCGACGGCCGCTCCACCATCCTGCCCACCATCAAGGCGCTCGGCGAGACCGATGATGACAGTGGCTTCTTCGACGCCGAAGTACCGGCAATCCTCGATCTTGCGCCGCCGCTGCCGGGCACGGCACGGCTGATCGAGCTTGGCCGGCTGATTCTCGCCTGGCGCAACCGGCTACCAAAGGTCGTGCTCGACATCCATGCGGAAAGCCCGCTGATCGCGCCGGCAAGTCCTGCCGATGCGATCTGGCTGGCACGCAATCTTGCCGATCTCATCGATGCGATGGAGACGGAAGAGCTGGACTGGGACGCGCTCGACCGGCTCGACGCCGGCGAGCATGCGCTGTGGTGGCAGCTGACGCTCGAATTCCTCAAGATCGCCCGAACCTACTGGCCGGAACGGCTCGAGGAACTCAAGCAATCCTCGCCCGCACGCCATCGCAACGCCATCCTTCAGGCCGAAACGCAGCGCATCGCCGGCGGCAAGATCGAAGGCCCGATCATCATCGCCGGCTCGACCGGTTCCATTCCCGCCACGGCCGCGCTGATTGCCGCCGTGCAGAAGCTTCAGAACGGCACGATCGTGTTGCCTGGTCTCGACCAGACGATGAGCGATGCCGAATGGGACATGATCGTCGCCGACGCTGCCTTTGACGGCAGGCCGGACCCGGCAAGCCGCAGCCACCCGCAATACGGCTTCTACAGGCTGCTGAAGCGCATGGGCGTCATCCGCTCGGATGTGGGCGCGCTAGCCGGCGCCCAAACCGACCTCGATTTCCGCGCGGCGATCCTCTCGCACGCCCTTTTGCCGGCAAAGGCCACCGATGCCTGGACCGAAATGCGCAGCGAACTCGACGGCGAATTGCTCCGCGCTGCCTTCGGCGATACGGCTCTCATCGAAACCGCCAACGAACGCGAGGAGGCGGCGGCGATTGCCGTTGCGCTAAGGCTTGCGCTGGAAGGCAGCGAGGATAGCCAGGCGGCGTTGATCACGCCCGACCGAAATCTCGCGCGGCGGGTCGGCGCCGAGCTCGCCCGCTTCGGCATCGAGGCGGACGATTCCGCCGGCACGCCTTTGTCCTCGACGCCCCAGGGCAGCTTCATGCGTCTGCTTCTGGAGGCAAGCCTGCGCCCCGGCGATCCCGTGCCCTTCGTTGCGCTGCTCAAGCACCCGCTGGCGCGCTTCGGGCTTTCGCGTGATGAGATGCGCCAGGGCGCCGACGCGCTCGAACGCATGGCGCTGCGCGGCAGCACCGCAACCGTCGATATCCTCGCCCTGGAGCCGTTGCTCGATGCGGCGATTGCCGGCCACAAGGTCGATCGCCACCCGCCGGAATGGCGTGCCGGCATCGGCGCCGAGGAGCTTCAGGCAGCACGCGATCTGGCGATCAAGATCGGCCTCGCGGTGGCGCCGCTGGCTTCCGCGCTCACGCGCAGCAAGGACGGCAGCCGCGTGTTCTCGGACGAATTCACCTTTGCCGACTGGGCGACGCGTACCGGCCAGGCGTTGGAAGCGGCCTCGGCCGACGAGCGCGGCGATCTCGGTGGGCTCTGGTCCGGCGAGGCGGCCGATACGCTGGCGACCCTGCTTCGCGGCATTATCGAAACCGATGGCCAGATGACGGCGGACGGGCCGCAATGGTGCGACGTCATGGAGGCGCTTGCTGCAGGTGCAGCGGTCAAGCCGCGGTCCATGCGCCATCCGCGGGTCTTCATCTTCGGCGCGCTGGAATCACGCCTGCAGAGCATGGATCTCGTGGTGCTCGGCGCCATGAACGAGGGCAATTGGCCAGGCCAGACCGCCAACGACCCGTTCCTGTCGCGCACGATGAAGACGGGCATCGGTCTCGAGCCCCCCGAGCGGCGCATCGGCCAGCTCGCGCATGACTTCCAGATGGCCTGCGGCACACGGCGGCTGATCTTCACCCGCTCGATGCGCCAGGGAGCAACACCCACCGTTGCCTCGCGCTGGCTGCAGCGGCTGCTCGCGCTTGGCGGCGAACGGCTGACTGCGGCCTTGCAGGCCAATGGCGCCGACTATCTGGCCTGGGCCCGGATGCTCGACGACGGAGGGCGGCAGCCGCTTGCCGAACGCCCTGCGCCCAAGCCGCCGGCGGACCTGCAGCCGCGCAAATATTCTTTTAGCGAGGTATCGCGGCTGAGGCGCGACCCCTACGCGATCTACGCCCGGCGCATTCTTCGCCTGCATCCGCTGCTGCCGTTCAACAGCGATCCCGGTCCGGCCGAGCGCGGCACGCTCTATCACCAGATCGTCGAGCGCTTTGTTCGCGGCGGCTTCGACCTCATGTCCCCCGCAGCCGAAGAGGCCATGCATCGGCTGCTGAATGAGGCCTTCGACGAGGCGCGGCTGCCCACACATATCGACACGATCTGGCGGCCACGCTTCGCCGCCGTCGGCTTGGCTTTCATCAAATGGGAGCGGGACCGCGCACGCTTCATCCGCCGCTCGCGCACGGAAGCTCCGGCATCGATGGAGCTCGGCGTCGCCGATATGCGGCTGACGGGCATTGCCGACCGGCTCGATATGCTGACCGACGGCAGCGTGGAGATCATCGACTACAAGACCGGCTCCAGCCCATCGGTCAAGGAAGCCCGAGTGCTGCTCGACCCGCAGCTCGCCCTCGAAGCCGCAGCCCTCAAGGCCGGCGCCTTCAAGGATATGCCGCCGAGCCATCCGCAATCGCTGCTCTATGTCCGGCTGAAGCCTGGATCGCGTTTCAAGCAGGAGACCGTGAACAACGAGGGCAGTAAGGCGAAGGAAACCAAATCCGCCGACCAGCTTGCGGACGAATCCCTCACCGAGCTCAGAAAACTCCTGAGTGCGCTGCTTTCGGGCAAGCATGGTTTTGCATCCCGCGTGATTGTTCAGAAAGAGCGCGACTACGGCGGCGAATACGACCATTTGGCACGCGTTGCCGAATGGTCGACGGCCGATAGCGAGGAGGAGGACGGCGATGAGGGATGACAGCCTCGGCCCCGAACAGGCGACGCCGCAAGCCTGGCTCGACTGGACCTCGCGTCGGCAATCGCTAGCCTCCGATCCCGCGCGTTCTGCCTGGGTTTCGGCCAATGCCGGATCCGGTAAGACACATGTGCTGACCCAGCGGGTGATTCGGCTGCTGCTTGCGGGCTGCCGACCCTCGGCGATCCTCTGCCTGACCTATACCAAGGCGGCGGCCTCCGAAATGTCGAACCGCGTCTTCGAACGGCTGGCCGAATGGGTAACGCTCGACGACGCGACGCTCGAAAAACGGATCGAGGCGATCGAGGGCGAGCGGCCTGGTCTTCTGAAGCTGCAGGAGGCACGCCGCCTGTTCGCCCGCGCGCTGGAGACACCCGGCGGCCTCAAGATCCAGACGATCCACGCCTTCTGCGAGGCGCTGCTGCATCAGTTTCCACTGGAAGCCAACGTCGCCGGACATTTCTCTGTTCTCGACGACCGCGCTGCCGCCGTGCTGCTTGCCGATGCGCGCCGCATGCTGCTGACGGCGACGGCGGCCAAGGACGATCCGGAACTGGCGCGCGCTTTCGCCACCGTGCTCGACCTCGCCGACGATACCGGGCTTGAAAAACTGCTCGCGGCGATCGTCGAGAACCGCACCGCGATCCAGTCCTTTCTCGAACATGCCGACGCGCTCGGCGGCACCGAGGCCGAGTTGCGCCGCGCCCTGAAGCTGGCGCCGGATGAAAGCGTCGACAGCGCCTTGGCCGCGATCTGGCCGTTGGCGGGCCTGAACGGTGCGTCCCTGGAACGCTACTTCTCACTCGCCACGAGCGTTGGCGGAACGAAGGTTCTGGAATTTGCAGAGGGACTTCGGACCGTCTCCAAGCTCACTGACTTGGGCGCGCGCTATGACGGTCTCAGGCATTTGTTCTTCACCGGCACCGGCAAGCCCCGGGCACAATCGGCCTTCCTCAACAGGGCGATGCAGCAGGCGGCCCCCGATCTCATAGACCTGGTGGACGAAGCCTACCGCCATGTCGTCGCCTGCATCGATCACATCAGCATTCTTAGGATGTTCGAGGCGACGCTGGCGGCTCTGACCCTCGCCGAAAGGCTCAACGTCGACTACGAGGAGCTGAAGCGGCGACGCAGCCAGCTCGATTTCGAGGACCTGATCAACCGCACGGCGGCGCTCTTTGCCCGCGGCGATGTCAGCGCCTGGGTCCACTACAAGCTCGACCAGGGGATCGACCATATCCTCGTCGACGAGGCTCAGGATACCAGCCCGGCGCAGTGGACTATCATCCAGGCGCTGGCGGCTGACTTCTTCTCCGGCGAAAGCGCCCGTGGCGCCAACCGCACCATGTTCGCCGTCGGTGACGAGAAACAGTCGATCTACTCCTTCCAGGGCGCACGGCCGGAACGGTTCTCGCATGAGAGCCAGGAAACTGAACGGCGGGTGCGCGACGGCGGCAAGGCCTTCGAGCCCATCCGTCTTCAGCTCTCCTTCCGCTCTACCGTCGACGTGCTTTCGGCCGTCGATACGGTCTTCGCCAATCCGGCGCATGCACGGGGCCTCAGCGCCCGCAACGAGCCCGTCGTTCATGCTTCGAACCGTATCGGCCATCCCGGCGCCGTCGATATCTGGGACGTGATTGCCGCCGAACCGATCGATACGGACGAAGAATGGACCGCAGCCTTCGACGCAACGCCTGAGAGCGCACCGGTCAATATCCTCGCACGCCGGATCGCCGGCGTCTTGGAGAGCTGGATCGGCAAGGAAACGATCGTCGAGAAGGGTATTCGCCGACCGATGCGTCCGGGCGACGTGATCGTGCTGGTCCGTAAGCGCGACGCCTTCGTCAATGCGCTGACCCGGGCGCTCAAGCGCCGCAACAACATTCCGGTCGCCGGCGCCGACCGGCTGGTGCTCACCAAGCATATTGCCGTTCAGGACCTGCTCGCGCTCGGGCGCTTCGTCCTCTTGCCGCAGGACGACCTGTCACTCGCCGCGCTGCTGAAAAGCCCGCTGTTCAATCTCGGCGAAGACGCGCTGTTCGAGCTCGCGGCGCGGCGCAAAGAAGGCGAAAGCCTCTGGCAGAGGCTCCAGGCCGAGGCGGCCGAGGGCATCCTGTTCCACCAGGCAGCAAGGGCGCTGAAAAGCTATGTGGCGCTCGCGAACGCGCTTGCACCGCACGATTTTTATGCCCGCATCCTTGGCGTTCATGGCGGCCGGGCGGCCTTCCTGGCGCGGCTCGGCACCGAGGTCAGCGACATTCTTGACGAGTTCCTCACCTTCGCCCTCGATCAGGAAAGAAGCGGCCTCCCCGGTCTGCAGGCCTTCGTTTCGACGCTCGAAATGGAAGCGCCGACGGTCAAGCGCGAGCAGGACAAGGAACGCGACGAAGTCCGGATCATGACGGTGCACGCCGCCAAGGGTCTCGAAGCGCCGGTCGTCTTCCTCGTCGACGGCGGCGGTGCGCCGTTCAGCAACCAGCATGTCCCTTCCCTTCGTTTCCTCGAGCTCGCTCAAAGGGATGGCGCCGTCCTGTCGTTGCCGGTGTGGCGCGCACCGGGCTCGGAATCGAACACGCTCGTGGCCGCCGACAGCGATCGCCTGAAGACGCTCGCCGAGGAAGAGTATCGACGCCTGCTCTATGTCGGCATGACCCGTGCCGCCGACCGCCTGATCGTCTGTGGCTATCGCGGACAGCGGGCCGTCGCCGAAACATGGCATGCCATGGTTCAGGCGAGCCTCGCCGGGGACGAAAATGGCCGCGGCCACCCGAAGACCTTTCACACCGGCGGCGAGGAATGGTCCGGCCATGCCTGGCGCGAGAAGCAGCTCGAGCGCGACCTTCCCTCCAAGCAAGCGCCCACGCCGGACGCCAGCCGCCCGGCCACCGGCCTGCCGAAGGCCCTTTCGACGCCGCTGCCACCGCAAAAGCGGCTGCCGCGGCCGCTCAGCCCCTCCGGCGTCGGTATCGCCATCGACGAGGACGACGGCGATGGGCTTGTCGGATCCGCCCTGTTTTCTGAGAAGGCACCGGCAAATCTCTCGATGTTGCGCGGTGCCATCCTGCACCGCCTGCTGCAGGTCCTGCCCTCCATTGCGGGCAATGATCGCCGCGCCGCGGCCGAGCGCTACCTCGTGCGTTCCGTGCCCCGCTGGTCGCCGGAGCAGCGCGCCGCGCTGATTGACGCTGTCGAGAATGTGCTCGACCATCCCGATCTTCAGGCGCTCTTCTCGGCCGGCAGCCGCGCCGAAGTCTCGGTCATGGGCACGCTGACCCTCGGCACGCGCGAGCACGCGGTCTCCGGCCGTATCGATCGGCTCGCCGTCAGCGACGGGATCGTGACCATTGCCGATTTCAAGACGAACCGGCAGGTGCCGGCTTCGCAGGGTGACATACCCTTCGCCTACAGGGCACAGCTTGCGATCTATCGCGAGCTGTTGCGGCCGCTCTATCCCGGGCACGCATTCCGATGCGTGCTGATCTTCACCGAAGGACCGGCAATCCACGTGGTTACGGATCAGGCGCTCGACAGGAGCCTTGAAGACCTCGCGACAAAGTGAGATACCCGATATTGAAAATCCAGCGGTGCCATCTCACATGAGACACAACATCTGGATACTGCCATTCCGAACGCAAGGAGCAGCCTATGGCTACCGTAAAGGTCGATACGTCCAATTTTCAGCAGGAAGTGCTGAACTCCGCCGAGCCCGTGGTTGTCGATTTCTGGGCTGAATGGTGCGGCCCCTGCAAAATGATCGCGCCGAGCCTCGAGGAAATCTCGAACGAGCTCGCCGGCAAGGTCAAGGTCGTCAAGCTCAACATCGACGAAAACCCGGAACTGGCTGCCCAGTACGGCGTTCGCTCGATCCCGACGCTCGCCATGTTCAAGGCCGGCGAAGTGGCCGACATCAAGGTTGGCGCTGCGCCGAAGACGGCCCTTTCCTCGTGGATCTCCACGGCGGTCGCCTGAGACCTTCGCTGACTACCGCAGCAGAAAGCCCGGCATGCCGGGCTTTTTTCTTGTCTTGAACTTGGCTGCTATCGGGATGGCGGCGCCACCTCCGGATCACTTCGGCGGCGTACCGTTGTCGGCGAGAACGTCGCCCACCAGATAGAGCGAGCCGCCGATCAGGATGCGCGGCGGCGCCGGATCCTCATCGACCAGATTGGCAACGATCGTCAGCGCTTCGGCGACGGAAGAGACAGCCGAAGCCTCAAACCCGATAGCAGCCGCGTCGCTTGCAAGTGCCACCGGATCAAGACCTGCATCGGAACCACGGATCGGAACGGTGAAGACCTGTTCGGCAAGATCCATAAACGCCCGGAAATAGCCGACCGGATCCTTGGTGTTGATCATGCCGATGATCAGGAACAAGGGGCGCGATTCGCGTTCTTCGAAGGTCGCCATCGCTTCGGCGATCACCTGGCCGGCACCCGGATTATGGCCGCCGTCGACCCAGATTTCCGCATCGGCCGGACCGTAACGCGTAAGTTTGCCGCTGGTCAGGCGCTGCAGGCGCCCGGGCCACTCGACGCCGGCAAGCCCCTTCTCGATCGCCGCCTCCGAAACGTCGAAGCCCGCAGCCCGCACCGCGCGAACGGCCGCGGCGGCATTGGCGTATTGGTGGCGTCCCGGCAGCTTCGGCAGCGGCAGATCGGCGAGACCGCTTTCGTCCTGATAGACAAGGCGGCCGAATTCCTCATGCGCCATGAAGTCCTGGCCGTAGACGAACATCGGGCAGCCGAGCCGCTCGGCCGTCGAGATCAGCACATCGCGCGCAGCCTCTTCTTCCTGCTGACCGATCACGACGGAGCAGCCGCACTTCATGATACCGGCTTTTTCCGCAGCGATCAGTTCCACCCGGTCGCCGAGATAGGCCTGGTGATCGAGCGAGATCGGCATGATGACGGATACGGCCGGTCGGGCAATGACATTGGTGGCGTCGAAGCGGCCGCCGAGGCCAACCTCGATGATCGCGACATCCGCCGGATGCTCGGCAAAGAGAAGGAAGGTGACGGCGGTCAGGATTTCGAAGACGGTGATCTTCTCGCCGCCATTGGCTTCGGCGACGCGACGCACCGCATCGGCCAGAACGGGGTCGCTGACGAGCCGTCCCTTGCCGCCCTTGACGCCGAGGCGGTAACGCTCGTGCCAATTGACGAGATGCGGCGACGTGTGGACGTGAACGCTGAGACCGGCCGCTTCCAGGATCGCCCGCGAAAACGCGGTTGCCGAACCCTTGCCATTGGTGCCGGCGACATGGATCACCGGTGGCAGGCGGTCCTGCGGATTGCCGAGCGCGGCGAGCAGCCGGGTGATCCTGTCCAGCGACAGGTCGAACCCCTTGGGGTGGAGGGCAAGGAGTTTTTCGATCTCATAGCCCGCTTCGCTGGCTTCCACCGCTGTCATCTCTCACCCCGACCCGACAAGCTTGACTGCCAAACATCTCCGGTCTGGCGGAGATGTTTCATTCTTGTTCTGCACAACTGCGGGAAAACCGGTTCACGCTTTTCCCGCAATAGCCTTTAAGCGCTTGCCGCGACCGGCAAGGCAGCCGGCTGCGTGCCGCCGTTGAGCTTCGAGGCTTCTGCCGGCTTCTTCATCAGGATCTTCAGGACCCGGGCAAGCGTCGACGGCAGATCATGGCGTTTGACGACCATGTCGACCATGCCGTGCTCCAGCAGGTATTCAGACGTCTGGAAACCTTCCGGCAGCTTCTCGCGCAGCGTCTGCTCGATCACGCGCTTGCCGGCAAAGCCGATTTCGGCGCCAGGCTCGGCCATATGGATATCGCCAAGCATCGCATAGGATGCGGTGACGCCACCGGTCGTCGGGTTGGTGAGCACGACGATATAGGGAAGACCGGCTTCCTTCAGCAGGTTGACGGCAACCGTGGTGCGCGGCAGCTGCATCAGCGACAGGATGCCTTCCTGCATGCGGGCGCCGCCCGATGCCGGGAAAATGACCAGCGGGCACTTCTCGGCGATCGCTCTTTCGAAGGCCTTGATAATCGCCTCGCCGGCAGCCATGCCGAGCGAACCGCCAATGAAGTTGAACTCGTGCACGACGGCGACGAGCTTGACGCCCTGAACGCGGCCGAGACCGGCGACGATCGTGTCTTCGAGCTCGGTCTTCACGCGGCTGTCGCGCAGACGGTCGGAGTACTTCTTGGAATCGCGGAACTTCAGCGGGTCCTGAGCAACCTTCGGCTGCGGAAACGCTTCATAGATGCCGCCGTCAAACAGGTCCTTCAGCCGAGCCTTGGCCGGCATCTTCATGTGGAAGCCGGACTGCGGGATGACCCACTTGTTTTCTTCGAGATCGCGGTGGAACACCATCTCGCCGGTTTCCGGGCACTTGATCCAGAGATTTTCCGGAACTTCCCGGCGGCCCAGCATCGAGTTGATCTTCGGCCGAACGTAGTTTGTGATCCAGTTCACTTAGTAACTCCTGAAGATTTCCTTCGGGTTGTGCGCGCTAATATAGGCAATTATTCGGCTGCTGCGAGGCGTGCGGACCGCACGCCTGCCGAGAGCCCTCTGACCAGCGCTTCAACACCCGGAACCGTCGCGTCCGTCGCCTTGCCCTCTTCGGTCAGGCTCGACGCGATCTGGTTGACGATCGCCGTACCGACGACCACGCCATCGGCGGATGCTCCGATGGCCCTTGCATGCTCCGCCGTCTTGACGCCGAAACCGACGCAAACCGGCAGGTTGGTGTGCGCCTTGATACGGCCGACAGCGCCGGCAATCAACGACGGATCGGGCAGAGCCGAACCGGTGATGCCGTTCATCGATACGTAATAGACGAAACCGGAGGTGTTTTCGAGAACCTTCGGCAGGCGACGGTCGTCCGTGGTCGGCGTCGCCAGGCGAATGAAGTTGATGCCCTTCGCAAGCGCCGGGATGCAGAGCTCATCGTCCATCTCCGGCGGCAGGTCGACGACGATCAGGCCGTCGATACCGGCAGCAAGCGCATCCGTCAGGAAGCGGTCGACGCCGTAGATGTAGATCGGATTGTAGTAGCCCATCAGCACGATCGGCGTGCGCTGGTCGTCCTCGCGGAAGCGGCGCGCGATCTCGAGCGTCTTGGCAAGCGTCTGGCCGCCCTTCAGCGCGCGTTGACCGGCAAGCTGGATGGCCGGGCCATCGGCCATCGGGTCAGAGAAGGGCATGCCGAGTTCGATGACGTCGGCGCCGGCCTTCGGCAACGCCTTCATGATCGAGAGCGACGTCTCGAAATCCGGATCACCGGCCATGAAATAGGTGACGAGGACCGGCCGTCCCTCGGCCGCCACATCGGCAAATCTCTTGTCCATGCGTGCGGTCATGATCTTACAGCCCCATTCCCAGTAACTTGCCGACGGTGAAGATGTCCTTGTCGCCGCGACCGGAGAGGTTCATCAGGATGATCTCGTCCTTGCCCATTTTCGGCGCACGCTTGATGACCTCGGCAAGCGCATGCGACGGCTCGAGCGCCGGGATAATGCCTTCGAGGCGGGTCAGCGTCTGGAACGCCTCGAGCGCTTCGTGGTCCATGATCGGCACGTATTCGACGCGGCCGACATCGTTCAGCCAGGCATGTTCCGGGCCGATGCCGGGATAGTCGAGGCCGGCAGAAATCGAGTGGCCTTCCTTGATCTGGCCGTCGCCGTCCTGCAGCAGATAGGTGCGGTTGCCATGCAGCACGCCGGGCGAACCGGCGGTGATCGACGCGCAATGCTCGTCGCCCTCGATGCCCTTGCCGCCGGCTTCGACGCCGACGATCTTGACGCTTTCATCATCGAGGAACGGATGGAAGATGCCGATCGCGTTGGAGCCACCGCCAACGGCAGCAATGACGAGATTCGGCAGCCGACCTTCGGCGGCGAGCATCTGTTCCTTGGCTTCCTGGCCGATGACCGCCTGGAAATCGCGGACCATTTCCGGATAGGGATGCGGGCCGGCGGCCGTACCGATCAGATAGTAAGTGTTGTCGACATTGGTGACCCAGTCACGCAGGGCCTCGTTCATCGCGTCCTTGAGCGTGCCGCTGCCGGCGGTTACCGGCTTGACCTCGGCACCGAGCAGCTTCATGCGGAAAACGTTCGGCGCCTGGCGCTCGACGTCGGTCGCGCCCATGTAGACGACGCAAGGCAGGCCGAAGCGGGCCGCGACTGTCGCCGAAGCAACGCCATGCTGGCCGGCACCGGTTTCGGCGATGATGCGCGTCTTGCCCATGCGCTTAGCCAGCAGGATCTGGCCGATGCAGTTGTTGATCTTGTGCGAGCCGGTGTGGTTCAGCTCTTCGCGCTTGAAATAGATCTTGGCGCCGCCGAGCTCAGCCGTCAGCCGCTCGGCGAAATAAAGCGGGCTCGGCCGGCCGATATAGTGAGCGCCGAGATGCGCCAGTTCCGCCTTGAATGCCGGATCGTCCTTTGCCTTGTTCCACTCGGCCTGCAGGTCGAGGATCAAGGGCATCAATGTCTCGGCCACGAAGCGGCCGCCAAAAATGCCGAAACGGCCGTCCTCGTCGGGACCGCCCCGGAAAGAATTCAACTTTGGCGCCTGGTTCACGTCCTGCTCCCTGACCGTGGCATGCCCGCCTCCGCCTGGCGAACGGCATTGAAAAACGATTCCATGAGCTTCAGATCCTTGACGCCCGGCGCGCTCTCGACGCCGGAGGAGATATCGATGGCGCGGGCGCGGGTCTGCGCCATGGCCTCGCCGATGTTACTGGCGTTAAGACCACCGGAAAGCATGTAATCGACGCTTCCGTCAAGCGCGTCGAGCAGGTTCCAGTCAAAGGAAACGCCGTTGCCGCCGGGCAAATCGGAACCTTGAGGCGGCTTGGCATCAAAGAGGAAGCGATCGGCAATGCCGATATAGGGGTCGATCCTTTCGAGGTCCGATGCATCGCGCACCGAAAGGGCCTTCATGATAGGGAGCCCGTACATCGCCTTGACCGTCAGCAGCCGCTCCGGATCTTCGCTGCCGTGAAGCTGCAGGATATCCGGGTTGAGCGCCGAAACGATCTCGTCGAGTTCGTCGTTGTCGGCATTGACCGTGACCGCGACGATCTTTACCTGACCGCGAATGCGGTCTGCCAGACGGCCGGCATCGTCAGGCTCGATGTTCCTGGGGCTCTTTGGAAAAAAGATGAAGCCGGTATGGGATGCACCGAGCGCGACAGCACGCTCAACCGCTTCCGCGGTCTTCAGCCCGCATATCTTCACTTCGGTTTTCATGAGAAGCGACCTTGCATGAAATGTCGCGCGAGTCGAGCCAAAAACCGACGCGCAAGGCCCAGCCAGCGCCCCCTGCAACGATGGCCCGACGGCCGTTGCGCCCCTTGCGCGACAGGCGAGCTTTCACCATATGCATTTTACCACAATGGAGAGACTGATGCGCCTGTTGCTCGCGCTAATCCTGCCCTGGCTGCAGTTTTTCACGATCGGCCGTCCCTTTGCCGGCCTCGTCTGCCTGATCCTGCAGCTCACCCTAATCGGTTGGGTTCCGGCAGCGATCTGGTCGGTCTATGCGCTCAGCCAATACAAGACCGACGAGAAGATCCGCGACGCTCTGCGTTACCGCGCGTAACGCGCCATCGCTCTCCGCCTGGTTCAGTCGAAGTCGATCGCGTGAAGCATCGTGCCGTTGCGGCGGAGCCAGCGCTTGGCATCCTCCGTATCCGGGCACAGCCTCCCGCACAGCGTCCAAAAATCGGGGCCGTGGTTCATCTCCTGCAAATGTGCGACCTCGTGCGCTGCAAGATAGGCGATGACCTTCGGCGGCGCCATGACGATGCGCCAGGAGAAGCTCAGCGCCCCATCGGCCGAACAGGATCCCCAGCGGCTGCGGGTGTCCTTCAGCGACAGCGACTTCGCCCGTCGGCCGATGCGGCCGGTATAGATTGCCACCAGCCGATCAAGATCCTGACGGGCTTCCTTCTTGAGGAAATCGACGATACGCCGGTTCAGGTGCTCCTCGCCGCCGTTGACGCGCAGCACCGGTTCGTCATCGATCAAGACCGCTTCCGTCAGACCGCGGATATTGCCGGTACGCTCGATCCGGTGGGAGATGCCTCGGATCAAGATGGAGCCGCCCTCCTCGATCTGGCTTTCGCCGGAGAAACGCGCGAGCTTCGTCATCAGCCAGCCCTGATGGCGGTTGAGAAAGGCGTTGACCTCACGCTCCGGCAAGCCTTGGGGTATCGTCATCTTCAGCGCCCGGCCGCCGGGCTCGATGCGCAGTGTCATGCGGGTCGCGCGCGCGTTCTGCTTGATCGTCAGCGGCAGGGACTTGCCGGCAACGTCGATCTGCCGCGTCATGGCGGGTGGAGCAGGTTGAATGCGCCGCTTAAATGAAGGGAACATGCAGGCTTTCTAACCGATTCGCTGGGGCTTCGCCTACAGCGTCGAAAGGCGCGCAATGGATAATCCGGCGTTTCATGTGAAACGCCGGAAGCGTTGTCTTTGGATTAGTGGGCTTCGACCACCGGGCCGGAGCCGCCGTTCTTGCGGTCGCGCATGAAGCGGTCGAACTCTTCCTGGTCCTTGGCGCGGCGAAGCTCGCGCACATAGGTGTCGAACTCTTCGCGCATCGCGTCGAGCTTGCGGCGTTCCTCGTCGAGGCGGGCAAGCTCGGCTTCACGCCAGTCGTCGAAGGCGACGTTGCCGGTGCGATGCGTCCAGTTGGAACGGCGTCCATTGCGCTTGAATGCAGAGCACATGCCATCCACCGTGTCGTTGGCGTCTTTCTTGAAAGTCTTCAGCTTTTCGCCGAACAGGATGTAGGCGAGCATGGCCAGACCCAGTGGCCAGAAGACCACGAAGCCGAGCACCATCAGGGCGATGGTCGCGGGCGTCCAATCCGGACGGATCATTGCAGATTGGTTCATCTTCAGGATTCCTCGCAATCATCCGGGCCACCCATGCGGCCCGATGAAAACGATGTGGGAAGGCGCCCTTGGCTGTGCAAGACGCCCTCCCCCGGATTCGAACAAACCCTTGACTCTACGCGGTCAAAACGGCCCCGATCGCGAGGTTAGGCCAACTTGCCGCCCTTGATGAGCTGCTTCACCGGCTTCACGTGCCGCGAGTGCTCGCGGTGGAAAGCGACGATGCGCGGCGCGATTTCGCGGCGGAAGCGCGATCCGTTGAAGACGCCGTAGTGGCCGACATCCGGCTGCATGTAGTGCATGCGCATGTGATCAGGGATGTTGGTGCAGATCGTCTGCGCCGCCTTCGTCTGGCCAACGCCGGAAATGTCGTCGTTCTCGCCTTCGACGGTCAGCAGCGCGACCTTCTTGATCGCCGTCGTATCGACGCGCTTGCCGCGATGCATCATCTCGCCCTTCGGCAGCGCGTGCTGCATGAAGACCACCTGCACGGTCTGCAGGTAGAATTCGGCCGTCAGGTCCATGACGGCCAGATACTCGTCATAGAAGTCCCGGTGCTTCTCGGCGGCGTCACCATCGTTCTTCACCAGATGCGCGAAGAACTCTTTGTGGGCGATCAGGTGCCGGTCGAGGTTCATCGACATGAAGCCAGAGAGCTGCAGGAAGCCCGGATAGACCATGCGCATGAAGCCCGGCTGCGGCCACGGCACCGGCATGATGACGTTGTCGCGGAACCATTCGATCGGCCGCTGTTCGGCAAGCTGATTGACGCCCGTCGGATTGATGCGGGTGTCGATCGGTCCGCCCATCAGCGTCATCGTCGCCGGCGACAGCGGATCGTCCGCCGCTTCCATCAGGGCGACGGCGGCGAGCACAGGCACTGCCGGCTGACAGACGCCGATCACATGGGTGTTCGGGCCCAGGAAGTGCAGCATCTGGATGACGTAGTCGATGTAATCGTCGAGATCGAAAGTGCCTTCGCTGAGCGGCACCATGCGGGCGTCGATCCAGTCCGTGATGTAGATGTCGGAATGCGGCAGCAGGGCTTCCACGGTGCCGCGCAGCAGCGTCGCGTAGTGGCCGGACATCGGCGCCACGACCAGAACCTTCGGATCGGCGGCACGCCCCTTGGGCAAGGCGCGCTCGAAATGGATGAGGTTGCAGAAGGGTGAGCGCCAGACGATGCGCTCGTAGACGGAGACGGACATGCCGTCGACCTCTGTCGCGGGAAGTCCGAACTCCGGTTTGCCATAGCGGCGGGTGGAGCGCTCGAACACTTCGAGCCCGGCGGCAGCGGCACGGCCGAAATAGGTGTGCGAGATGGGGTTCATCGGATTGCTGAAGGCAAGCCGCATGGCATCGGCGGCCGTACGCCACGGCGCCATCATTGCATGGTTCAATTCATAGAGCTGGTAGAACATGGGAAGCGTACCCCTTGGTTCAATCGACGACAACGCCGCTCCCGGTCGGACGCAAGCTTGCGATTGTTTGTCTTGGTGTCCGCAATCTCTGCCAGACTACCACTTTTCTTGTGCAGTGCAACAAATATACCCGTCTCGCCTCGATACAAGGCCTCAGGCCAGAATGAATCTGGATTCCTGACGATTTGCAAACGAGCTTGTCCGAAACTGGCGGTTTTCCGCAATTTTCGTGCGTTGAGTGCCGATGTCGGGCATTTTCGGAGAGAAAATGGCGACTCCGAAGAGCGACCGTCAGGCGCGACCTCTGCGGCAATGCAGCAAAGCCGCCATCGCTCATGCTGCTGCCACCTTGACGATTGCCTTGACCAGACCCGACTTTTCTTCCGCCCATCGCGGCAGATCGGCAACCGCGCCCTCCAGCGTCGTGCGGTGGGTGATCAACGCCTCGACCGGCACGAGGCCGGAAGCAATCGATGCAACGACGTGATCAAAGTCCTGGCGGGTCGCATTGCGGCTGCCGACCAAGGTCATCTCCCGCTTGTGAAACTCCGGATCGGAGAAGCATATCTCGTCCTTGACGACGCTGACAAAGACCAGCGTGCCGCCATGGGCGACATAGGCGAAGGCGGCCTGCATCGAGCCACTATACCCGGTGGCATCGAAGACCACGTCGAACCCATCCCCTCCCGTCGCTTCGGCTATGCGTGACCCCATATGGGTTCCCGCGACGATGCCATTGGCAAAGCCGAGCTTCTGGGCAGCAAAATCCAGCCGTTCGTCGCTGGTATCGACGAGCGTCACCTGATGGCCGGCAATGCGCGAGAAGATCGCGGTGCCGAGGCCAATCGGCCCTGCGCCGATGACCAGCGCCCGTGAACCCGCATCCGTGGATGCTCGGCGCACCGCATGGGCACCGATTGCCAGGAATTCGACCGTTGCCGCAGCTTCGGCAGACAGACCGTGCGCCGGATAAAGATTACCCTCGGGCACGATGATCTCTTCGCAGAAGGCGCCATCCGTATGCACGCCGAGAACCTTGATGGCGGTGCAGCAGTTCGGCTTGCCCTTGCGACAGGCAACGCAGTTGCCGCAGGAGAGATAGGGGTTGACCACCACAAGCGTACCGGGCGCGACCTCAGTGCCGCGGCCACCGGAAATGACCGTTGCCGAGATCTCGTGACCCATGACCCTCGGGTATTCGAGGAACGGATGTTTGCCGGCGAAGATATGGTAGTCGGTACCGCAGATGCCGACATGGCTGACGGATAGACGCACCCAACCGTCAGGCACGTCTTCAGCCGGTGGACGGTCGACGACCTCCAGGCGGCCGGGTTCGAGGCAGAGCACGGCTTTCATGGCAGTTCCCGCGGAATGTTCGGTGGCAGCGCCTAGCGGGCGCTGCGGCGCCGGAGTTGGTCGAAATAGACGATGACGATGATCAGCGCGCCGGTGATGATGCGCTGCCAGAACGAGTTGACGTTGAGAAGATTGGCACCGTTGTTGATCGTCGCAAGGATGAAAGCGCCGAGCAGCGGCCCATGGACCGAGCCGACGGCCCCGAACAGACTGGTGCCGCCGATGACCGACGAGGCGATCGCCTGCAGTTCCCATCCCTCGGCTTGCGTCGCGTTACCGATGCCGATGCGCGAGGCGAGCAGCAGGCCGACGAAGGCGGCGCAGGTCGATGACAGGATATAGGCGAGATAGATGGTGCGGTGCACGTTGACGCCGGAGAGGCGCGCCGCCTCGTTGTTGGAGCCGACCGCGAAGAGATAACGGCCGAAGCGGCTCAAGTGCAGGAAGACATAGGCCGGGATCGCCACCACGATCACCATCCAGAACAGGCTCGGCACACCGAGGAAATCCGCGCGAGAGAAGTTGGTGAAGGCTTCATTGGTGATCGAGATCGTCGAACCGTTGGTGATCAGCAGGCCGATCCCGCGCAGCGATGTCAGGGTCGCAAGCGTGATGATGAAGGGCGGCAGACCCATGCGCACGATGCCGAAGGCATGGAAGGCGCCGATCAGCACCCCGAAGGCGAGCGTGAGGATGATGGCGGCCCAGAGCGGCATGCCAGCCGCAAGCAGCCAGGCGACGATGACGCTGGTGAAGCCGACCACCGCCCCCACCGAAAGATCGATGCCGGCGGTGATGATGACGAAGGTTTGGCCGACCGCGAGGATGGCCGTCATCGCCCCCTGGCGCAACAGGTTGCTGATGTTGTTTGGCGTCCAAAAACTGTTGGTGGCGAGGCCCAGCAGCAGCCAGAGGAACAGAAGCAGCCCCAGGAGGGTGAGGCCGAACAGAATGCTCACGCCCTTGCGTGGCGCCGCGCTGGCGCCGCTTTCCACCGTTTCCGCACTCATCGTCTTCCTCCCTGCGTCTCTCAGATTTCTTTTTATGTGTTCAAACACCGATCGCCTGCGTCAGCACTTCCTCGTGGCTCGCGGCGCGATAGTCGTGGCTAGCAACCAGCCGCCCGCGCCGGAACACGTGCAACTTGTCCGCAAGCTCGTAGACTTCAGGCAGATAGGATGAGATCAGGATGATGCCTGCCCCGTTCTCCAGAAGCCGCGCGAACAGGCGGTAGATCTCGGCCTTGGTGCCCACATCGACGCCGACGGTCGGCTCGTCGAAGATGAAGAGCTTGGCGCCATGGCTCAGCCACTTGCCGATAACGATCTTCTGCTGGTTGCCGCCGGACATGGCCGACGCCAGGACTCGTCGCGACGGCGTCTTGATCTTCAGGTCGCGGATCTGCCGGTCGGCATTCTCCCGCTCCTGCTGGCCGTTGATCGTCAGGCCACGCGTCAGCCGGTTGAACACCGGAAGATTGATGTTGAGGCCGATCGGCAGATTGAGGCACAGGCCCTGATCGCGGCGGCTTTCCGGCGCGAGCGCGATGCCGAGATTCATGGCGACACGCTCGCTGGCGATCTCGACCTTGCGCCCCTTCCAATAGACCTCGCCGGCGCTTGGACGATGCCGACCATAGAGGCCGAGCGCAAACTCGCTGCGCCCCGCTCCGATCAGCCCATAAAGGCCGACGATCTCGCCGGCGCGAACGGTCAGCGATACATCCTGAAAACCGGGGCCACTCAAGTTCCGCGTTTCGACGATGACCTCGCCGGGCGGAAAATGCTCCTTGTGATAGATCTGCTCTATGGTGCGGTTGATCATCAACGCGATCAGCTCCGCCTCGTTCGTCTCGCCAATCTTGCGGGTGCCGACATGGGTGCCGTCGCGCAGCACCGAGACGCGGTCGGCAATCTCGAAGACCTCCTCCATTCGGTGGCTGATATAGACGATGGTCACGCCTTCGGCCTGAAGCCTCTGGATCAGCCGGAAGAGCTGCGCCGATTCCTGTCGGGTGAGATAGGCGGTCGGCTCATCGAAGATCAGGAACTGCGTGCCACGCATGGCGGCGCGCGCCGTGGCGACGAGCTGCTGCTGGCCAATGGTGAGACTGCCGAGCACCGCGCCGGCCGGCAGATTGAAGCCGAGATCGTCGAGCACGCGCTGTGCCGCATCGGTCATGGCGCGCTTGCGCATCAGGCCGTTGCGATTGATCTCGTCGCCGAGGAACATGTTGGCCGCCACGGTCAGGTGGGCGCAGAGCACGACCTCCTGGTGCACGGCGTTGATGCCGCGTTCGATCGCCTCCTGTGGCGTGCCGAGCTGGACGGGTTTGCCGCACCAGACGATTTCGCCTGACGTGCGCTTGATGACGCCGGTCAAGAGTTTGATCAGCGTCGACTTGCCGGCACCGTTTTCGCCGACGATCGCGTGAATTTCACCGGAAAGAAAGGTCAGCGACGCCGGCTTCAAGGCCTCCACGGCGCCGTATTTCTTCTGCAGGGCGCGCAGCTCCAGGATCGGCTCGCCTTTCGGAACCGGGTGGCGCGTCGCCACATGCAGCCCTTCGGTCCTGACGTCGCGTGCCTCTTGCAACTCGGTCATCTGCGCATTCCTCCCATGACAGCGATCGGCTGCGGCCGGTCCTCGCTCCGGCCGCAAGCGCGGTGCGGCAGGCCGGAGGCCCGCCGCGCCATCGTCACTTGATCTTCGGGTTCAAGAGAGCGTCGATCTTCGGGTCCGCCATGTTGGCCTTGGTCACCAGGTTGGCACCGGTATCGACATTCGCCTCGACCTTCTCCTTCTTGGAGACGGCGAGCGCCGTCTTTATGCCATCATAGCCCATGCGATAGGGATCCTGAACGACGAGGCCGGCAAGAACGCCTTCCTTGAGGAAGCCGACGGTCTTGTCGTCGCTGTCGAAGCCGATCACCTTGATCTTGTCACCGAGCTTGTTTTCGGCGATCGCCTGGCCGACACCCTGCGCCATGATCAGGTTGGAGGCGAAGACGCCAACCAGATTGGGGTTGGCGGTGATCAGGTCGGTCATCATGTTGAGGCCGGTGGTCGCCTGACCGTCGGCGTATTTATCAGCAACGACCTTGAAGCCCGGATACTTGGTCTTGACCTGATCGAGGAAACCTTCGCGGCGCTGGTCGAGCGAACCGACGCCCGGAAGGTTGGTGATGATGGCAATTTCGCCCTCTTCCTTACCGGTCATTTCTTTCACAGCTGCGGCGAGCCCGTCGGCAGCGATGCGCCCGCCCTGGACGTTGTCGGTCGTCAGAAACGACGAGAATGCCTTCGAGTCTGCGGCGGAATCGATGCCGATGATCGGTACCGCCTTGGCCGCCTCATCGATCGGCTTGCCAAGCGCCTTGAACTCCGTCGGCGAAATGACGACAGCAGCCGGAGCGCCAGCCACCGCATTCTCAAGAATGCTGATCTGGCCGTTGATGTCGGACTCGGCCTGAGCGCCCAGTTCCGGCACGTTGACACCCAGGTCCTTGCCTGCAGCGCGCGCGCCCGCCAGCACGATCTGCCAGTAGAAGGACGTGGTGTCCTTGACGATGATCGGGATCGTCACGTCCTGCGCGAAGGATGCCACCGGCGTCATGCCGGCGATCATCGCAGCGCTCGCCAAAGCGGTGAAGGCACGACGGGTAAGGCTGCTTTTTAGAATGCTCATCCCAGGTTTCTCCTCTCAGTGCACCGTGTTCCACTTCTTGGAGATCGATCGCAGGTGCTAGCTATCGACCTTTTATCGATAAAAAACATATTGGAATGCTAATACGACAATTCCGGCTTGGCAAGCTGCCGGAACAGCATTTCAGATCGAAACGCGGCTCCCGCCCGCTATACGCGAACCGCCTCGTCGCCGAGCTCCGGCGCGACCAGCGTGAACGGTTCGAAAGCCGCGAAATCGGCCGCTGAAAACCGGTGTTCGGTGAGCGCCATGTTGCGCCTCAGACTCTCCGGCTTGGCGGTGCCGAGCAGCACGGAGGCGACCATGGGATGGCTCAGCGGAAACTGCATGGCTGGCGCGGCAAGCGGCACGTTCATGCCGCGCGCAACCGCCTCCATGGCAGCGACCTTTTGCCGGATATCTTCCGTTGCCGGCATGTAATCGAAATGCGCACCCTCGACCGGACCCGTTGCCAGGATTCCCGAGTTGAAGACCCCGCCGACGACAAGCGAGGTCTGCTTTTTTTCACAGAGCGGCAGCAGTTCGGCGACGGCCGAGCGATCGAGCAACGTGTAACGGCCGGCCAGCAGGATGCAGTCGATATCGGCCCACCGCATGACCTCCAGACAGACCGGCACTTCGTTGACGCCAAGACCATAGGCGGCGATCGCTCCTGAGGATTTCAGCTCCTCCAACGCCTTCAGGCCACCCTCCAGCAACTGCCTGATATAGACGGCATTGCGGGCGGCACCGTGGGTGTAGCCGCCGATGTCGTGGACATAGAGGATGTCGATGCGGCCGAGTCCGAGCCGGGCGTAGCTGAACTCGACGGAGCGCATGATGCCGTCATAGCTGTAGTCGTATCTGACATCGAAATTGAGCGGCTTCACATAGGAATAGTCTGGCACCTTGTCTTCCGGCACCGGATGGAGGAGCCGGCCGACCTTGGTGGAGAGCACGAATTCGTCGCGCGGCTTGTCGCGCAGGAAGTCGCCGACGCGGCGCTCGGCAAGCCCGAGGCCGTAATAGGGTGCCACATCGAAATAGCGCATACCCGACTGCCAGGCCGCGTTCAGTGTCGCGATGGCCGCGTCACGGGTGCACTCCCGGTAGAGCCCGCCGAGGCCGGCGGCACCGAAGCTAAATTCGGTCACCGCTAGTCCGGTTCGACCGATCCGTCTCGTCTGCATTCCCTGTTCTCCTCCTCCAAGGATGCCAGTCGTCACATGTCTAGAGCGTCGCCCCCAGATGCCAGGGCACGAACTCGTTGTCGCCGTAGCCGAAAAGCTCGCTCTTGGTCTTGCGGCCAGAGGCGGTCTCGACGATCAGGTCGAAGATCTCCCGGCCAAGCCCGGCAATGCTCGCCTCCCCCGAAGCGACCACCCCGCAATCGAAGTCCATGTCCTCTTCCATCGCCCGAAACAGCGCCGTGTTGCTGGTAAGCTTGATCGACGGCGCCGGCCTACAGCCGAAACAGCTGCCGCGGCCGGTGGTAAAGGCAATGACGTTGGCACCGCCGGCAACCTGGCCGGTGGCAGATACCGGATCGTAGCCGGGCGTATCCATGAAGACGAGCCCGTGCTCGGTGACCCGTTCGGCATACCGATAGACTGCGTTCAGCGGCGACCGGCCACCCTTGGCGACAGCACCGAGTGATTTTTCAAGAATGGTGGTTAGTCCACCGCGTTTGTTGCCCGGCGAAGGATTGTTGTCGAGCGATGCGCCATGCATCGCCACATAGTTCTCCCACCAGGCAATCAGGCCGTCGAGTTTCACCGCTACGGCCTCATTCACCGCCCGGCTGCGTAGCAGGTGCTCGGCACCATAGATCTCAGAGGTCTCCGAGAGGATCGCCGTGCCGCCGGCTGCAGCAAGGATATCGACGGCGGCGCCAAGCGCCGGATTGGCGGTGATGCCCGAAAGCCCGTCCGACCCGCCACATTGCAAGCCGACGATGATCTCGCTGACCGGAATGGCAATACGGCGCTCTTTTCCGATTTCGGCTGCGATTTCTTCGAGAATGCCGAGTGCCTTTTCCACGGAGCGGCGCGAGCCGCCGGCTTCCTGAATGTTGAAATGACGTTTCTCCGCGCCAGCGCCGCTCTGGCCATAGAGCGTCAATTGATTGACCTCGCAGCCGAGGCCCACCATCAGCACGCCGCCGAAATTGGCATGGCGGGCGTAACCGGCAAGCGTGCGGTGCAGATTGGCCATTCCGTCGCCGGTCGACGACATGCCGCAGCCCTGATCGTGCACGATCGGCACGAAGCCGTCGATGCCTTCGTATTTCGGCAGGATGCGGCGGTTCGCCTCCTCGGCAATGGCACGGCAGACCGTGGTGGAACAGTTAACGCTGGCGACGACACCGATATAGTTTCGCGTCGCAGCCCGGCCATCTGCGCGGCGATAGCCCTTGAAGGTGCGTGCCTTGTCGGCATCGCTTGCCGCCTCCGGCGTCCCTTGTGGACCGATCGCCAGACGATCCCGGTCGAAGGCAAGATTGTGGGAATGCACATGGTCGCCCGGCGCGATGTCGGCGGTCGCCCGTCCGATCGCCTGGGCGTATTTGACGACCGGTTCGCCGGCGCGAATGGGACGGATCGCAATCTTGTGGCCGGCATCGACCTTTACTGCGGCGCGAGCGCCGTTCGGCAAGGCATCACCAGCGGCAATCGCCAATGTCGCCACGACGACGTTGTCCTCCGGTGCGAGCAGGATGGTGGACGGCGCAGACACCGATTTCTCCATGATTGTTATCGTCTGTTCTGTCTTTTATCTACAATAGACAGATCGTCGTCAATGGGTATTATAGCGAAAACATCGGCGACGACGCCGTGCCAACGACCGGACCGGGTGAATGGGAGGAACAGATGTTGACGACAGACGGAGACAAAACCGGATCGCCGCGATAGAGGAGCGTCCCTGACAAGCGCAGACAATTTCGAACCGGCCGGATCTTGCCATGGCAAAACAGAACACCGTCTTCAAGGATGCCTATAACCGCTGCCTGAAGCTTCTGGCGGAAACATCCTCGCTGCCCTCCGAGCCGGAACTTGGGCAGGTGCTCGGCGTCAGCCGGACGACGGTGCGCGCGATCCTCAGCCGCTTCGAGGAGGCGCAGCTCATCGCCTGGGACAAGCGCAAGAAGAACGTGCTGCGGCAGCCCCGCCCCGACGACTACTTCCCAACGGAAGAGACCGATTCGCTCGCCGAAATCATCGAGCGCAGTTTCATGCGCCGGATTCTCGCCGGCGGCGCCGAGCCCGGCATGCAGATCAACGAGCTTGAACTGGCGCGCGAGATCGGCACCGGAACGACCAGTGTGCGCGAGTTCCTGATCCGCTTCAGCCGCTTCGGCCTGATCGAAAAACGGCCAAACAGCCACTGGATCCTGAAAGGCTTCACGCGTGAATTCGCGCTGGAGCTGACGGAAGTGCGCGAGATGTTCGAGCTGCGCTCGGCCGCACGTTTCGTCTCGCTTCCGGATGATCACCCGGCCTGGGAGGAGCTCAGGGAAATCGAGACCCTGCACCGGGAAATGCTTGCCGATATCGACAACCGCTACCGGGAGTTTTCCGAGTTAGACGAGCAGTTCCACCTGCTAGTGCACAAGGCATCCAGCAACCGCTTCATCGTCGATTTCTACGATATCATCGCGATCGTCTTCCACTATCACTACCAGTGGAACAAGACGAATGCCCGCCAGCGCAACGCCCGCGCGCTTGAAGAACACCTCGCCTATATCGAAGCGTTGCGCTCGCATGATCCCGCAAAGGCCGAACAGGCCTGCCGGCGGCATCTCCAGTCCGCGCGCGAAACTCTCCTTCAATCCATTCCATAGCCAGCTACCGGAGCCACAGATGCCGACGCCGATCGTGCAATTCGGAACCAGCCGCTTTCTTCAAGCGCATGCCGATCTCTTCGTCAGCGACGCGCTGAAGGCGGGAAAGGCACCAGGCCCGATCACGATCGTGCAGACAACCGGATCCAGCGAGCGTTCCGGACGTCTTGCGGCGCTCGCGCGCCCCGAAGGCTTTCCCGTCATCATCCGCGGCATCCAAGACGGGGAGCGGATCGACGCGACGCAGCGGGTGACGAGCGTGACGCGGGCGCTTTCAACCGCTGAAAACTGGAGCGAGGTCCGGGAGATTGTTGCCCAGGAAGCGGAAATCCTGATCTCCAATACCGGCGATACGGGTTACCGGATCACCGACGACGACCTGGTCACGGACATTCCCCGTTCCTTTCCCGGCAAGCTGCTCCTGCTCCTGAAGGCCCGCTTTGAAGCGGGTGGGCGCGCCCTGACGATCCTTCCTTGCGAGCTCGTGTCACGCAACGGCGATGTGCTGAAGGCGCTGATGCTGGGGCTCGCGGCGGAGCGGGCCAAAGACACCGCTTTCACGAACTGGCTGAACACAGGTGTCGTCTGGGCAAACACATTGGTCGACCGCATCGTCTCCGAGCCTCTGGAGCCCGCCGGTGCGATTGCCGAACCCTATGCGCTCTGGGCGATCGAAAACCAGCCCGGCTTGCACCTTCCGTGCATTCATCCGTCCGTGAAGCTCGTTGATGACCTGACGCCTTACGAGAAGCTGAAGCTTCACATCCTCAATCTCGGCCACACCGTGCTGGCCGATCTCTGGCTGAGGGAGGGCCGTAACCCGCATGAGACCGTCCGGGAGACGCTCGCCGACGCCCGCGTAGCAGCATATCTCGACCGCATCTATCGATCCGAAGTCATTCCCGCTTTCGCCGCGAAGGACCTGCAAAGCGAAGCGACGGACTATGTCGCCGCGACGCTGGAGCGCTTCAGAAACCCGTTCCTCAATCATCGCCTAAGCGATATCGCCAACCATCACCGCGAAAAGATCGCGCGCCGGATCGGCGACCTCCGGCTCTGGAGCCCGGGCGTAGCAATGCCCGGGCTCACGGCAATCTCGGATCAGTAGCCGGATTCCTGCTTCTTTGGTGCCACCGCCACCTCGCCGAGAAACTCCTGGCGCAGCGCCGTCGTCGCGCGCACGAGCGACGTGACATCCGTGCCGATCGCCATGAAATCGGCGCCCATCTCGCGGTAGTCGCGCGCCTGATCGAGATCGAGCGTCATGATGCCCCTCGCCTTGCCGGCCTTCTTGATACGCTCGAACGCGTCGGCGATTGCCGCGCGCACCTCCGGATGGCCCGGCTTGCCGAGATAACCCATGTCGGCCGCCAGGTCGGAAGGGCCGATGAAGAGGCCGTCAACGCAATCAAGCGCGGCAATCTCATCGATCGCAGCAAGACCCGCGCGGCTCTCGATCTGCAGGATCAGGCAGATTTCATCACCGGCGGTCTGGAGATAGTCGCCGATGCGGCCGAATTGCGAGGCCCGACCGAGGGCGGCGCCGACGCCGCGAACGCCATGCGGCGGATAACGGGTGGCGCGCACCAGCTGCTGTGCCTGCGCCAGGCTCTCGACCATCGGGATCAGCAGGGTCTGCACACCGGTGTCGAGAATCTGCTTGATCAGCACCGTGTCGCCGACCGGCAGGCGAACCATCGGGTGGCTCGCCGATGCCGAGACCGCGCGAAACTGCGCCGACAGCAAGGGAATGTCATTCGGCGCATGCTCGCCGTCGATCAGCAGCCAGTCATAGCCGCTGCCGGAAACCACTTCCGCCGCGTATGGGCTGGCGAGCGCCACCCACAGCCCGAGCTGGAAGCGGTTTTCGCGCAGAGCCGCTTTAAAGGGGTTCTTCGGTGCCGGCATGCTGACTCTCCTTAAACTTAGCGTGGGATCGAGCTTCGCCCCTCATCCGCCTGCCGGCACCTTCGTCCTGGAAAAAGGAGGACGGACGATGCCGCACCGACTCAAGTCCCCTCGCCCCGCTTGCGGGGAGAGGCTAGGGTGAGGGGCAATCTCACGCCATCGATGGATTCGACTGCGAAGACTAACGCCTTGCTGGCAAAAGAAAACCGGCCAAAACGTTGGCCGGTTTGTTGCAAGTCGGATTTTCGCCTGTTTCAGGCCACGCCGCCGAGGCAGACGTATTTGATCTCGGTGAACTCTTCGATGCCGTAGCGCGAGCCCTCGCGGCCGAGACCGGAGAGTTTCACGCCCCCGAACGGCGCTTCCGCTGTCGAGATCAGGCCGGTGTTGACGCCGACCATGCCGTATTCCAGCGCTTCGGCCACCCGGAAAACCCGCGCCAGGTCCTTGGCATAGAAGTAGGAGGCAAGGCCGAACTCAGTGTCGTTTGCCTGTTCGACCACATCCGCCTCATCGGCGAAGCGGAAGAGCGGCGCCACCGGGCCAAAGGTCTCTTCGCGCGCCACCGCCATCGCCTGGGTGACATCGGCCAGAACCGTCGCCTCATAGAAGGTGCCGCCGAGCGTGTGACGCTTACCGCCCTGGATCACGCGCGCGCCCTTGGAGGTGGCGTCGGCAATATGCTCCTCGACCTTCTCCAGCGCCGCCTTGTCGATCAGCGGCCCGAGGATCACGCCCTCGTCGAGGCCGTTGCCGATCTTCAGCTTGGCGACCGCCTTGGCGAGCTTGTCGGAAAAGGCGTCGTAGACCTTGTCCTGCACATAGATGCGGTTAGCACAGACGCAGGTCTGGCCGTTGTTGCGGAACTTGGCGATCAGCGCGCCCTCAACCGCCGCATCGAGATCGGCATCGTCGAAGACGATGAAGGGAGCATTGCCGCCAAGCTCGAGGCCGAGCTTTTTGATGGTGGCGGCGCTCTGGCGATAGAGCTCGGCACCGACTTCGGTCGAGCCGGTGAAGGTCAGCTTGCGCACGACGGGGTTGGAGGTCATCTCGGCACCGATCTCGCGGGCCGAGCCGGTGATGACGCTGAACAGGCCCTTCGGCAAGCCGGCGCGTTCGGCGAGAATGGCGATCGCGATTGCCGAGAACGGCGTCTGTGCCGCCGGCTTCAACACCATCGCGCAACCTGCAGCGAAAGCCGGGCCGGCCTTGCGGGTGATCATCGCATTGGGGAAGTTCCAGGGCGTGATTGCCGCGACGACGCCGATCGGCTGCTTCATCACCAGGATGCGCTTGTCGGGCTGATGACCGGGGATCAGGTCGCCATAGAGGCGGCGCGCCTCTTCGGCGAACCACTCGACGAAACTTGCGCCATAGACGATTTCGCCCGTTGCTTCGGCAAGCGGCTTGCCCTGCTCCAGCGTCAGGATGCGGCCGAGATCTTCCTTATTCTCGATCATCAGCTCGAACCACTTGCGCAAAACGCCGGCGCGGTCCTTGGCCGTGCGCGCCGCCCAGCCCTTCTGGGCCACGCGCGCCGCCTCGATCGCCGCCCTGGTTTCCTTGGCGCCGAGCTTCGGCACCCGGCCGATGATCTCACCGGTCGCCGGGTTGTTCACCTCGATCGCGTTCGCCGCGTCCGCCTCGATCCACTCGCCGCCGACGAGCGCTGCCTGGCGAAACAATGATGGGTCTTTAAACGACATGATCCGTCCTCTCTCAAAGTCTACAGAACTTATACAACTTTTTTCTTGGAAACGGCAATGACCCACGCGACCGTTTCTGCACTTTCCTGGCGCGCCTCGCGTACCGACCGCGCTCGCGTTCCCGTGCGTCCAACCCGGTTTCATCCACACCCGTCCTCATGTAGCGTCCGAAACGAATCGAGCCATAGGCGCAGGTGACAGATCAGGCACCGAAGATCGGCCGAGGATATAGAGAACACATAGAAGAGGCATGTCCATGACGGCGACCAACAACAGAAAAGCCGATTATCCCATCGATGCCATGTTCCTGGAGCGCTGGTCGCCCCGCGCCTTCACCAACGAGGAGATCGAGGAACGCGAACTGCTTTCCTTCTTCGAAGCGGCCCGATGGGCGCCGTCTGCGAGCAACCGGCAGCCCTGGCGCTTCGTCTATGCCCGTCGCGGAACGGAGCACTTTCCGGTGCTGCTCCACACGCTCGATGAAGGCAACCAGCGCTGGGCGAAGAACGCTGCCGCGCTTCTGATCGTTATTTCAAGAACCCACAACCAGGCACAGAACGGCGAGATGCGGCCGGCCTATACCCACGCCTTCGACACGGGCTCGGCCTGGTACAGCCTCGCTCTGCAGGCTTCCCTTGGCGGCTGGCATACCCATGGTATGGCCGGCATCGACCGCGACAAGGCGATGCGCGTTCTGAACGTTCCCGAGCATCACCGGGTCGAGGCCGCCGTGGCGATCGGACGGCTGGCTGACCCCTCGACGCTACCGGACGACCTGCGCGCACGCGAAATCCCGAGCCAGCGCAAGCCGGTCAGCGAGTTCGCCTTCGAAGGCCAGTTCAAGGGCGAATAACGAAAAATCCCGGCGCCGCAAGGCACCGGGATTCCAAGTGGTCACGATATCCGAGAAGATCAGATGTCGAGGTTGGCGACGCTCAGTGCGTTTTCCTGGATGAAGTCGCGGCGCGGCTCGACCTCGTCGCCCATCAGGCGCGAAAACAGGCCGTCGGCATCGGTGGCGTCGGTGACGCGGACCTGCAGCAGCGAGCGGACGTTCGGATCGAGCGTCGTTTCCCAGAGCTGCTCGGCATTCATTTCACCGAGGCCCTTGTAGCGCTGCATCGAGAGACCCTTGCGACCGGCCGCGAAGATCGCATCGAGAAGCGCACGCGGTCCGCTGATCTCCAGGGTACCGTCGCGACGCCGCAGGACCGGCGGGGCAGCATAGACTTCCTTGAGCTTCGCGGTGAGCTGGTCGATGTAGCGGGCATCGGACGAGCCGATCAGCGCCATATCGAGCACCGCGACTTCCTTGACGCCGCGGACCATGCGCTCGAGGCGAAGACCGCCTTCTGCCGTGACCGCACCGCTCCAGCCGCGTTCGGTTTCCTCGGCGATGACGTCGAGGCGACGAGCAACCTCCGCAGCGACCGCCTCATAGGCATCACGCTGGCCGTTGAGCTCGACATTCAGCGCGCCGGCAATCGCTGCCTGCTCAACGATCGAGCGGTTGTAGCGCGAATGCAGCCCGTTCATCAGATTGCGCAGGCGGAGTGCATCATTGATGACTTCGCGCAGATCCTGGCCGGCGCGCACTTCGCCTGATTCCAGCTCCAGCGTGGCTTCTTCCAGACCCATCGTGATCAGGTAGTCTTCCAGTGCCTGCTCGTTCTTGAGGTATTGAGCCGACTTGCCACGCGTCACCTTATAGAGCGGCGGCTGGGCGATATAGAGATGCCCGCGCTCGATCAATTCCGGCATCTGGCGGAAGAAGAAGGTGAGCAGCAGGGTGCGGATATGGGCGCCGTCGACGTCGGCGTCCGTCATGATGATGATCTTGTGATAGCGCAGCTTGTCGGCGTTGAACTCGTCCTTGCCGATCGACGTGCCGAGCGCGGTGATCAGCGTACCGATTTCCTGACTCGACAGCATCTTGTCGAAGCGCGCACGCTCGACATTGAGGATCTTGCCGCGCAGCGGCAGGATCGCCTGGTTTTCGCGCGAGCGGCCCTGCTTGGCGGAGCCACCTGCCGAGTCACCCTCCACCAGGAAGACTTCGGACTTGGCCGGGTCACGCTCGGAGCAATCGGCAAGCTTTCCGGGCAGCGACGAGATATCGAGCGCACCCTTGCGGCGCGTCAGTTCGCGGGCCTTGCGGGCGGCTTCGCGGGCAGCAGCCGCTTCGACCACCTTGCCGACGAGGATCTTGGCTTCGCTCGGATGTTCTTCGAACCAGGTGCTGAGCGCTTCGTTGACGAGGCTTTCGACAACCGGGCGCACTTCTGAAGACACCAGCTTGTCCTTCGTCTGCGATGAGAACTTCGGATCTGGAACCTTGACCGAAAGAACAGCCGTCAGGCCTTCGCGGCAGTCCTCGCCCTGGAGCGTGACCTTTTCCCTCTTGGTGATGCCCGAGGAATCCGCGTAGGAGGTGACCTGGCGCGTCAGCGCGCCGCGGAAGCCCGCCATATGGGTGCCGCCGTCGCGCTGCGGGATGTTGTTGGTAAAGCAGAGCACGTTTTCGTGGTAGCTGTCGTTCCACCACATCGCCACTTCGACGGTGATGCCGTCCTTTTCGCCGCGGATCGATACGGGCTTGTGCACCAGCGGCTTCTTCGCCCGGTCGAGATAGGCGACAAAGGCCTCCAGCCCACCTTCATACATCAACTCGTCGCGGCGGATGTCTGAATGACGCTTGTCGGTCAAGACGATGCGAACGCCGGAATTCAGAAAGGCGAGTTCGCGCAGGCGATGTTCGAGCGTCGCATAATCGAATTCGATCTTCGAGAAGGTCTGCTCGCTCGGCATGAAGGTGACTTCGGTGCCCGTCTCCGTGCCGGCGTCGCCGGTAACGGCAAGAGCACCATCGGCGACGCCGTGCGTGAAGCTCATCTCGTGAATTTTGCCGGCGCGCCGGATTTTCAGCTTCAATGAAACCGACAGGGCGTTGACGACGGAGACGCCGACGCCGTGCAGACCGCCCGAAACCTTGTAGGAGTTCTGGTCGAATTTTCCGCCGGCGTGTAGCTGGGTCATGATGACCTCGGCTGCCGAGACGCCTTCTTCCTTGTGGATGTCGGTCGGGATGCCGCGACCGTTATCCGTGACCGTTACCGATCCATCAGAATTAAGCGTCACCGTTACGATATCCGCATGACCGGCAAGCGCTTCGTCGATCGCGTTGTCGACGACCTCATACACCATGTGGTGCAGACCGGAGCCGTCATCCGTGTCGCCGATATACATGCCCGGCCGCTTGCGCACGGCATCCAGGCCCTTCAGCACCTTGATGGAATCGGCACCATATTCGGCGCTGGCGCCGGTTTCGGTCTCAGGATTGTCGGTCATTCAGCTACGGGTCTTTCCAGGTTGTTCGGACAGGGTGATTCGTTGCGAATCACGTCTCGGACGCCTCGTGGACTATAGAAAATTTGTCCACGGTTCCAAATCCCGGACCGCCGGGCAGCGGCCGGAAACAGGCATTCATCCCCTGTCATTATCAGGAAATGTGGCTTTTTCCAAAACATCTTCCAGGGCGCGGATCGTCTCAGGCGACAAAGCGCGGATTTGTTCGCTGAGGCGGTTGGCAAATGCCGTGTGCTCCGGCGTCAGGCCCGACGTGTCCAGCACGACTTTCGGTGCGGAGACGTTGGCGACACGGAACAACTCCTCCGCCTCATCCCAGATCACATTGAAATAGCCGGCCACCCGCTGGAGAAAATCGAAGCTCGGCGCGCCGCGCTTTCCGTGTTCGAGGGCTGAGAGATAGGCGGCCGAAACGTTGATCGCCGCTGCCATCTGTTTCTGCGACACGCCCTTCCTGCGCCTGAGTTCGCGCAGCGCCTCGCCGAAGGGTGTCATATCGCGCTTCCCCTCACACGCGCCAGGCGGACATATAGAGCACCCTCGCCGCCATGGTTGCGGGCGGCCTGCTCGTAGGATGAGATCAGCGGCCGGAACTCGGGCAAGGAGAACCAGAGCGGTACCGCCCGCTTCAAAGCACCGTCGCTGCCGAACGAGGTGCCCTTGCCGGTTATGACGAGCACATGGCGCAGCCCGCGCTCATGCGCCCTTAAGAGAAACTGCAACAGCAAACCATGCGCTTCGCTCTGGATCATGCCATGCAGGTCGATCCGGGCTTCGAGTGTCAGGCGCCCCTTGGCGAGCTTGCGCTTGACCGGCTTCTCAAGCGGATGATGCAGTTTCTCGCCCGTCTTTTTCGTCAGCGCGATACCCGGCTGTTCGACGGCGCCGGTCGATTTCTGCTGCTGCTTGGCTTTCGGTTCTTCCTGCGCCTTCGGCTCTTCGTCTACGGCCAACATGTCCATCAGGTCGTCGAGCCGACCCGGCATCGGTCTCGTCGAGCGGGCAACCTTGCCCCAGAGAATGCGATCTTCGGACGAAAGCTCTTTTTTCTTAGGCATGGCCGTATCGTGCCGCGGCCGCCTTGGGAACGAAAACATAGAAGTCGGCCTGATTACGAACTGCCCCGGCCCGTTCGCCCGCCTCGAAGCCGGAACCGGTGAAGATGTCACCGCGCGCTGGACCGACGATTGCCGACCCCGTGTCGAGCGCCAGCATCAGGCGCTGGAAGGGCTTTCCGTCATCGAGGCGTGTCAGGCTCTCGCTCGCGATATAGAAGGGTACGCCGAAGGTATGGATCAGCCGGTCCACCGCCAAGGAACGTCCCGGCTCGAGCGAGACCTTGGCAGCGGCGATCGGACCCAGGTGCTCGTCCTCGACAGCGGCCTCGCGGAAGAAGATAAACGACCGGTTGTGCCAGAGGACCTCATCGACGTCGTCCGGATGCGCCTCCAGCCAGTCGCGAATGCTCATCATCGAGACGGTCGCGGCATCGATCTTGCCGCGTTCGATCAGCAGTTTGCCGACGGCTGAGAAATAGTGGCCGGTCTTGGCGGCATAGGTGACGCGGCGACGCGAACCATTCGGGAATAGGAGCCGCGCCGCACCCTGGACATGAACGAAGAAAACTTCGACCTTGGACTTCGCATAGGCGATCTCCAGGCCGCGGCCGGCAAGGTAGCCCTGCTCGATTGCCCGCCTGTCCGGATACTCGCTGATCCGGCCATCCTCGGAAAGACCAAAGGCGAAATAGGGATCCATCCCATCGGGCCGGTTGGTGTCGTCGATATCGACCAGATCCGCAGGGCGTCGGTAGAGCGGATAGCGATAGGTCTCGTCCGCTTCGGCGCGAACCTCGATTTCCGGTTCGTAGAAGGCGGTGACAAAGCCGGAACCCGCTTCCGGTTTGATCCGGAACGGTGCGAAGTGCTTCTCGAAGAAGGCCCGTGCGCCGTCAGCTGTGTCGACGTCGGCTGACGAAGCCGAGAAGGCCGGCATAAGATCATCGGCCGAGATCCCCATCGATCCGGTGCGATAGGGCTTGGTCGAGACGTGCTTCTGACAGCGGCGCATCGCCTCTATCACCTTGGTCGGGTCGTCGTCCCGCCAGCCCGGAAGATCGTCGAAACTGACGGGTTCAAGTCGAAAGGACATCGTCGCCACGGCCGCTCAATTTTCGGATTCGGTGGCGATCAGCTTCCAGTTCGGATCCCGCGAACGGATGTCGCGCGCAAAGGTCCAGAGATCATTGACCTCGGCAACCGATTCGGCATCGCCGTCGATCAGGCCACCCTGTTTGTCATAAGTCGCCGAAATCAGCTGGCTGACGATACGGACCGTGATGTTCTCTTCGCTGTCCTTCACTTCGGCGTGAATGATGTCGGCCTTGTCGATGCCGACGAAGGTGGACTTGACGACTTCGCCCTTGCGCTCCCGGTCGGTGATCGCCGCGTCGAAGCCTTCATAGACCTCGCGGGACAACAGGTTCTTCAGCGTCTTGCGGTCACCGTCAGCAAAGGCCATGACGATCATCTCGTAGGCCATCTTGGCGCCGTTGACGAATTCCTTGGGATCGAAGCTCGGATCAGCGTCGCTCAGCGCTCGAAGCTGGGTGTTCAGTGTTGTGCCAGCCTTGGCGAAGGCATCGATCGATTCGTAACGACCCGCTTCTTCTTCCGCGCTCTCGCGTCGCGGCAATTGCACGACCTTGCCCTTGTCGCCGTTTTCCGGCCCCTGGCTCATGTCTCGCGGCGAATAGGGATCGAATGGCGGCCGTTCGCTTCCTGTCCGGCGGCCCAAAACGCTGCGCAGTTGCAGGAAAATGACCACCGCGGCGATCAGGAAAAAAAACGTGATGAAGTCAAAAGAGCCCATTTCCACCCGGAACCGCTGTTAGAATTTCTCGTGGCTATTCCATATAGTCCGCAAGAATAGATCATTCAAATGGCGATGTCGCACCCTTACAGCACCGAACGTCTTTTAAGACGCACAAAGGTCGCTGTGGCGCTTTAGAGTTGCTGCATGTTTTTGCTCTTAAGTCGGAGACGATTTAAGGGAACACCAGGTTTCATTTTCGGGCAGATTGATGCGCTCATTTCTTATTCCCATCTTCGGGCTCCCGCTCGCCGAGATCGCCGGTTTCGTCGTCGTCGGCCGAGAGATCGGACTTTTGATGACGCTGCTTCTGGTGCTTGCAAGCGCATTTGTGGGTGTGATCCTGCTCCGAGTCCAGGGATTTACCGTCATCCGCAGGATGCAGGATGCCACCCGCACAGGCAGTGACCCGGGCCGGGAGGTGATCGGCGGCGCCTTGCTGTTCGTCGCGGCGATCCTGCTCGTCGTACCGGGCTTCGTCAGCGACGTGATCGGTCTCCTCCTGTTTCTGCCCTTTGTCCGCGACGTCGTGGCCGCCTATCTGCGCAAGAGGATGACGATCGTGACGGCGGCATCCGGGACGAACTGGTACCCACAAGACGACCCGCGGCAGCCACGACCCTCGACGCGCGTCATCGACCTCGACGAAGGCGAATTTTCGCGGAAGGACGACGAGGATCCGCCGCAAGGTGGGGACCGCGATCGCCCCTAGACGAGGAGCGTTTGGCGGAATGCGCATCCGGCACTCTGTCGCCCACATTCCGGAGCATAATCCTGGCTTGGCGGTTTGGAGCAAAGGTACGCGCATCCGCCTGAAAGCGCCGGGTCCGCAGGGTTGTAAGCCCTAGGCCGAAATGCTAGATGGCCTCACCGAATTGATGTCGAGGAACCCTTATGACGACTGATACCGCATCCAACGGCAACGGCAGCGCGCAGCAGAGCCCGTCGCTGAATATCCTCGCCCAGTATATCAAGGACCTTTCCTTCGAAAACCCGGGCGCTCCGCGTTCGCTGCAGGCTCGTGACAAGGCGCCGTCGATCAACATCAACGTCAATGTCAACGCCAATCCGCTCGCAGAGAACGATTTCGACGTCGTTCTGTCACTGAACGCCGAAGCCAAGGACGGCGACCGTGTTCTCTTCAATGTCGAGCTCGCCTATGGCGGCGTCTTCCGCGTTGCAGGCTTCCCGCAGGAGCACATGCTGCCGCTGCTCTTCATCGAGTGCCCGCGCCTGCTGTTCCCGTTCGCGCGCCAGATCGTTGCCGACGCGACCCGCAATGGTGGCTTCCCGCCGCTGATGATCGACCCGATCGACTTCGCGCAGATGTTCGCGCAGCGCATGGCAGAAGAAAAGGTCCGTGCTCAGGTTTCGAACTCGAACGAAACCGCGAACTGATCGAAAATCAGAACGCTGAAACAATGAAGCCCGGCTCGCGCCGGGCTTTTTTGATGCCTGGTTATTCCTGGGGATCGTATTTTGCCCAGATCGCCTTGGCGCCGATCTTGGCAATCAGCGCAGCGTGAGCCGCAAGATCGTCCTCCGACAGCCGGCTCGGCAGCGGACGCGGACGCTGGCCGATGACGATCGGCACATCATCGAGCTCGATCGACTGCCCCGCCGATTTCGTCGAGACAAGGCCGAGCGCTGCCTGACGACCACCGATCATCTCAATATAGACTTCGGCGAGCAGTTCGGAGTCGAGAAGAGCGCCGTGTTTCGCGCGGTGCGAATTGTCGATGCCGTAACGACGGCAAAGCGCATCGAGCGAGTTCGGCCCCATCGGATGCTTGCGGCGAGCAAGCGCCAATGTGTCCGTCACCCGATCGATGGCGATCGGCGGCAGTCCCAGACGCGCGAACTCGGCGTTGACGAAGCCCATGTCGAAGGTGGCGTTGTGGGCGACCCAACGCGCATCACCGAAGAAATCTAGGATCTCATCGACGACATCGGCGAAGGGCGGCTTGTCCTTCAGGAAGTCGTCGGTGATCCCGTGGATGGCGAGCGCATCCGGATGAACCTTGCGGCTGCCGGGATTGATGAAGATGTGGAGCGTGCGGCCGGTCGGAAACTGGTTTTCGAGTTCGACACCGCCGATTTCGATCACCCGGTCCTCGCGATTGTCGAGCCCCGTCGTTTCCGTATCGAAGATGATCTCACGCATCCGCGTCTCCGTTTCTGGCTGCGAGTTCGTCGACGACCGCCTTCACCTGGCCGCGGGTGACGTCGAAACTGTCGCTGGTATCGATGATGTAGTCGGCGCGTTTACGCTTTTCGCTGTCCGGCACCTGCCGCGCAAGGATCATCGCGAGTTTTCCCTCTGTCATTCCCGGTCGCTTCAACGCCCTATCGCGCTGGAGCTCGGCCGAGCAGGTCACCACGATGACGCGGTCGACCCTTTTTTCCGCTCCTGTTTCAAACAACAGCGGGATGTCCAGGACGACAAAGGGCGCAGCTGTAGCCGCGTACTTTGCAAGGAACTCCTGTTCCTTCTTGCGCACGAGCGGATGTACGATCGCCTCGAGTTCGGACAGCCGTCCCGGCGCCTCCATGAGCTGGCGCGACAGTTCGGACCGGTCAACCTCGCCGTCTTTCGTCGTTCCGGGAAAAGCCGCCTCGACCGGCGCAACTGCCTCGCCGCGATAAAGTTGGTGCACCACCTCATCGGCATCGTTCACCGGAACGCCGAAGTCACGGAACATCTGGGCCGTCGTCGACTTGCCCATGGCGATCGATCCTGTGAGCCCAAGGATCATCATCAGCGCCGGTCCATGTCATCGATGATGCGTTGTCGAAGCGTGGCATCGACCGTCGGCCGACAGCCGAACCAGAGCTCGAAGCCGGGGACGGCCTGGTGCAGGAGCATGCCCAAACCGTCGACAATCGCAAAACCTTGCGCCTCTGCCTGCGCGAGGATCGGCGTCTTCAGGGGAACATAGACGATGTCCGTGACGACGGCGCTGGAAGCCATGACGCCGAAATCGAGCACGAGCGCTTCGCTGCCATCCATGCCTAGTGACGTGGTGTTGATGAACAGACCGGCACCCGCCATCACCTCTTTGAGCGCGCCCATCGGATGCGCTTCGACCGCCGGGCCGAAACGATCGGCGAGTTCCTTCGCCCGGTCGACCGTCCGATTGACGACATGGATCGTCTTGATGCCGCGATCACGGACGGCCTGAATGATCGCACGGCTGGCGCCGCCTGCGCCGAGAATGACTGCGGTTGACGTCTTGTCCCAGCCAGCCGCCCGCTCATCGAGATTGGCAACGAAGCCGCGGCCATCAGTGTTGGTGGCGTGCACCGCTCCATCTCTGAGCCATAACGTATTGGCCGCGCCGAGTTCCTGGCTCAGCTCATCCGGCCGATCCGCCAGACGACAGGTGAGCTCCTTGTGCGGGATGGTGACATTGCCGCCGCAGAAACCGGACGTTCCGTCCTTGAGGCTTTCGATGAAGGCGGCAAAATCTTCCGGCCTGACCTCATGCGCGCGATAGCTGCCGCGCAGACCGAGCTCATTCAGCCAATAACCATGGATCAGAGGCGACCGGGAGTGCTTGATCGGATAGCCGGTGACGAAGGCGTGGTTAACAAATGTTTCACGTGAATCACGCATCGATCGTTCCCAGTTCACGAAGTTTGGCGAGCAGCGGCAGCATCGGAAGACCGAGGATGGTGAAGTAGTCGCCTTCGATCTTTTCGAAGAGCTGGATCCCCTCGCCCTCCAGCTGATAGGCGCCGACGCTCGAAAGCGCCTTTTCGCCAACACGCTGCAAGTGGCGATCGACGAAACCTGCCGTCAGCGGCCGCACCGTCATGTGGGCGGAAGAAACGTGCCGCCAGACAACCTCTTCACCGCGCAAAAGCACGATGGCGCTGTTCAGGCGATGGGTCTTTCCGGACAGAGACAGCAAATGCTGAGCCGCTTCCGCCATGTCCTTCGGCTTATGATAGACCCGTGCTTCCAGAGACATGGTCTGGTCGGAGCCGATCACCAACGCGTCGCCGAAATGGCCGGCGACGTCGCGCGCCTTTGCCTCCGCCAGCGCGAGCGCTACAGTTTCGGGTGCCACACCGGCTTCTTCGAGTGGCTTTTCCAGCGCACGTTCATCGATCTTGGCTGCCTTCGCCTCGAAAACGAGGCCGGCATTTTCCAGGAGCGCACGTCGAAACGGGCTTGCCGAGGCCAGGACGAGCGAAAGATTCATCATGCAGGTTCCCGTATTGTTCGATTCGGGTCTAGCGCAGACGCGGACGCAGGGCAACGATTGCCGCCGCGGTTTCCTCGATCGAACGGCGGGTGACGTCGATGACCGGCCAATTGTTGCGGGCGCAAAGCGACCGGGCATATTTCAGTTCCTCGGTAATCGAGGCCTTGTCCGTATATTGATCGCCGTGAAAGCCCTGCGTCGTTCCGAGCACCCGGTGCTGGCGCACCTGCGAGATACGGTCGGCCGTGGCGATCAGGCCGACGACGAGCGGCTTCGTCGCCTCCATCAATCTTTCGGGTAGCGGCACGCCCGGAACGATCGGGATGTTGACCGTCTTGATGCCGCGGTTGGCGAGATAGATGCTGGTCGGCGTCTTCGACGTCCGGCTGATGCCGACCAGAACGACATCCGCCTCGTCGAAATCGGCGGGCAACTGACCGTCGTCATGGTCCATCGTGAAATTGAGCGCGTCGATGCGGGCGAAATACTCCGCATCCATCACGTGCTGGGCGCCCGAACGGCGGCGCGACGGCGATCCCAGATAGGACTGGAAGAGGTCGATGATCGGATCGAGCACCGAGACGCAAGGGACACCCATCTCGCGGCAACGCCGATCGATGACATCGGCGAGTTCGCGGTCGACAATCGTATAGAGCACGATGCCGGGCGCACCATCGATGGCGTCGAGGACCTGCAGCAACTGTTTGCGGTTGCGGATCAACGGATAGACATGCTCCAGCGCATGCGAGCTCTGAAACTGAGCGGCGGCGGCGCGTCCGGCAGCAATCAGAGTCTCGCCCGTCGAGTCCGAAATCAGGTGAAGGTGGAAGTAGTTTTTCTTGTTCTCCACGCAATTCTCCTGGTGCTGTTGATAAGCCGGGATGAAAGACAGCTAACGACGGGGCGCCGACCCAGGCAAGTGGAAAACTGCCGACTTATTCACAATTGGCGCTGTCGCGGAAACCGTTTCGGGGCAAATGTGGAAAAGACTCGCGACGATGACAAAGTGTCACGCGTATCAACCGCTTGTCCACAAGCGTGACCAAATCCGTGGTTCCGCTAACCGACTGAATCCAAATGCCTTTATTCGTCTCTCTGCACTGTTTTTCCAGATTACCCAGACACTGTCCCATCGCGCGTTGTCCCGAGCGACAGCCGTGGACAAGTCAGTGGCTTGTTTTAATCCTTGATACCCACCGACTCTAAGAAATAGAAACCTTCTAAATATCTTTGATTTTATATTGGGAGAGATGATCCGTGACCGAAACGCGCAGAAAGGTTCTGGAGGTTTTGGCAGGGAAGACGGTGTCTCCTCCTCCGATCTGGCTGATGCGCCAGGCAGGCCGTTACCTGCCGGAGTACAGGGCTACACGGGCTACGGCCGGGAGCTTCCTCGATCTCTGTTACACACCCGATCTCGCAGTCGAGGTGACGCTGCAGCCGATCCGTCGATACGCTTTCGACGCTGCCATCCTCTTCTCCGATATCCTGGTCATTCCCGATGCTCTGAAACGCAATGTGCGCTTCGAGGAAGGCCACGGGCCACGAATGGATCCGATCGATGTCGACGGTATTTTGCGCCTGAAGCCGGAGGGCATCGCTGAGCACCTCCAGCCTGTCTTTGAGACGGTATCGCGGTTGCGCGCTGAACTTCCCGTCGAAACGACCCTGCTCGGTTTCTGTGGCGCTCCCTGGACGGTTGCGACCTATATGATCGCCGGACACGGGACGCCGGACCAGGCCCCTGCCCGCCTTTTCGCCTACCGCAACCCGGAAGCCTTCGATCATCTGCTGTCCTTCCTGGCGGATGTCTCGGCCGATTATCTCGTGCGGCAGATCGATGCCGGCGCCGATGCCGTGCAGATCTTCGATTCCTGGGCCGGCGTTCTCGGCGAGGAGGAATTCGCCCGTTACGCGGTCAAGCCGGTGCAGCGCATGATCGCTTCGGTCAGGGCGCAGCGGCCGAATGCAAAGATTATCGCCTTTGCAAAAGGCGCCGGTCAGTTGTTGAAGACTTATCGCCAGGCGACGGGCGCCGACGCCATCGGCCTTGACTGGACCGTGCCGCTTTCCTTTGCGAAGGATTTGCAGAAGGAAGGGCCGGTCCAGGGCAATCTCGATCCGATGCGGGTCGTGGCGGGCGGCATGGCGCTCGAGGAAGGCATCGATCGTATTCTCGATGCGCTTGGCCATGGGCCGCTGATCTTCAATCTCGGCCATGGCATCACGCCGCAGGCCGATCCGGATCACGTGTCGGCGCTGGTTGCGCGGGTTCGTGGAGCGCAATGATGGCCGAGAAGCAGACCGACTTAGCGCCCGGCAACAGGGCGCGGCTCAGGGCAACGATCGCGCTTGGTGCTTTCGTGGCGCTTCTCGTCGGTCTCTTCGTCTGGCGGCCGGATGATTTCTATCTCTGGATCAAGGCGTTGCATCTCATCGCGGTGATGTCATGGATGGCAGCCCTGCTCTACATGCCGCGCCTTTTCATCTACCACACCGACGCCGCGCCGGGCTCCGCGCAATCGGAAACCTTCAAGATGATGGAGATGCGGCTGCTGAAGGTGATCATGAACCCGGCGATGATGATCTCCTGGGTGCTCGGCCTCTACCTCGCCTGGAGCGTCTATGGCTTCCACGGCGGGTGGCTGCACGCCAAGCTGCTGTTCGTGGTGCTTTTGACGGCAGTCCACATGCGCTTCAGCCGTGGCGTTCGCGAATTTCAGCGTGACGAAAACAAGCACGATGCGCGCTATTGGCGGCTGATGAACGAGGCCCCGACGCTGCTGATGATTCTCATCGTGATCATGGTCGTGGTGAAGCCGTTCTGAATTTAATCGATTCGTGATTTGCAATAGTCGTTTCTAATTTGCGACAGCCCCTTGCAGGGTTTCACGTGAATCGCTATTTTCTGCCATCTCCTCTTCATGGCTTGTGACAAAGACAAGAGCCTGCCTCTTCCAGCCGCAGCTCCCCAACGAATACTCGCCATCTCTCCACTACCCATACCAAACATGGATCCTTCATGGCTGAAATGAAGCTACAAGAACTCAAGAACAAGACGCCGACCGATCTGCTCGCCTTTGCCGAGGAGCTCGAGGTGGAGAACGCCAGCACGATGCGCAAGCAGGAGCTGATGTTCGCGATCCTCAAGATGCTCGCGGCTCAGGATATCGAAATCATCGGCGAAGGCGTTGTTGAAGTGCTGCAGGATGGGTTCGGCTTTCTCCGGTCCGCGAATGCAAACTACCTTCCCGGTCCTGATGATATCTACATCTCGCCTTCCCAGATCCGCCGCTTCTCGCTGAAGACCGGCGACACGGTCGAGGGCCCGATCCGCGGACCGAAAGAAGGCGAGCGCTATTTCGCTCTCCTCAAAGTCAACACCATCAATTTCGACGATCCGGAAAAGATCCGTCACAAGGTTCACTTCGACAACTTGACGCCGCTCTATCCGAACGAGCGCTTCAAGATGGAGCTCGAGGTTCCGACGTCGAAAGATCTCTCCGCCCGCGTCATCGACCTGGTGGCGCCGCTCGGCAAAGGCCAGCGCGGTCTGATCGTCGCACCGCCGCGCACCGGTAAGACGGTTCTGTTGCAGAACATCGCGCATTCGATCACTGCCAATCATCCAGAATGTTACCTGATCGTTCTTCTGATCGACGAGCGTCCGGAAGAAGTGACGGATATGCAGCGCTCGGTGAAGGGCGAAGTCGTTTCATCGACCTTCGACGAGCCGGCGACGCGCCACGTCCAGGTCGCCGAAATGGTGATCGAAAAGGCGAAGCGTCTTGTCGAACACGGCCGTGACGTCGTCATCCTGCTCGACTCGATCACCCGCCTCGGCCGCGCCTACAACACGGTCGTTCCGTCATCGGGTAAGGTCCTGACCGGCGGTGTCGATGCCAACGCGCTGCAGCGCCCGAAGCGCTTCTTCGGCGCTGCCCGCAACATCGAAGAAGGCGGTTCGCTGACGATTATCGCGACCGCGCTGATCGATACCGGCAGCCGCATGGACGAAGTCATCTTCGAAGAATTCAAGGGCACCGGCAACTCGGAAATCGTGCTCGACCGCAAGGTCGCCGACAAGCGCATCTTCCCGGCGATGGACATCCTCAAGTCCGGTACGCGTAAGGAAGACCTGCTGGTGCCGCGCCAGGATCTGCAGAAGATCTTCGTGCTCCGCCGCATCCTGGCGCCGATGGGCACGACCGACGCGATCGAGTTCCTCATCGACAAGCTCAAGCAGACGAAGAATAACGGTGATTTCTTCGACTCGATGAACACGTAAGACCCGTTCGATATCCGATTTGAGAGACCGGTCGACTTATCGTCGACCGGTCTTTTGTTTTCCCAAAACCTTAGCCGGATTCTTCTTCCTCATTGATTCGGCTTCGCAACAATCTCGTTCTCTCCGGGATCTGGGATCGGTGATCGCCCCGGCTGATTCACGTGAAACACACCGACGCTGTGAAACATGAGCGTGGCGGGACCTTGATATTTCGGCGCCGTTTCGGCATAAGCTCCCCGACCCTTTGAGTACCGTTTTCATTCTGCGTGAGCACGCTCCGCGAAGAATAAACAATCGGTCCGGAACTTCGACGATCCCCATTGTTTCGACCAGCGAGGCGCCCTTCCGTCACCGCGGTCTTTTCAGGTGAGCCAATGACAGCAATGCACACGATATATGCGCTTTCCAGTGGAGCCCTGCCCGCTGGCGTCGCGGTCGTGCGTGTCAGCGGTCAGCACACTGCGGCGGTCCTACGGGAATTGTGCGGCGATGTCCCGTTACCGCGGGCAGCAACGCTCAAAACGATTCGGACACGCAACGGTCTTGTGATCGATAGCGGTCTTGTTCTCTATTTTCACGGACCAGCCTCTTTCACGGGGGAAGACTGCGCCGAGTTTCAGATCCATGGCGGTCGCGCTGCGGTGAACGCCCTGCTCGAAGAGCTCTCCGAGTTCGAAGGTCTACGCCACGCCGAAGCGGGTGAGTTCTCACGACGCGCCTTCCAGAACGGCAAGCTGGATCTTGTGGAAGTCGAGGGTCTCGCCGACCTGATCGTCGCCGAGACCGAGATGCAGCGCCGCCTGGCGATCGAACACTCTGGCGGCGGGCAATCGCAGGTCTATGCGGCTTGGGCGAAACGTCTCACGCACGCGCGGGCGATGATCGAGGCCGAACTCGACTTTGCTGACGAGGACGATGTGCCGGGCTCGGTGAGCGAACGCATCTGGCAGGACATGTCCGTGCTTGCACAGGAGATCGCCGCACACATCGCCGATGCGCCGATTGCCGAGATCATCCGTGATGGGCTGAAGATCGTCATCGCCGGTGAGCCGAACGCCGGAAAGTCCAGCTTGCTCAATGCACTGGCGCAGAGAGATATCGCGATCGTCACGGAAATTGCCGGGACAACGCGTGACGTGCTCTCGGTGGATCTTTCATTAGCCGGATTCTCAGTCAAGCTTTATGACACCGCCGGTCTGCGTGAAACCGAGGAACGTGTCGAGCAAGAGGGCATACGTCGCGCGCGAGAAATTATCGAGCGAGCAGATTTGATCCTCCTCCTTTCGGAGACGGCGAGCGGTTTTGATTCTCTGTCCGATATCACATCTGACGGCACTGCCGTCTTGCGTGTAGCAACGAAGATAGATCGAGATGATCGGCAATGGTCTCCTGATGAAGCCGATGTTTTGATCTCGACCCGGACGGGTGAAGGCATGGATCGCCTACTGGATGAGATCGCCGCCCATCTCCCCGACCTCAGCGGTCGAACGTCCCTTGCCTTGCCTTCACGTCGCCGTCACGTCGATAGTCTCCGGCAGGCTCTTCGGGCAATCGAAGAGAGCTTGGCGGGGCGACATTACGGCCTGGACATCCGAGCAGAGCAGCTTCGTCTTGCCGGAGACGCGATTGGACGGATTACCGGGCGGGTGGATGTCGAGAACCTTTTGGATGTGATATTTTCCGAATTCTGTATCGGAAAATAGTCTGTGGAAACAACGATACAACGTTTGCGAGTCCTTCGTTGTGTTTCACGTGAAACGATTCGTGCCGGTGCAAAGGTGTGCTGGCTTGGAGATATGAGCAATGACCCAGTATGATGTTATCGTCATTGGCGGTGGACATGCCGGTTGCGAGGCGGCGGCCGCGGCTGCACGTCTCGGCGCCAACACGGCACTGATCACGCACAAGGCGTCGACCATCGGCGTGATGTCCTGCAATCCAGCGATTGGTGGATTGGGCAAGGGCCATCTCGTGCGCGAGATCGATGCCATGGATGGTCTGATGGGTCGGGTCGCCGATGCCGGCGGGATTCAGTTTCGCCTGCTCAACCGTCGCAAGGGCCCGGCTGTCCGCGGTCCGCGCACGCAGGCCGACCGGCGCCTTTATCGCGAAGCCATGCAGCGCGAAATAAGCGGCATTGCCAACCTCACGGTGGTTGAGGGTGACGCCTTCGACTTGATCGAGAGTGATGGCAAGGTCAGCGGTGTCGTCATGAAGGACGGCCGGACGTTTGCATCGACGTCCGTGGTTTTGACGACCGGCACCTTTCTGAAGGGGCTGATCCATATCGGCGACCAGAAGATCCCGGCTGGCCGCGTTGGTGAAGAACCCTCTGTTGGGCTTTCGGCGACACTGCTGCGCTATGGTCTGAAGCTGGGACGTCTGAAGACCGGTACGCCGGCACGCCTGGATGGGCGCGCGATCGATTGGGACAGTGTCGGCCGACAAGGTCCCGACGAGGATCCTGTACCGTTCTCCTTCATGACCGACCGCATTCTGAACCGTCAGATTGATTGCGGCGTGACGCGCACGACCGAGGCCACCCACAAGATCATCGCTGACAATATCGGAAAGTCCGCGATGTATTCGGGTCAGATCGAAGGTGTCGGTCCGCGCTATTGCCCGTCGATCGAAGATAAGATCGTGCGTTTTGGCGAGCGCGACGGTCATCAGATCTTCTTGGAGCCGGAAGGCCTCGACGATGACACCATCTATCCGAATGGGATCTCGACCTCATTGCCGGCTGATATCCAGGAGGCGTTCATTCGAACAATTCCGGGATTGGAGAATGTGGCGATCCTGCAGCCCGGCTATGCCATCGAGTATGACCATGTGGATCCGCGCGAGTTGAACGCGACGCTGGCGGTGCGCAAGATGCCCGGCCTGTTCCTGGCAGGGCAGATCAACGGGACGACAGGTTACGAAGAAGCCGGCGCCCAGGGGCTGGTCGCGGGCCTGAATGCGGCGCTGCTGGCGACCGGTCGGCCCGAGGTGATCTTCAGCCGCACCAACTCCTATATCGGCGTCATGATCGACGACCTGACGTCGCGCGGCATTACCGAGCCTTACCGCATGTTTACATCTCGAGCGGAGTATCGTTTGTCGCTGCGCGCTGATAATGCCGATGCGCGACTGACGCCGTTGGCGATGGAACTCGGCTGTATTTCAGATGCGCGCCGCGACCGCTTTACCGACTGGCAAGTACAGTTCGATGATGGACGGCAACTGTTGAAGAGCCTCTCGGTGACGCCAGCCGAAGGCAATCGTCATGGCCTGAAGCTGAACCAGGATGGCCAGCGGCGCACCGCCTTTGAAATCCTCTCCTATCTGGATCAATCGATTTCCGCCTTGGTGCCGATCTGGCCGGAGCTGTCGTCGATTGGTTCACGGGTCGTCGAGGCGCTGGAAATTGACGCCGCCTATGCGGTCTATATGGACAGGCAGGCGGCGGATATTGCAGGCATTCGCCGCGAGGAAAATCTGGCGATCCCTGAAGGCTTTGACTTTGACAGGCTGTCGGGATTGTCCAATGAGTTGAAGCAGAAGCTGAAACAGCATGCCCCGCGCAATCTGTCGCAGGTGATGAAGGTGGATGGCATGACGCCCGCCGCCGCATCGCTGATCCTTGCCTGGCTGAAGCGTCAAAACGGAAGCGCAGAACGCGAAGAAAAGGCAAGTGCACAATGAAAACGAGTCCAATCGATGTGTTGAACGGACTGCGTGTTTCACGTGAAACGAATGAACGCCTGGAGCACTTTGCCCGCCTTTTTCAGAAGTGGGCGAAGTCGATCAATCTCGTAGCGCCTTCGACGATTGAGGATCTATGGCGCCGCCATATCGTTGATAGCTTGCAGCTTGTACAGTTGTCGCCCGAGCCAAAGACCTGGGTTGATCTGGGAAGCGGCGGCGGCTTCCCGGGCATCATTACGGCGATCTATCTCTCGGAGTTCGCTGACGGCTGGGTGCATCTCGTCGAAAGCAACAACAAGAAAGCCGCATTCTTGCGAGTCGCCTTGGCCGAAACGGGCGCGCGTGGCTCCGTTCACCCGATTCGAATCGAAGAAGCCGGCAAGGTGATTCCGCACGCCGACGCGGTTTCGGCGCGGGCCTTGGCCGATTTGACGCTCTTGCTCGACTACTCTGCGCCGTGGTTGCTGGCAGATGAGCGCAAAACGGTCGCCTATTTCCACAAAGGGCGGGATTACCAGCGCGAAATCGACAAAGCCATTGGCCGCTATCAGTTCGATCTGGTAAAACATCCAAGCGTCGTCGAGCCGGACTCTGTTGTGCTCGAGATCGCAAATCTATCACGCAAGGTTCAGTGATCGGCGAGCGGAAACATGTTTGGCGCAAGAAATCGGATCATCACAATCGCAAATCAGAAAGGTGGAGTCGGTAAAACGACGACCGCCATCAATCTGGCGACTGCTCTCGCGGCAATCGGCGAACGAGTCCTCATCGTCGATCTCGATCCGCAAGGCAATGCCAGCACCGGTCTGGGTATTCAGCGGCGCGATCGGAACCTCTCATCCTATGAGCTGATGATGGGCTCGCACGGGATCAACGAGATAGCACAGCAAACCGCTGTGCCGAATCTTTCGATTGTGCCTTCGACTATGGATCTTCTCGGCGTCGAGATGGAGATTTCTCAGGAACCGGACCGGGTCTTCCGCCTGCGCAAAGCTTTGGTCAGCCCGGCGGCGATGGAGTACTCCTATGTGCTCGTCGATTGCCCGCCGTCGTTCAATCTCCTGACGATGAATGCCATGGCCGCAGCGCATTCCGTGCTGGTGCCGTTGCAGTGCGAGTTCTTCGCGCTGGAAGGTCTCAGCCAGCTGTTGGAAACTGTGGATCAGGTTCGCCGATCGGTGAATCCGTCGCTGGATATACAGGGTATCGTGCTGACGATGTTCGACTCGCGCAACAATCTCGCCCAGCAGGTCGTCAGTGATGTCCGGACCCATCTTGGCGACAAGGTCTATCACACGCTCATTCCGCGCAATGTGCGCGTTTCCGAGGCGCCGTCCTATGGCAAGCCTGCGATTCTCTATGATCTGAAATGCGCTGGAAGCCAGGCCTATCTGCAGTTGGCATCGGAAGTGATTCAGCGTGAACGCCAGCGCAAGGCTGCATAATCATTTCGGTAGCGTAATTTAAATCGGGTGACGATATGAACGACGATAGCTCGAAGAGACGGCTTGGTCGCGGACTGGCCGCGTTGATCGGCGAGATGGATCAACCGCTGCAGGCAGGTGCTTCCGCCCCTGCCCCGGTCAATCCGGACCGGCGTGTGCCGATTGAGTTCGTGTCGCGCAACCCGCGCAACCCGCGCCGGCAGTTCGACGAAGCCGAGCTTCAGGATCTCGCCAATTCGATTCGTCAGCACGGCATCGTTCAGCCCGTTGTCGCTCGCACGATCGGCGCCGACCGCTACGAGATCATCGCCGGCGAACGTCGTTGGCGGGCCGCACAGTTAGCCGGATTCACCGAGATTCCGGTCATTATCCGTGACGTCGACGATCGCACGGCGCTCGAGATCGCGATCGTCGAGAACGTTCAGCGCTCGGATCTCAACCCGCTCGACGAGGCGCTCGGCTATGAGCAGTTGATTGCCGAACACGGTTACACGCAGAACGATCTCGGCGAAATTATCGGCAAGAGCCGCAGCCACGTCGCAAACAGCCTGAGACTGCTGAAATTGCCGGAACCGGTGCGCGACATGCTGTCGGAAGGCGCGCTGTCTGCCGGGCATGCGCGAGCGCTGATTCCGACGTCGGATCCGGCGGCGCTGGCCCGCACGATCGTCTCCAAGGGGCTTTCGGTGCGTGATGCCGAGCGCATCGCCCAGAACGATATCCGCGCGCAGAACGACCCGAATTTCGGCAAGACGGCACGCCGCGACGAGAAGGATGCGGACACGCTGGCGCTTGAACGCACCCTGTCGGACAGCCTTGGCCTCGAGGTCACCGTCAATCACAAGGCTTCCGGCGGCCATCTTCGCATCGCTTACAAGACGCTCGATCAGCTCGAGGAGATCTGCCGTCTGCTCGAGCGCCGCTGAGCGCATACAAACGCCATTGTGAGAACAATCGAGAGGCGCCCCCTGCAAACAAGGGCGCGCCTTAATATATTGATTTCTCTAATCTTTCTGCGCGAACGGACCAGATTCAAAGGGATCGCCTGCAAGGACGCGGATCCATGCGTGTAAAGAGGCAATTCCAGCTAGGAAATGAAGGAAGCAAGCGAACTCAGCCGGCTGAGTTCCCCTGGGCCGAACGCATCAACGCCGTGCGGATTGCACCGCGATCGCCATGAGGTTCTGCAAGACCAGGCTTTCTTCGAGGCTGGCGCGACTGCGGCTTTGGAAGATGGTTGTCTGCAGGCGATTGAGTTCACGGCGTATCGCCGGCGCCGTCCATTGCTTCAGCGCGGCCTCGACGATCGGTTTGCGTCGGAAATGCAGACCACGCCCGAGCGTCGCAATCACTTGCCCTGCCTGTTGACGACTGGCGTCCATCTCGGCGCGCATCACGTCGAGCTGCTGGAACTGTCGCAGACAGGCCTGCAGTACCAGAAACGCCGGGGTCTTCGAGGTCGTGATCTTTTGCATCGCGTGCAGCAGGCCATCGAGATCGCCCTTGAGCACCGCATCGACCGCGTCATCGACGGAAATGGCGCTGGCATCGCCGACGATGTCGAGCACGTCCTCCTCGTCCACGGCCGTCTTCCCACGGCAGTAAAGGGCGAGCTTGCGCAGCTCGTTGCGTGACGCCAGACGGTCGCCGCCGAGAGCGTCCACCAGGCGCGCACGGGCGGCCGGCGTGATTCCCAGCTTCTCGTCGCCAAGTTCCTTATCAATCAAGGCCTGCAGGCCGCGAACGTCATCACTGTAGCAGGCGATACAGGCAACAGAGCGGGCCGTCTCGCCGATCTTGCGAAGGGCGGCACCCTTCTTCAGGTCACCGGCCTCGACGATCACATAGCTGCCTGAGGGCGGCTCGGCCGCCAAAAGCTGCATCGCGTCGACGAGTGACTTCTCGTTGGCTGCTCCCCGCACCCAGATGAGCTTCTCACCGCCAAACAGCCCGATGGAATTGACCTCGTCCAGCAGCCGGCCGGGCGATTGCGCCAGCTCGCTGACATCGAGCTTCAGGACGGAAAAGGGATCATCCAGCGGCACGCCGCAGCGCGCGGCGAGTGCGGACGCACGCTCGGATACGAGCCCGCGATCGGGCCCGTAGAGAATGAACAGCCGGTAGACCCCGACGGACTTCTGGAGGAAGGAGTCGAATTCGTGCGACTTGACTTCGCTCATCCCGACACCGGACTAGCGACTGAGGGCCGCGGCAACATCAGCCCGGATCAGCTCGGCCAATTCCTTTGCGGCGCGGTTTTCGCCATCGCGCACGGCGCGCACCTTGGCAAATTCCTGGACGGAGAAGTCGACAAGCGCGACCGCCGTGCGGTTGCCAGACTTGATCGTCTCGCCCGTTCCGATCTTCGTCAGGTTGTAGTCCGCCTTGACGACGATGCGTCCGGCGCTTGCCCGATCCACGCGGTCCTTGTTCTGATCATAGAGCACGCCCATGGCGCGGCTCGTGACGTCCAGCGACAGGTGATATTGCGGGTTTACCGGTTCGCCCTGCCCGCCCGCCACAAGGAAGATCAGCGCGTTGCGGACTTCCTGTTCGACGCGCTCGTCGGCATCGGAGATCTCGATCGCCGCCAGCGCCGTCGACGTACCGACAGGATCGGAGTAGAGCGGCCTGACCTGGCAGCCGGCGAGCGCGGTCAGCAAAAGAACACCTGCCAGCACCGGAAACGACCGGATACGGGAGCCAGCTCTATCAGACAACGACATTGACGATCCTCTGGGGCACGATGATGATTTTCTTGGGGCTGCTGCCGTTGAGCGCGGACTTGACGGCATCGAGCGCCAGGACGGCGCTTTCGATCGCACTCTGATCCGCATCGCGGGCGATTGTCAAATCGGCGCGCTTCTTGCCGTTGATCTGCACGGGAAGGGTAATTTCGTTCTCGACGACCAGCGCAGGATTGAACGTCGGCCAGCCGCGCTCCGCGATCAGCCCCTCGCCGCCGATTTCGCGCCAGCATTCCTCGGCGAGGTGCGGCGTCATCGGTGCAATCAGGCTGACCAGGATCGTCGTGGCGTCCTTTACAGCGCTCGCGAGCGCTGCGTCCGCCTTGCCGGCGGCAACCTGTGTCAGCGGTGCGGCAAGCGTGTTCACGAGCTCATAGATCCGTGCCACGGCCTTGTTGAAGGCCAGCTTGTCATAATCCGCCTCGACCGCGCGCAGCGTCTTGTGCGCGGCCTGAGAAACGGCAAGGGCCTCGCCTTCAAGCGCCGGTACGGCTTCGATCCCGCGCAGCTTTTCGGCCGCCTCGCTGATCAAGCGCCATACGCGCTGGACGAAGCGATGTGATCCTTCGACACCGGCTTCGGACCAGATGACGTCACGATCCGGCGGCGAATCGGAGAGAACGAAGAAGCGCGCGGTATCGGCGCCATAGGAAGCGATGATGTCGTCGGGATCGACGACGTTCTTCTTCGACTTCGACATCTTCTCGATCGAGCCGATGGCGATTTCCTCGCCGGTCTCGAGCAGCACGGCGCGGCGGCGTCCGTCGATTTCCTCGATGCGGATCTCGGCCGGGGTCACCCATTCGCGCTGGGCACCCTCGCCGCGGCTATAGGTTTCGTGCACGACCATGCCCTGGGTGAAGAGACCCTTGAACGGCTCGTCGAGCGCGACATGACCGGTCGCCTTCATCGCGCGGGTGAAGAAGCGCGAGTAGAGCAGGTGCAGGATCGCGTGCTCGATGCCGCCGATATATTGATCCACCGGCAGCCAATGGTTGGCGACCTTGGGGTCGGTCGGATTGTCTTCCCACGGCGCGGTGAAGCGGGTGAAGTACCAGGACGAATCGACGAAGGTGTCCATCGTGTCCGTCTCGCGCCGGGCATCCTTGCCGCAATGCGGGCAGGCAACGTGGCGCCAGGTCGGGTGACGGTCGAGCGGATTGCCCGGCTTGTCGAAGGTGACGTCCGGCGGCAGAATGACCGGCAGGTCGGCCTTCGGAACCGGCACGACGCCACAATCATCACAATGGATGACCGGAATCGGGCAGCCCCAATAGCGCTGACGCGAAATGCCCCAGTCGCGCAGGCGGAAGTTCACCTTGCGCTCGGCGCGCCGCGTGCCGTCGAGCGTTTCCTGCTCGAGCTTCGAGGCGACTGTCTCAAATGCCTCTTCCGTCGACAGGCCGTCGAGGAAGCGCGAGTTGATCATCACGCCGTCGCCGATATAGGCCTCGTCGCCGATGGCGAAGGTTGCGGCATCGCCGTCCTTCGGCATAACGACCGGAACAACCGGCAGGTCGTACTTGCGGGCGAAGTCGAGGTCGCGCTGGTCACCGGAGGGGCAGCCGAAGATGGCGCCCGTGCCGTAGTCCATCAGTACGAAATTTGCGACATAAACAGGCAGTTCCCAGCTCGGATCGAGCGGGTGCTTGGCGCGAATGCCGGTATCGATGCCCTTCTTTTCCGCCGTTTCCAGCGCGGCGAGCGAGGTGCCGGCGCGGCGGCACTCCTCGCAGAAGGCATCGACTTCCGGATTGGTCGCCGCCGCCTGCCTAGCCAGCGGATGGTCGGCAGCGATCGCCAGGAAGGAAGCGCCGAAGAGCGTGTCCGGACGGGTCGTGTAGACGGTCAGCTCGGTCGCGTCACCGGCGGTGCCTTCGACCAGTTCCCAACGCAGCGACAGGCCTTCGGAGCGGCCGATCCAGTTCTTCTGCATCAGGCGCACCTTCTCGGGCCACTGATCCAGCGTGTCGAGCGCGTCGAGCAGTTCCTGGCTGAAGTCGGTGATGCGGAAGAACCACTGCGTCAGTTCGCGCTGTTCGACCAGCGCGCCCGACCGCCAGCCGCGGCCGTCGATCACCTGCTCATTGGCGAGCACGGTGTTGTCGACCGGGTCCCAGTTGACCTTCGACTGCTTGCGGTAGACGAGGCCCTTCTCCAGGAAGTCCAGGAACAGGTGCTGCTGGCGCTGGTAGTAGGCGGGGTCGCAGGTCGCGAATTCGCGGTTCCAGTCGAGCGACAGGCCCATGACCTTGAGCTGCGCCTTCATCGAGGCGATGTTCTGGTAGGTCCAGCTTGCCGGATGCACGCCGCGTTCCATGGCAGCGTTTTCGGCCGGCATGCCGAAGGCGTCCCAGCCCATCGGGTGCAGCACGTTGAAGCCGCGGGCGCGCTTGTAGCGCGCCACCACGTCACCCATGGTGTAGTTGCGCACGTGGCCCATATGGATGCGGCCCGACGGATAGGGGAACATCTCGAGCACGTAGTACTTTTCGCGCGGATCGTCGTTCTCGGTCTGGAAGACCTCGTTCTTTTCCCATTCCTGCTGCCAACGGGGCTCGGCATCACGCGGATTGTATCGTTCGCTAGACATGTCTTTTCGATGTTCCGGAAGTTCTGCGGCGCATAGGGCGCGCCTCATGATAGTTGGGGTGACCTTCACCACGAAACCGCCTGACGGTCAAGTTTTTGAAGGGTTTGCCGCGACACTTTGGCGGATTTGCGCCCGTCATGAGGGTGGCGGTCTTGGCAAGCCGATCAACTTTGCCTAATCCGCTCGGTGAGTGGTTTGAGAAATCCGTTTCGGAGAAAAGGTCCATGGAAGTCCAAGAGCGATTGCAGGATGTCGTGAGCCGGATTCAGGCGGCAGAGAAGTCTGCTCATCGCGCCAAGGGTGCAGCCACGCTGGTCGCCGTGTCCAAAACCTTCGACGCCGATGCAATCCGGCTGGTGATTTCCGCAGGCCAGCGGGTCTTCGGAGAGAACCGGGTTCAGGAAGCGCAAGGCAAGTGGCCGGTGCTGAAGGCTGAAACGCCCAGCCTCGAACTGCACCTGATCGGCCCGCTGCAGTCGAACAAGGCGGCTGAGGCAGTCGCCCTTTTCGACGTCATCGAGACGGTCGATCGCGAGAAGATTGCCCGCGCGCTTGCCGCGGAAATGCAGAAGCAGGGCCGGAACCTCAGGCTCTACGTTCAGGTCAACACCGGGCTGGAGCCGCAGAAGGCCGGCATCCCACCGGAGGAAACGGTCGCCTTCGTCGATCTTTGCCGCCAGGAGCTGGGTCTGCAGATAGAGGGGCTGATGTGCATTCCGCCGGTCGAGGAAAATCCCGGCCCGCATTTCGCCCTGCTCGCCAAGCTGGCCGCCGCCTGCAAGCTCGAGAAGCTGTCGATGGGCATGTCCGGCGATTTCGAGACGGCGGTGCAGTTCGGCGCCACCAGCGTCCGTGTCGGTTCGGCCATTTTCGGCGCGCGATAACGCCATTTCGCCGCATTACGCTTTCGTCGGGGTTCCCCTGCCCACCCATTAGCCTATCCTTGTGCACGAGGAGGCCGGACATGTCCGGCAAATGCATAGGGAGGAACGGAAATGGCGAGTCGCTATTCCGAAGTGTACGCCGCCTGGAAGGCGGATCCGCAAGGTTTCTGGTCCGGTGCTGCCGACGCCATCGACTGGTTCGAACGCCCGCAACGCGCTTTCGATGCCGCGGGCGGCACCTATGGGCACTGGTATGCCGGTGGCTCGACGAACACCTGCTATAACTGTCTCGACCGCCACGTCGAAGCCGGGCGCGGCGAGCAGATCGCTTTCATCTATGACAGTCCGGTCACCGGCCGTGTCGAGCGCATCTCCTATGCGGCATTGCTTGCCGATGTGGCAGCACTGGCTGCCGTCTATCGGAAGCTCGGTGTCGGCAAGGGTGATCGCATCATCATCTACATGCCGATGATCCCGCAGGCGGCGGTTGCCATGCTGGCCGCCGCCCGCATCGGCGCCGTTCATTCGGTGGTCTTCGGCGGTTTTGCCGTCAACGAACTGGCGGTGCGCATCGACGATTGCCAGGCTAAGCTCGTGGTGTCCGCAAGCTGCGGCATCGAACCCGGCCGAACCGTCGCCTATAAGCCGCTGCTCGATGCAGCGCTGGAGATCGCGACCCACAAGCCGGCGCATTGCCTCGTCTTCCAACGGGAAATGGCGGAAGCGGACATGATGGAGGGACGCGACATCGATTTCGCTGTGGCGCTGGCGGCGGCGAAGCAGGAGGGTGAAGGGGTCGGATGCACGCCCGTTGCCTCAACCGATCCGCTTTACGTGCTCTATACGTCGGGCACCACCGGCCAGCCCAAGGGCGTGGTGCGCGACAATGGCGGCCACATGGTTGCGCTCAAATGGTCCATGGAGAACTTCTTCGGCGTCCAGCCGGGAGAGGTATTCTGGGCCGCCTCCGATATCGGCTGGGTCGTCGGCCACTCCTATATCGTCTATGGCCCGCTCCTGAACGGCAGCACCTCGATCCTCTTCGAGGGCAAGCCGGTCGGCACGCCCGATCCCGGAACCTATTGGCGGATCATCGCCGAGCACGGGGTCGTGGTGATGTTCACGGCGCCGACCGCTCTGCGCGCGATCCGCAAGGACGATCCCGATGCGTCCTATGTCGGCCGCTATGACCTGTCGCGCTTCCGCGCGCTGTTCCTTGCCGGTGAGCGGGCGGATCCGGATACGATCCGCTGGGCGGAGAAAGCGCTTGGGGTGCCCGTTATCGACCACTGGTGGCAGACGGAGACCGGTTGGCCCGTGGCCGGCAATCCCATGGGTCTCGGCCTGTTGCCGGTCAAGTACGGTTCTCCGGCGGTCCCACTGCCGGGGTATGATGTCCAGATTCTCGACGATGCCGGACATCCGGTCGGCCCGGGCACGCTCGGCAATGTCGTCGTAAAACTGCCGCTGCCGCCCGGCTGCCTGCCGACGCTTTGGAACGCAGACCATCGGTTCCGCGCGGCCTATCTCGAAGATTTTCCCGGCTATTACAAGACCGCCGATGCCGGCTATCTCGACGAGGATGGCTATATCTTCATCATGGCGCGCACCGACGACATCATCAACGTCGCGGGTCACCGGCTCTCGACCGGGGCAATGGAGGAGGTCTGCGCCAGCCATCCTGATGTCGCCGAATGCGCTGTCATCGGGATAGCCGATGATTTGAAGGGTCAGGTGCCAGCGGGCTTCCTCGTCATCAATTCCAATGTTTCCCGTGAAACGTCGGAGATCGAACGCGAAGTGATCAGCCTCGTGCGCGAGCGCATCGGGCCGGTGGCGGCCTTCCGCATGGCGATTTGCGTCAAGCGACTGCCGAAGACGCGGTCGGGCAAGATCCTGCGGGCTACGATCCAGAAAATTGCCGATCGCCAACCCTGGAAAATGCCGGCGACGATCGACGACCCGGTTATCCTGGACGAGATCACGTTGGCGCTGCATGGCCGGGGAATCGGCATCTAGCGACTTCCTGAGCCGGCTTATGATGTGAGCGCCACGGCGCTTGCATTAAGACCTGACGACGGTCGCGAACCAGTCGCTGAACACTGACACTGCCTTTGAGCGCGCGGTCTTGGTAATGAGAAAGTAGCTCTCGTCTTCGAGAGTGGCGATATCGGAGAGGATCACGAGGTCGCCGCTTTCGATTTCGCGCCGGAAGACCTCGACCGGACAAAGGGCCACGCCATGGCCGGCAATGACGGCCGTGGCGAGCAGGTTGAAGTCCTGGAAGATGGGACCTCGCAGGCTTTGTCCCGTCGTCACCCCTGCCCTGGCGAACCAATCGCGCCACCGCGAGGTTGTCTCATCGTGCAGCAGATCGGCGGAAGCGATCGCCTGCACTGCCCTCAACTCACCTTTCCGTTCGATGTAACGGGGGCTCGCAACTGGCCGATTGATTCGCGAAAACAGCCGGTCTGACCGCGTCCCTTCGCTCGTATCGGCGCCGAGAGTGATGAGGATATCGCAGCCGGTTTCGCGCAATTGCTGTTCGGCCATGGCGTAGACGACCTTGACGTCGACCTCGGGATGACGGCCGAGAAATTCACCGAGTGCCGGTATCAGCCAGCGGGTGGCGATCGAGGGAATACAGGCGACGCTCACTTGCGCCTTGGCATTCAATCGCAGCAACTCCGTTTCCGCGGCGATGCGCTCGAACGCCGATGTCAGCGCCGTTGCTAGGCTTTCAGCCTCTGCTGCTAGCCGCACTCCACGTTTCTCCCGCACGAAGAGCGGGCGGCCAAACCACTCTTCCAGCAAGCGGATCTGGTGGCTGACGGCCGCATGCGTCACATGCAGTTCGTCGCCGGCGCGGGAGAAACTTGCCAAACGCGCTGCGGCTTCGAAGGCGCGCAGCATGCCGAGTGGTGGCAGCATCATCTGTAAATTTTCCTCATCAATTCCGTGAGGAATCGTCGTTTGATTGGCTTCCTATGTCAACGGATACTGAGCTCATCGTGGAAAGGGCGGAAGAATCCCGTCCGAAAACATTAGAAATCCTTACAGATGGAGAGACCCATGTTCGTGCGCAGCCTGCAGCAGATCGAAGCAACCGATCATTTCGTCGAATGGGGCAGCGGCACCAGTCATCGGCTGCTTACCGAAAGGGATGGCATGGGCTTCACCGTATGCCACACGGTGGTGCGCGCCGGCACGGTATCGCTGCTCGAATATCGCAACCATCTGGAGGCCTGCTACTGCATCGCCGGCCACGGTGAGGTCGAGGATATGCAGGGCAAGATCTTCCCGATCAACAAGGGCGATATCTACGTGCTGGACCAGCACGACAAACACTATCTGCGCGGCGGCAAGGACGAAGATCTGATCCTCGTCAGCATCTTCAATCCGCCGCTTAAAGGGACCGAGCGCCACAACCTCAACGATCCATCCGGTTCGGCCTATTGAACGTATTGAACACTGGCCAACAAAAAAGCCCGGATCGACGATCCGGGCTTTTTTCATCGAGCTGGACGGCAATCAATAGTGATCGTCTTCGTCCTCGTCCTTGCGGTCCGACTTCAGCGACTTGAGCTTGGCGAAGACGGCATCGGCGTCAATTTCCTTCTCTTCCTCGCGCTCGTAGTTGAAGCCCAGCTTTTCGGTCTCCTGAGCCGATTCCAGCGTCTGGCCGAGTTCGGCAGCCGTCGGCAGCGGACGGCCCTTGGAGGCGCGTTCGACTTCGAGGTCGAGGTCGATCTGCGAGCAGAGGCCGAGTGTCACCGGATCCATCGGCGTCAGGTTGGCGGAATTCCAGTGGGTGCGCTCGCGGATCTGCTCGATCGTCGACTTGGTGGTGCCGACGAGGCGCGAAATCTGTGCATCCTTCAACTCGGGATGGTTGCGAACCAGCCAGAGAATGGCGTTGGGGCGATCCTGGCGCTTGGAGACCGGGGTGTAGCGCGGACCTTTACGCTTCGAGTCAGGAACGCGGACCTTCGGCTCGGAAAGCTTCAGCTTGTGGTTGGGGTTTCCTTCTGCGCGAGCGATCTCGTCACGCGAAAGCTGGCCCGTGGCAATCGGGTCGAGGCCCTTGATGCCCTGCGCGGATTCACCGTCGGCGATCGCCTTTACTTCAAGCGGGTGCAGCTTGCAAAACTGCGCGATCTGGTCGAAGGACAGCGCGGTATTGTCAACGAGCCAGACGGCTGTTGCCTTGGGCATAAGCAGTTGCTGAGCCATGGATATAGTCCTTTTGTCCGCCGCGCCGGTGTCGCGGGCCGTGGAGTCTACCACTGATTTCCGGGAAATGTGGGCCTCTATACCGTCCTTGTCTCAAAATTGCAATTCTTCAGTTCCAAATGTCCTTTTGTCTAATTGCGGCAGCCATTTGACCTGCTATGTATGTCCGCGAAACGGGCTGGCCCTGGGAGTGGCGAGCCGCACTAGGAATGCGTAGGGAGGAAAATATGTCCGCCAAAATCTATCCGGTGTTGAAGTCTGCCAAGAGCCGGACGTTGCTCGACAACGCCACTTACCTGAAGTGGTACGAGGAGAGTGTTTCGGACCCGGCAAAGTTCTGGGGCAAACACGGCAAACGGATCGATTGGTTCAAGCCCTATACCAAGGTCAAGAACACCTCCTTCAAGGGCAAGGTTTCGATCAAGTGGTATGAAGACGGCCTCACCAACGTCTCCTACAACTGTATCGACCGCCACCTGAAGACGCATGGCGAGAAGACGGCAATCATCTGGGAAGGTGACAACCCCTATATCGACAAGAAGATCACCTACAACCAGCTCTACGAGCAGGTTTGTCGCCTCGCCAACGTGCTGAAGAAGCACGGCGTCAAAAAGGGCGACCGCGTCACCATCTACATGCCGATGATCCCGGAAGCGGCCTATGCGATGCTTGCCTGCGCCCGCATCGGTGCCATCCATTCGGTCGTCTTCGGCGGTTTCTCGCCGGATGCGCTTGCCGGCCGTATCGTCGACTGCGAATCCACCTTCGTCATTACCTGCGATGAGGGCGTGCGCGGCGGCAAGCCGGTACCGCTCAAGGAAAACACCGACACCGCGATCGACATCGCGGCTAAGCAGCATGTCATCGTCAACAAGGTGCTCGTGGTCCGCCGCACCGGCGGCAAGACCGCCTGGGCGCCTGGCCGCGACCTCTGGTATCACCAGGAAATCGCCACGGTGAAGCCGCATTGCGAGCCGGCGAAGATGAAGGCGGAAGATCCGCTGTTCATCCTCTATACCTCAGGCTCGACCGGCAAGCCGAAGGGCGTGCTGCACACGACCGGCGGTTACCTCATCTATGCGTCGATGACGCATGAATATGTCTTCGACTACCGCGACGGCGAAGTCTACTGGTGCACGGCCGACGTCGGCTGGGTCACCGGCCACTCTTATATCGTCTACGGCCCGCTGGCGAATGCGGCGACGACCGTCATGTTCGAAGGTGTCCCGAATTTCCCGGATGCTGGGCGCTTCTGGGAAGTGGTCGAAAAGCACAAGGTCAACGTCTTCTACACGGCGCCGACGGCGATCCGCTCGTTGATGGGTGCCGGTGACGACTTCGTCAAGCGCTCGTCGCGCTCGTCGCTCCGCCTGCTCGGCTCGGTTGGTGAGCCGATCAACCCGGAAGCCTGGGAGTGGTACTACAACGTCGTCGGCGAGCAGAAGTCGCCGATCGTCGATACCTGGTGGCAGACGGAGACCGGTGGCATCCTGATTACGCCGCTGCCGGGCGCAACCGATCTCAAGCCCGGTTCCGCCACCCGGCCGTTCTTCGGTGTGCAGCCGCAGCTGGTCGACAATGAAGGAAACGTGCTTGAGGGCGCCGCTGACGGCAACCTCTGCATCACCGACAGCTGGCCCGGCCAGATGCGCACGATCTACGGCGATCACGCGCGCTTCGGCCAGACCTACTTCGCCACTTACAAGGGCAAGTATTTCACCGGTGACGGCTGCCGTCGCGATGAGGACGGCTATTACTGGATCACCGGTCGCGTGGACGACGTTCTCAATGTTTCCGGCCACCGTCTCGGAACGGCAGAAGTCGAATCGGCGCTGGTATCGCATCACCTCGTCTCGGAAGCGGCAGTTGTCGGCTATCCGCATCCGATCAAGGGCCAGGGCATCTACTGCTATGTTTCGCTGATGGCCGGCGAAATCGGCAATGACGATCTTCGCGCTGCTTTGGTGAAGCACGTCCGTTCGGAAATCGGACCGATCGCCACGCCGGACAAGATCCAGTTCGCACCGGGCCTGCCGAAGACCCGCTCTGGCAAGATCATGCGACGCATCCTGCGCAAGATCGCCGAAGACGATTTCGGCGCGCTCGGCGATACTTCGACGCTCGCCGATCCGGCCGTCGTCGACGACCTCATCGCCAATCGTCAGAACAAGGCCTGATCTCTTGCGGCCGCTACGAGCCCACTGGGTGTGTAGCGGCCGTTTCGACTGAAACAAATAAGGTTTGCACGTGATTTGCGGTGTCGCTGCACGCAGTGCTCTGCACCTGTGGCGATTTAGTGAGCCGGATTCAGTTCGCAGCTAAGGGGCCGGCGGCTTGCCGCCTCAAGCTTAGAAGTCGATCGCCCGACCCTTGATCTCCCAGTCGCCGTAGCGGGCAGGATCTTCACCGCCGCGTCCGCCGATCTCTGGTGGCAATTCCTTCTTCTCTTCCGCCTGACGCCGCTCTTCGGCTTCCTTCAGCGCGCGCATGGCTGCGGGCGGCAGTGGCCGTTTCGGGCGATCGGGAGCGTTGTCATTGTCGTTCTGCATCTGAACGGTATCCGGATTCGAGCATCAATATTGAAGAACGGGGCATTTGCACCCATCATATAGGATGCCGTTCACACAACGGGAACCCTGATTCACGTGAAACATCGACGATCCGGAGACTTAGATGAACCTTGTCCGCACCGCCATGCTGCTTGCAGTCATGACCGCCCTGTTCATGGCGGTGGGCTTCGTCATCGGCGGACGCGGCGGCATGATGATCGCCTTCGTCATGGCCGCGGGCATGAACTTCTTCTCGTACTGGAACTCCGACAAGATGGTGCTGCGCATATATCGCGCCCAGGAAGTCGATGAGCGCTGTGCGCCGGAGTACTACGGCATCGTGCGTGACCTTGCCCGGAATGCCGGTCTGCCGATGCCGCGCGTCTATGTGATCGACAGCCCCCAGCCGAATGCCTTCGCCACCGGTCGCAATCCCGAAAATGCCGCGGTTGCCGCCTCCACCGGCCTGCTGCATGCGCTGAACTATGATGAAGTGGCGGGCGTCATGGCGCACGAACTGGCGCACGTGCAGAACCGTGATACGCTCACGATGACGCTGACGGCGACGCTTGCCGGCGCGATCTCGATGCTCGGCAACTTTGCCTTCTTCTTCGGCGGCAACCGTGAAAACAACAATCCGCTCGGTTTCATCGGCACGCTGGTCGCCATGATCGTGGCGCCGATGGCGGCGATGCTGGTGCAGATGGCGATCAGCCGTACCCGTGAATACTCGGCTGACCGGCGCGGCGCCGAGATCTGCGGCAAGCCCATGGCGCTGGCCTCGGCGCTGCAGAAGATTGCCGGTGCGGCGCAGCAGATTCACAATGACGACGCCGAACGCAATCCGGCGACGGCGCATATGTTCATCATCAACCCGCTCTCCGGCGAGCGGATGGACAACCTGTTCTCGACCCATCCGAACACCGAAAACCGGATTGCGGCCCTGCAGCAGATGGCCCAGGAAATGTCTTCGGTCTCGACGCCGCCGGTTCGGGCTGATAATCCGGTGCGCAAATCGCGCTCTGTACCCTCTACCGGTTGGGGTCGCGGTGGTTCCGAACCACCCAAAGGTCCCTGGTCCTGATGTCCACAGATAACAAGAACGATTCACTCCCGAAACGATCGCACCGAAACGGCGCCGCAGCGAAATCGAAAAAACCCGCCGATGCGCCTCGCGGCCCGGAAAAACCGGGGCTGAGAGCACGTCAGGCCGCCGCCAAGATTCTCGGCGCGGTGATCGACCGCAAGACGTCGCTCGACGGCATGCTCGACAGCGAGCACGGCAATCCGGCCTATCGCGAACTCAGTGAGGCCGACCGTGCTCTGGTGCGGGCGATCCTGAACTCAGGGCTTCGCCATCTCCCGCGCATCCAGGCCGCCATCAATTCGCTGTTGCAGACGCCTTTGCCGGAGGGCGCGCGCGCGCTCGATCACGTACTTGCCGTCGCGGCAGCGCAGATCCTCTATCTCGATGTGCCTGATCATTCCGCCGTCGACCTCGCCGTTGAGCAGGCGCAGGCGGATCCGCGCAATCGGCGTTTCGCCAATCTCGTGAATGCGGTTCTTCGGCGCCTGTCACGTGAAAAGGATGCCATTCTCGAAGGTATGCGTGATGTCCCGGCGATGCCGGATTGGTTCTTCGAGCGCCTGGTCGCCCGCTATGGCGCTGGACCAGCCCAACAGATCGCGGAAGCGCAGCTGACGCCGGCGGCAATCGATTTGTCGGTCAAGTCTGAGCCCGCAGCTTGGGCCGAGCGTCTTGGTGGCATCGTCTTGCCGACCGGTTCGGTCCGTCTCGGCGCATTTTCCGGCTCCATCCCTTCCTTAGCCGGATTCGACGATGGCGCATGGTGGGTTCAGGATGCTGCAGCGTCGATACCGGCGCGGCTGTTCGGCGACCTCAGCGGCAAGCGGGTCGTCGATCTCTGTGCCGCACCGGGCGGCAAGACCGCACAGCTCATCCTCGCCGGCGCCGAAGTGACGGCGCTTGATCAGTCCGGCAGCCGTTTGCGTCGGCTGAAGGGCAATCTGAAGCGGCTTGGCCTGGAGGCGGAGACGAAGGAAGTTAACATGGCCGACTTCCAGCCGGAAATGCTGTTCGATGCGGCCCTGCTCGATGCACCCTGCTCTTCCACCGGCACGACACGTCGTCACCCCGACGTGCTGTGGACCAAGGGGCCGGAGGATATCGCAAAGCTCGCCACCTTGCAGGAGCGGCTGCTCCGCCATGCGCTCACCGTCGTCAAGCCCGGTGGCATCGTCGTCTTTTCCAATTGCTCTCTCGATCCGCTCGAAGGCGAAGAGGTTGTTGAGCGAGTGATCGGTTCCGGTGCTGCCTATGAACGGGTTGCGATTTCGGCTGCGGACTGGCCGGGGCTGGAGGACGCAATCACGCCGCTCGGCGAAATGCGCACCACGCCGGCGATGTTCCCGCTCGACGCGCCCTTTGCCAGTGGTCTCGACGGCTTCTACGCGGCGGTGATTCGCCGCAAATAGCAGCGCCAACCGAAGTTGAGTCGGTCAAAATGGGGCTCAAGGCCCTGTTTTGCCGCGTCATTTGACGCTATCGCGCCAGAGGCCTATCAAAGACGACAATATTGATAAAAGTTTAACGGTCTCTCTGACACCATGCGGCGGCTGGCGCGAGACCATCGCCCGTTCAGATGTCTTGAGCGGTCGTGCCAGAAATGAGGAAACCGGCGGCCTTGATGTTGTTTTCCGGCAGGCGGAGGCTTTCTTACCTGTATGTGCGTGAAGGTTGGCGCCGGGTGTCGCGCCGGCTGTCGATCGGTCGCGTCTCCACTTTGCGTTTTACTGGCTCGACGCCCAACCGCCTGATCGTCGCGCCGACCGATCTTAGAGCCGTCGATCCCTTTGTTGCCGAAGAAATTCTCGCCGGCCGTTTCCCGCTTGCCGGCCGCGTTGTCGATACGGAAGGCGAGTCGCCGTTCGAGATCGACCTGCCGTCGCGCGAGTTCGCGGCGCGTCTCCACTCCTTCGGCTGGCTGAGGCACCTGCGTGCGATCCGCGAGGATGCCGGCTATGTGCGTTTGCGCCAGATCGTCGACGACTGGATCGCCACCCACGGCCGCGATCTCGGCGGCATTGCCTGGGATCCGGATATCATCGCCCAGCGTATCATTGCCTGGCTTTCCCACTCGCCCGTTGTTTTGCGCAATGCGGAGCATGGTTTCTATCGCCGTTTCCTGAAGAGTCTGGCGCTTCAGGTGCGCTACCTGCGCCACATCGCAGAGACGGTGCGCGATGGCGAGGCGAGGCTTCGGGTGCGGCTTGCGCTTGCCATGGCGTCGGTCGCCATGCCAGCTTCGCCGAGCGCCATTCGCAAAGCCTCGCGCCATCTCGACCTCGAACTCGATCGCCAGATCCTGCCGGATGGCAGCCATTGCTCGCGCAGCCCGCGGGCCGGGCTCGAATTGCTGCTCGATCTGCTGCCGCTTCGGCAGACCTACGTCAATCTCGGCCATGACGTGCCGTCGCGGCTGATCCCCTGCATCGACCGCATGTATCCGGCCCTGCGCTTTTTCCGCCATCAGGGCGGCGAGCTCGCGCTGTTCAACGGCGCGACGTCGGTCCTGGCGCACGAACTGGCCTCGGTGCTGCGTTATGACGAGACCGCAGGCGAACCGTTCCGTTCGCTGCCCCATGCGCATTACGAGCGTCTGGCGATCGAGAACACGGTCGTCATCATGGATACCGGCCGGCCGCTTTCCGTCGATCTCTCGCGCAGCGCCCATGCCGGCTGCCTGTCCTTCGAAATGTCGTCGGGCAAGACGCGCTTCGTCGTCAATTCCGGTGCCCCGAAATTTGCCGGCGACCGTTTCCGGCAGATGTCGCGCACGACCGCAGCGCATTCCACTGTCACCGTCAACGACACGTCCTCTTCGCGCTTCTCGCACTCCCGTTTCCTGGGGCCGATCATGACGACAGGCGTTTCGAAGGTAACGGTGGCACGGAAAGACGAGCCTGGCGGGCTGGAGTCGGTGACGGCAAGTCATGACGGTTATCTTGCGGCCTTCGACCTGGTCCACGAACGCGACATCGGCGTCCTGAACGGCGGCCGCATGATCCGTGGCCGCGACCGGCTGTCGCGGGCCGATGGCAGTGATCCGGACGACGGCAATACGGCAACGGCTGTCGCGCGTTTCCACATTCATCCGGCCGTGGGCATCCGCCAGAATAATGCGCGCGAGATCTTTCTGACCGCGCCGGATGGCGAAATCTGGCTCTTTGCCTGCCAGGACGGAGAGCTTGCGGTGGAGGAGGACATCTTCTTTGCCGATCCTTCGGGCATCCGCGCGTCGTCGCAACTGACCGTAACCTTCGCCGTCGCCCGTCAGCCGGAGATCCAGTGGACCTTCTCGCGCGTGAACTGAGGTGCTTATTTTAGCGCTACCGTCTCGTGGAGGTTCCTTCTCCAGACAAGCTATGCTAACGGGCAGCCATCCCAACCGCCGGAGCTTCCTCCCGGGCGTCCGGCGCCGCCAAAGGAGCATGGTGATGGCTGTCGCCTCGAAGAAAATCCCCGCCCCGAACGAGGTTACGGTCCGCACCGCCCTCCTCTCCGTGTCCGATAAAGCAGGCGTCGTCGATCTGGCGCGCGCTCTTCATGAAAAGGGCATCCGGCTCGTATCGACCGGCGGCACGCACAAGGCGCTCTCGGAGGCCGGCCTGCCGGTGAGCGACGTTTCCGAACTGACCGGCTTTCCTGAAGTCATGGATGGCCGCGTGAAGACGCTGCATCCGGGCGTGCACGGCGGCTTGCTCGCGATCCGCGACGATGCCGATCACGTCGCCGCGATGTCGACGCACGGCATCACCGCGATCGACCTTGCGATCATCAACCTCTATCCCTTCGAAGAAGTCCGCGCCCAGGGCGGCGACTATCCGACCACAGTCGAAAACATCGACATCGGCGGCCCGGCAATGATCCGCGCCTCGGCCAAGAACCATGCCTATGTGACGATCGTCACCGATCCGGCCGACTATCCGGTTCTTTTGGAAGAGCTTGCTGCCGGCAAGACGACCTATGCCTTCCGCCAGAAGATGGCGGCCAAGGCCTATGCCCGCACCGCGGCTTACGATGCAGCCATCTCCAACTGGTTCGCCGAGGCGCTCGATACGCCGATGCCGCGCCACCGGGTGATCGGCGGCGTGCTCAAGGAAGAGATGCGCTACGGCGAGAACCCGCATCAGAAGGCGGGCTTTTATCTCACCGGCGAGAACCGCCCGGGTGTCGCCACCGCGACGCTGCTTCAGGGCAAGCAGCTCTCCTACAACAACATCAACGACACGGATGCGGCCTTCGAACTGGTCGCCGAATTCCTGCCGGAGAAGGCGCCGGCCTGTGCCATCATCAAGCACGCCAATCCTTGCGGCGTTGCAACGGCACCGACGCTGACGGAAGCCTATCGCCGGGCGCTTGCCTGCGATTCCACGTCGGCGTTCGGCGGCATCATCGCGCTCAACCAGGAACTCGATGCGGAAACGGCGGAAGAAATCGTCAAGCTCTTCACCGAAGTGATCATCGCGCCTTCCGTCAGCGATGCTGCCAAGGCGGTCATCGCCCGCAAGCCAAACCTTCGCCTGCTTTCGACCGGTGGCCTGCCGGACCCGCGCATTCCCGGCCTTGCGGCCAAGACCGTCTCAGGCGGTCTGCTGGTGCAGACGCGCGACAACGGCATGGTCGAAGATCTCGAGCTCAAGGTCGTGACCAAGCGCGCGCCGACGGCCCAGGAACTCGAGGACATGAAGTTCGCCTTCAAGGTGGCGAAACACGTCAAGTCGAACGCGATCGTCTATGCCAAGGACGGCCAGACCGCCGGCATCGGCGCTGGCCAGATGAGCCGCGTCGATTCCGCCCGCATCGCTGCGATCAAGGCCGAGGAAGCGGCCAAGGCGCTCGGTCTCGCGACGCCGCTCACCAAGGGCTCCGCCGTCGCCTCCGAAGCCTTCCTGCCCTTTGCTGACGGTCTGCTCTCGGCGATTGCCGCAGGTGCCACCGCCGTCATCCAGCCGGGCGGCTCGATGCGTGACGAAGAGGTGATTGCCGCTGCCAACGAGCACGGCGTTGCCATGGTCTTCACCGGTATGCGCCACTTCCGCCACTAAGGCGCGTGAACGACAAGTCAGAGGCCGTCGCGTCCGAAGGATGCGGCGGTTTTTTTGCGCCCGTCGTCAGCCGGATAGGGCGTGCGCAGGAGGATCAACAGGCCAACGACCAGAAACGCGATGAGGGCCATCATGCCGATGCGGGCCGAACCGGTGGCAAGCGTGATCGTCGCGACCGAGGCAGGGGCAAGGAACGACGTGGCGCGGCCGGAAAGCGCATAGAGACCGAAGTAGCGCCCGGCCTCGTCCAGGCTGACGCTGCGGGCAAGATATGAACGCGACGAGGCCTGAACCGGGCCGAAGGCTATGCCAACCAAGAGGCCATAGAGGATGTAGGCCTTCTCAGCCGCCGTGCCGAACAGGCCCCCGGTATCCTCCGTCGACAGCGGCATGAGACCGAACAGGGTGAAGCCCGGGCCGGTCGAGACGATGCCGATCGTTGCCAATGTCAGGCAGATCAGGCTGGCAGTGACGATGACCTTGGAGCCGAGCCGCGTATCAAGCCTGCTTGCATAGAGGCAGCCGCCGATGGCGACGACGTTCAAGATGATGCCGTAGATGCCGAGTTCCAGCGTCCGCCAGCCAAACATTGCGGCGGCGAAGGTGCCGCCAAGCGCCAGAAGGCCGTTGACGCCATCCTGGAAGATCATGCGCGCGATGAGGAAGCGCAGAATGCCCGTTCTTTCCTTGAGTTCGCCGAGCGTGCCCTTCAATTCCCGAAGGCCGGTGACGGTTGCCTTGCCAAGCGACATGGTCGCCTTAGTCGCATCCGGGGTGAACAGGAACATCGGCAGGATGAAGACGAGGTACCAAAGCGCCGAGATCGGGCCGGTGATGCGCGCATCCTCTCCCTTGGCAGGATCGAGACCAAACAACGGATCGATGCCGGCTGCCGTCTTGCCGGTCTCGGGGCTGCCGGCAAGGAGTGCCACGACGGCGATCAGCACGATCATGCCGCCGAGATAGCCAAGCCCCCAGGCGATATTCGAGATGCGGCCGACGTCCTTCTCCGGAACGAGGCGCGGCATCATCGAATCGTTGAAGACGATCGAGAACTCGGCCGCGATGCTTGCGAGGATCATGAAGATCGCCGGGTAGAGGATGGGCGAGCCGGGTGCCGCGAACCAGAGCATGGCGAGTGATGCGATCTTGATGACCGCAAAGAAGGCGATCCAGGGTTTGCGCGGCCCCGTCGCATCGGCGATCGAGCCAAGTACCGGTGAAAGCACGGCGATAATGATGCCGGAAACCGTCAGCGTATAGCCCCACATCGCCTGGCCGACGGCGTGATCCTCCGTCAGGCGCGAGACGAAGTAGGGGCCGAAGATGAAGGTGGTGATGACCGTGAAGAAGGGTTGCGCCGCCCAGTCGAACAGCATCCAGCCAGCGATGCCCGCGCGCGACGCCCGCGGTTGTTCCTCAGTCCTCTCGGCCGAAATCTGCAAGGTCCCCTCCCGAAACGACTGCGCCGCGCGTCCTCTCGAACGCGCGGCGCAGCCTATCTTCAATCCCACCGATTCCAAAAGGTCCAGAGCAGGATGCGGACGAAAAAACTGCCCGCATCTGCGTTTGTCCCGTTCAGGCGGGCCGGTTCCATCCAACCCGCGCCGATCGGTACGGGATAAAATGCCTTACTTCGCCCTACCGCGTGCGAGGTCATTGAGGAGACCTGCAGCAACGGTGATCTTGGCGAGCGTCGTTTCGCCCTTCTCGGTCAGGAGCCGCAGCTGGCCGGTCGCCTGGGCGACTCGGACGCGTTCGCTCTCTTCCCAGGCGGCTACCGGATTGCGGTCCTTCTTCTGCTCGCGCAGCGCTGCCGCGGTGATATCCCGCCGCGCTGCGGCGATATCGGATACGGCCCGCGACAGAGCCATTGCCTCGAACTGCTCCGTTGCCGGAACACGATCGGACGCCGCAAGCAGGCGGTTGATCCGAAGCGTGTCGGTGACGGCGAAGTAGCCCTGGGCCGTGCGGCTCAGCGTTTCGCCGGTTTCAGCGGCAATCTGCATGATCTCGGGCACGAGCGTCATCAACGCCAGTTCCGAAATCTCCTCGGCGAGCTTGGCGGGTACCCCGCCCTCGACGAAGGCAGCCGTCTTCAACCGGGCCTCTTCGGCGCTCTCGCCGGAGACGGCGGTCCGCATGGTAGCGCGCAGCTTCTGCAGGCCGTCGCCGAGACGCGATACGGCTTCGGAGACCGAGCCGGTCGCCGCGTGGGTACGCAACGCCCGCTCGGTGACGAGTGTGAAGATGCGACCGACTTCCTGGTAGAGGATGTTCTGCAGGCCGCCGCCGATCTTGTTGTCGAGTGCGTCGATCTCGTCATAGATCCGCGGCAGGTCGAAGCCGTCGAGCGCCAGCACAGCGGCCTTGACGACGTCGGCCGAGAGGAAGCCGGTGGCATCCGTCAGCGTCGAGACGAAGGCCGGGCCACCGCGGTTGATGACTTCGTTGGCGAGGATCGTCGCGATGATTTCGCGGCGCAGGCGATGGCCGTGAATGTCGCCGGCATAGGTCTTGCGCATCTTGCCCGGGAAGTAGCGCTCCAGCGTTGCCGTGAAGTACGGATCGTCGGGCAGTTCGCTCGCAATCAGTTCATCGAAGAGAACGAGCTTGGAGTAGGAAAGCAACACGCCGATTTCCGCGCGGGTCAACGGCTTGCCTGCCTGGTAGCGCTCGGTCATCGCCTGGTCGGTCGGCAGCGTCTCGACCTTGCGGTTGAGATGGCCGTCGGCCTCGAGGCGCGTCATGAGCCGGCCAAGCGTCGTGCGGTTGCCGAGCCCTTGCATCGCGGTCAGCGAGATCGCCAGCGATTGCTCGTAGTTGTTGCGCAGCACCAGATGGCCCACTTCCTCGGTCATCGAGGCGAGCAGCGTATTGCGCTTCGGGCGGGTCAGGCGACCATCGCGCATGGCCGAAGCAAGCGCGATCTTGATGTTGACCTCGACGTCGGAGGAGTTGACGCCGGCCGAGTTGTCGATGGCGTCCGAGTTGCAGCGGCCGCCATTGAGGCCGAAGCCGATGCGGCCCTTCTGGGTAACGCCCAGGTTAGCGCCCTCGCCGATGACGCGGGCGCGGACCTCTTCGGCCGTCACACGGATGGCATCGTTGGCGCGGTCGCCGACTTCCGCATCCGTTTCGTTGCTGCCGCGGATGTAGGTGCCGATGCCGCCGAACCATAGCAGATCGACCTGGTTCTTCAGGATCGCATTCATTATCTCGAAGGGCGTTGCCTTCTGCTTGTCGAGGCCGATGGCGGCCATCGCCTGAGGCGTGAGCGTCACCGACTTTTCGGCACGCGAGATGATCATCGCGCCCTCGGACAGCGTCTTGCGGTCATAGTCCTGCCAGCTCGAACGCGGCAGAGCGAACATGCGCGTGCGCTCGGCGAACGAGGCATCGATATCCGGCGACGGATCGATGAAGATGTCGCGGTGGTCGAAGGCCGCGATCAGGCGGATCTTCTCCGAGAGCAGCATGCCGTTGCCGAAGACGTCACCGGACATGTCGCCGACGCCGGCAACGGTGAAGGGCGTCGTCTGGATGTCGATGTCCATCTCGCGGAAGTGCCGCTTGACGGTCTCCCAGGCGCCGCGGGCGGTGATGCCCATCTTCTTGTGGTCGTAGCCGGCGGAGCCGCCCGAGGCGAAGGCGTCGTCAAGCCAGAAGCCCGCTTCCTGCGCCAGGCCGTTGGCCGTGTCGGAGAAGGTCGCAGTGCCCTTGTCGGCGGCAACGACGAAATAGGGGTCGTCACCATCGCGGCGCAGCGTATCGGCGGGCGGCACGATATCCTGGCCGACGATGTTGTCAGTCACCGAAAGCAGAGTGCGGATGTAGGTCTTGTAGGCTTCGGTACCGGCCCTGAAGACCTCGTCACGGGTGCCGCCGACGGGGAGTTGCTTCGGATAGAAGCCGCCCTTGGCGCCAACCGGTACGATGACGGCGTTCTTGACCTGCTGCGCCTTGACGAGGCCAAGCACTTCCGTGCGGTAGTCCTGGGCGCGGTCCGACCAGCGCAGGCCGCCACGGGCGACCTTGCCGAAGCGCAGGTGCACGCCCTCGACCTCGGTGCCGTAGACGAAGATTTCGCGGAACGGACGCGGTTCCGGCAGGCCGTCGAGCTGCTTCGGGTCAAGCTTGAAGGCGAGAACCGCGCGCGGCTTGCCGTCGGCGCCATGCTGGAAGTAGTTGGTCCGGAGCGTCGCTTCGATCGCGTTGACGTAGCGGCGCAGGATGCGATCCTCGTCGAGGCTCGGAACGGCAGACAGCGCGTCCTCGATCGCGGAAAGCAGGGCGCTGCACTTCTTTGCACGCGGCTTTTCCTCGAGCTTCGGATCCATCCGGGTCACGAACAGCTTGAAGATATCGGCTGCGATCGCCGGATACTTGTTCAGCGTGTCGGCGATATAGCCCTGCGAATAGGTGATGCCGGCCTGGCGCAGATAGCGGGAATAGGCGCGCAGCACCGTGACTTCGCGGGCATTGAGGCCCGCAAGCAGGATCAGCCGGTTGAAGTTGTCGTCCTCGATCGTGCCGTTCCAGGCGGCGAGGAAGGCTTCCTCCAGCGCCGCACCCGACTTTTCGAGATTGAGCGCAAGGCCGTCGCGATGGATCAGCTCCATGTCGTGCAGCACGACGCGGTGCTTGTCCTCGCCGTGCCTGCCGACATTGAGGTCGTAGGTCTGTTCGCTGATGACCCGGAAGCCGAGGTTTTCCAGCAGCGGCACGCGGCGCGACAGCGACACGGGCTCGCCGGCATGGAAGATCTTCAGCTCGGCCGTGTCAGGACGGTTGACCGGGCGGTTATAGTTGTAGAACGAGATCCGGATCGGATCTTCCGCCTTGCAGGCGGCAATGTCTGCAAGGTCGGCATAGGCTTCCGCCGGCGTGAAGAACGACTGGTAGGCGCCGTCGACATCAAGCTCGATGCCGTCCTTACGGGCGAGAAGGTCGAACCGATCGATCCAGCGCGTGACGATGCCGCGAACGGCCTCTTCAAGCTTGGCCTGCGGAATGCGCGGGGTCTTGCCGCTGGTGCGGCCTATGATGAAGTGGACGCGCGCCAGACCGCCTTCGGGGAAGGCCGGGTAATAGGCCGAAACGCGGCCGTCATAGGCGGTCTTCAGGTAGTCGCCGATCTTTTCGCGTACGTCGGAATCATATTGTTCGCGCGGCACGAAGACGATGACCGAGACAAAGCGGTCGAAATGGTCGATGCGCGGCAGGACGCGGATGCGCGGCCGGTCGCCCAACTCGTTGATCTGTTCGCAGAAGGCGGCGAGCAGACCGACATCGATCTGGAAGAGGTCGTCGCGCGGATAGGATTCGAGCGTGTTGTCCAGCATCTTGCCGGAGTGGCTCTGCGGGTCGTAGCCGAAATGGTCGACGATCTTCTCGATCTTGTGGCGCAGCAACGGGATTTCAGCCGCCTGGCGGGTATAGGCCGAGGAAGTGAACAGGCCGACAATGCGCAACTCGCCGGCGACATTGCCGTCGGCATCGAAGCGCTTGATGCCGATATAGTCCATATAGGCGCGGCGATGGACGACCGATTTCACGTTGGCCTTGGTGACGATCAGGAAATCGGGGCCGTCGAGGAAGGCGAGGATTTCCGGCGTGGTCAGTACTGCGTCCTTGCCCTGGCGCAGAACGCGCACGTCGGGGTTGGAGAGGATGCCGAGGCCCCTGCCCTTGCCGCGCTCGACCGTCGCCTTTCCGCCCTTGCCCGAGTAGGTATACTCGCGCATGCCGATAAAGGTGAAGTTGTTGTCGCGCAGCCAGCGAAGGAAGGCGAGCGCCTCATCACGGTCGCTTTTCTTGCGCGAGGCGTTGTAGGCCTCGAGTTCCTGCACGGCCTGGTCGAGCAGCGCCGTCATCGCCGGCCAGTCGTGTACCGTCTGGTGTACCTGCTCCAGCACGTCGCGGATGCGGTTGCTGAGCTGCTCGGCTTCGACGGGCGCCAGCTTCGTCAAGTGGATCTGGATGTGGCTGACGCGGTGCGCCGGATCGCTTGCCTCTTCCGGATCGAAGAGTTTTACCGGCTTGCCCGGTTCCTTGACCAGGATGGGATGGATCGCAAGGTGGATATCGCGGTGCGTGCTGGTGATTTCCCCCATGACCGAATCATAGAGGAACGGCATGTTGTGTTCGGTGATCGCGATGATCGAAACCTCGGTGCCACCCGGCGCGACGCCGGCGACGGTTTCGACCGAAACTTGCGGCTTGCCGCCATCCCAGCGGGCGAGTTCACGATGCGCATGGGCTGCAATCAGCGCCAGCATGTCCGCCGAATAAAGATCGAGGTCATCGTTGCTGGCCCCACCGAAGAGGCTCTCCGGCGCCAGCGCGTCGACGCCCAGTTTGATGGCGGCCGCCTTTGCTGCGTCGATGTGTCTGTCCCGCTTCGGATTGTATTTCACGCCCATGAAGTCTCTCCCACTCATGATAGGCCAAACCCTATCAGAACCATGGCTAATGGCGACCGCTATTTACGCCGATTTCGGCAAAATCGAGCCGAAAATTGGAGAATTTCACGTGAAAACAGCTTAAATCCATTTAAATCGAAGGCAATTTCGCGAAAATTGCTCGAAAATCGATGAAAAAGCACGAAAACGCCAGCGGCTTCCACCGGACCTATCTGCCATCGCCTGTTGACAGGGCGGTGACAGTCGGGTGATCAGAGTTTGTAGACCGAAGGATTGGACTCGTCGATGCCCGAAATGCCCTCCCTGCCCGGCGCCGTCATCGTCATCTCGAGCCATGTCGTGCGTGGCAAGGTCGGCAACCGGGCCGCGGTGTTCGCGTTGGAGACGCTGGGGCATCCGGTCTGGGCACTGCCGACGGTCATTCTTCCCTGGCATCCCGGACACGGGCGCTCGACCCGCGTCACCATTTCAGACGCGGATTTCCAGTCGATGATCGACGATCTCATTGCCGCGCCCTGGGTCGGGGAGGTGCGCGCCGTGCTTTCGGGCTATCTCGGATCGCCCGGTCAGGCCGAAGGCGTTGTGCGGTTGGTGACGACTCTCAGGGAACGTAATCCCAAGCTGATCTACGCCTGCGATCCCGTCATTGGCGACGCCGGCGGGCTCTATGTTCCGGAGGCGACCGCGACGGCCATCCGCGACCAGCTGCTGCCGCTCGCCAACCTGGCGACGCCGAACCGCTTCGAGCTCGCCTGGCTCGCCGGCGCGACGCTGGAGACCAATACGGCGATCCTCGATGCCGCCCTCGGCCTCGGTCCGGCCCGCGTGCTGGTGACCTCAGCGGTGCCGATGATGAGCGGCGGTACCGGCAATCTCTTCCTTTCGGGCAATCACGCGCTGCTCGCCGAACATCGGCTCGTCGAGAACCCGCCGAATGGCACCGGAGACTTGCTGACTGCCCTGTTTCTCGCGCGGCTTCTCGAAGGACTATCGGAAGAGCGCGCATTGCAGATGGCGACCGCAAGCGTGTTCGAGATCATCGCGCGGAGCGTCAAACGCGGTGCCGACGAGTTGACGATCGAGCAGGACGCTTCGAGCCTTTCGACGCCGATGGCGATGGTGCAGATGCGCCGCCTGGTGCATCCGAATCAGATGCGGCGCAAATAGAAGAAACTGTTCATGGGCAGCAGCCCTTGTCGCATCGTGGATTGAACTTTAGGTCATGATGATATTCATGGCGGGGCGTGATGCGGGCGGAAGTCCGCTCATCCCGCTCGAAGCAGCAGCGGAGTAATCGATGGACAAGCAGCAACAGCGTTTTCCGGACCACCTTCTGAACGGCTACCACAACTTCATGAATGGCCGCTTCAGCGAACAGCAGAAGCGCTACAAGGTGCTGGCGGAAACCGGCCAGAAGCCGAGGACGATGGTTGTTGCCTGTTGCGATTCGCGGGCGGCGCCGGAAACGATCTTCGACAGCGGGCCGGGTGAACTCTTCGTCGTGCGCAACGTCGCCAATCTCATGCCGCCCTATGAGCCGGACGGCCATTACCATTCGACGTCGGCCGCGCTTGAGTTCGCCGTGCAGTCGCTCCGCGTCAGCGACATCGTCGTGATGGGGCATGGCCGCTGCGGCGGTATCAAGGCGGTGCTCGATCCTGATGCCGAGCCCTTGTCGCCGGGCGATTTCATCGGTCGCTGGATGAACCTCCTGAAGCCGGCCGCCGAGCAGATCCAAAGCAACGACGTCATGACCCAGGCGGAGCGGCAGCGTGCGCTCGAGCGGGTCTCGATCCGCAACTCGCTTGCCAACCTGCGCACCTTCCCTTGTGTTCAGATCCTCGAAGCCAAGGGCAAGCTGCATCTGCACGGCGCCTGGTTCGACATCTCGACCGGCGAGCTTTGGATCATGGATCCCGCGACCGGCGACTTCTCCCGCCCGGGCATGTAACCAGCAAAAAAGCCCGAATCGACGATCCGGGCTTTGCAATCTTCCGAAAGGCATCGTGCATCCGGAGAGATGCGCGAATTGGGTTCGATCAGAGGCCGTCGATCTCGGCGCCGATGATGGCGATTGCCTGCTGGTAGACGGTTGCCGCGTTCCAGCCCTGGATCGCGCCGAAATTCGCCTGGCCTTGTTGATAGCCGGCACCCGGCTGCCAGCCGTGACCGCGCAGGAAGTTGGCGGTCGAGGCCAGCGCGTCGGCCTTGGAGCGAACCATGTCGATGTGGCCGTTGCCGTCGCCATCGACGCCGTATTTCAGGACGTTGGCCGGCAGGAACTGGGTCTGCCCGATCTCGCCGTGGGCCGCACCGCGCGCATCGGGGCTCAGGTCACCGCGCTGTACAAGCTGCAGGGCGGCATAGAGCTGGTCGGTGAAATAGTCCGAGCGGCGGCAGTCATAGGCGAGCGTCGAAACCGCCGAGAGCGTATGCTCTTTGCCCATGAAGCCGCCAAAGCCTGTTTCCATGCCCCAGATAGCGATCAGCGGGCCGGCGGGCACGCCGAAGCGGCGTTCAATGCTGGTGAAGAGCGCCGCATTCTGCTGCTTCATCTTCTTGCCGCGGGAAATGATCGTCTGACCGCCGCGCTTCTGCATGAACTGGTCGAGCGACAGCTTGAAGCTCTTCTGGCCGCGGTCGGCGCGGATCGTCGCCTTGTTGTAGGAGACGCTGGAAAGGGCGCGGTCGAGCACCGCAGGGCTGATGCCGCTGCCTGAGGCTTCCTGCTTGAAATTCTGCACCCAGGCAGCAAATCCGCTTCCGTCGTTGCCGCATTGGGCGGCGGAGGCCACCGCCGGAAAAACTACAGTCGAAACCAGGGCAGCAAGCCCCACCGCTACGCACTTTGCCCTGTGCATGAAATACCCCGTCATAGCCCGAATCTCATTGCTTTCAAAAATGCCAGCCTTGGCCGGCCATGTCACCTGCCGGAAGCGGCGGTAACTTTTTCGTGGTTTCACGTGAAGCCGGGGCGAAACGACCCGCGATTGTGAAACAGGAAACCCGCCAAGCCCGGATGGGCTCGGCGGGAACGAATTGCTCAATTGCCGTTTCAGGCGGCCTGCTTACGCGGCTTGATGAGACCGCGGTTGACCAGGAGCTCGGCAATCTGGATCGCGTTGAGTGCCGCACCCTTGCGCAGGTTGTCGGAAACGACCCAGATGTTGAGACCGTTTTCGACGGTTGCGTCCTCGCGGATGCGCGAGATGTAGGTCGCATCTTCGCCGGCGCATTCGTAAGGCGTGACGTAGCCACCGTTTTCGTGCTTGTCGACGACCAGGCAACCCGGTGCTTCGCGCAGGATGTCGCGGGCCTCGTCTGCGGTGATCTCGTTCTCGAACTCGATGTTGACCGATTCCGAATGGCCGATGAAGACGGGAACGCGCACAGCCGTGCAGGTCACCTTGATCTTCGGATCGAGCATCTTCTTGGTTTCGGCCAGGACCTTCCACTCTTCCTTCGTGTAGCCGTCTTCCATGAACACGTCGATGTGCGGGATGACGTTGAAGGCGATGCGCTTGGTGAACTTCTTCGATTCGATCGGATCAGCGACGAAGACGGCGCGGGTCTGGTTGAAGAGTTCGTCCATGCCGTCCTTGCCGGCGCCGGAAACCGACTGGTAGGTCGAGACGACGACGCGCTTGATCTTGGCATGGTCGTGCAGCGGCTTCAGCGCCACGACGAGCTGGGCCGTCGAGCAATTCGGGTTGGCGATGATGTTCTTCTTGGTGAAGAGCGAGATCGCGTCCGGGTTCACTTCCGGCACGATCAGCGGCACTTCGGCGTCGTAGCGCCAGGCCGAAGAGTTGTCGATGACGACGCAGCCCTGCTGGCCGATCTTCGGCGAATACTTGAGAGAAACAGCGCCGCCGGCCGACATCAGGCAGATATCGGTATCGGAAAAATCGTAGTTTTCGAGGTTCCTGACCTTGAGGGTCTTGTCGCCAAAGGAAACTTCCGTGCCCTGGGAGCGGGCGGAAGCAAGCGCGACCACTTCATCCGCGGGAAAGCCGCGTTCGGAAAGGATGTTCAGCATCTCCCGGCCGACATTGCCGGTGGCGCCTGCGACTGCAATCTTGAAACCCATGATCTAAGCTCTCTTTCTGTCTCTCCTCGTCGGGTGGAGGGGGAACCGCGCGCGTTGCCACGAAGGTTCCGGTCCCCGGCCTTACCGGGGAGAGAGCGGAGGGCCAGAGACGTCAGACGGTTTTCGTCGTCGTTTTGGCCGTTGTTTTGCAAGCGAACGAAAAATCGACATCCTGCCCCGCGGCAAGGGCCGGCAGGATCAAAGCAGCGATGGCTGGACCGATCGGTCGCATGGTGGTGATTTCCTCGTTCGTCGCTGCTCTTACGCGGTTTTGGGGAAGAGTCAAGACGCCGCTGCATCGTGGTGGCTTCCCCGGCGTGGTCCGCGGTCGATCGCCGCATTAGACGAAAGTCATAAGCCGAAAGCATCTCTGCCTGCGCCGCAGGTTTTCTGACATCCTCTTCAACAGGCGCACCACGTCCGGCGGTTCTAGGGAGGAATGCCGGACCAGCCAATGGGCGCTCCAACAAGCTGTTTTGGAGTGGAGGATAAACGAAATGGCAAATGTCGCGACAGTGGACGACGCAAAAACGCGTCCAATGACCGGCGAGGAGAAGAAGGTCATCTTCGCCTCGTCGCTTGGTACCGTGTTCGAATGGTACGATTTCTATCTTTACGGCTCGCTTGCCGTCTATATCGGCGCGACCTTCTTCAGTTCCTATCCGGAAACGACGCGTAACATTTTCGCGCTTCTGGCCTTTGCCGCGGGCTTCCTCGTTCGCCCGTTCGGCGCCCTGGTCTTCGGTCGCCTCGGTGACCTCGTCGGCCGCAAGTACACCTTCCTCGTGACGATCCTGATCATGGGTCTGTCGACCTTCCTGGTCGGCATCCTGCCCGGCGCTGCCTCGATCGGCATTGCCGCACCGATCCTGCTGATCGCGCTGCGCATGCTGCAGGGCCTGGCGCTCGGCGGTGAATATGGCGGTGCCGCCACTTATGTGGCCGAGCATGCGCCGCACGGGCGCCGCGGTTACTTCACCTCCTGGATCCAGACGACAGCGACGCTCGGTCTGTTCCTGTCGTTGGTGGTGATCCTCCTCGTCCAGTTCCTGGTCGGCAAGGAAGCCTTTGCTGCCTGGGGTTGGCGCATTCCGTTCCTCGTCTCCGTCGTGCTTCTCGGCGTTTCCGTCTGGATCCGCCTGAAGATGAACGAATCGCCGGCCTTCAAGAAGATGAAGGAAGAGGGCAAGGGCTCCAAGGCACCGTTGTCGGAAGCTTTCGGTCAGTGGAAGAATGCCAAGATCGCGCTTCTGGCACTGTTTGGTGCCGTCGTCGGCCAGGCCGTCGTCTGGTACTCCGGTCAGTTCTACGCGCTGTTCTTCCTGACGGGCGTGCTCAAGGTGGACGGCCAGTCGGCAAATATCATGGTCGCCGCTTCGCTCTTGATCGGTACGGGCTTCTTCGTGCTCTTCGGCTGGCTCTCCGACAAGATCGGCCGCAAGCCGATCATCATGGCCGGCCTGCTGCTTGCCATGCTCACCTACTTCCCGCTGTTCAAGGCGCTGACCTGGGCTGGTAACCCGGCACTCGCTCAAGCCCAGGCAACCGTCCGCGCGACGGTGACCGCGGCCCCCGGCGATTGCAAATTCCAGTTCAACCCGACGGGCACGGCGAAGTTCACCACCTCGTGCGACATCGCAACCGCATTCCTCACCAAGAACTCGGTGCCCTACGACGTGGTAACGACGGCCGCCGCGGGTACGGCCGCAACGGTCAAGGTCGGCGAAACCACGATCAACAGCTACGACGCGGTCGCCGCAGGCGATGGCGCCAAGGCTGCCAATGCCGCCTTCGAAAAGCAAACCAACACGGCGCTTCACAATGCCGGCTACCCGCTGGTTCGTGGTGCGGCAAAGGTTCCGGAATCCAAGCTTGACGGCTTTGTCGCCGCCAACCCGGAACTGGCGCTTGATCCGGCTGCCGTTCGCGGCGGCGAGAAGACCATGGTTCCGGCCGACAAGCTCGTCGCCGACAAGCTGTTGACGAAGGATGAAGTCGGCACTGCCACCGAAATGGCCGTCTACACGATCGCGGGCGGCGGCACCTACGCGATGGTGGCGGATCCCGCCAATGTCAACTGGACGACGATCATCGCCGTTCTGACCGTGCTCGTCATCTACGTGACCATGGTCTACGGCCCGATCGCTGCGCTGCTGGTCGAACTCTTCCCGACCCGCATCCGCTACACCGGCATGTCGCTGCCCTACCACATCGGCAACGGCTGGTTCGGTGGCCTGCTTCCGGCAACGGCCTTCGCGATGAGTGCTGCCCAGGGCGATATCTACTACGGCCTCTGGTACCCGATCGTCTTCGCAGGCATCACGCTGGTCATTGGCCTCCTGTTCCTGCCGGAAACGAAGGACCGCGACATTCACGCGATGGACTAAGTCTGCAGTCACGCGCTCCCGNAACCATTTCCCGGGAGCGCGCCAAATCTTCCCCGAGCTACTATGGCTCTCCTGACTCCGGCGCGGCCTTCCGCGCCGGCTTTTTTATGGGCGCGGATCGCTGCGCCCCACGAGCGGCCATCCACCCTCGCTCAGATGAAACAGCCGGTTCTGCCGTGCGAAGAGAAACGCCACCATCACGGATGTCCAGAGACCGAGCAGCAGCCCGGCTGCGACGTCGCTTGGGTAGTGTGCGCCGACGATGACGCGGGAAACGCCGATCGTCAGCGCCAGGATCAGAAAGAGTGGCCTCAGCTTCGGCATCAGCATGGCGAAGACACCGAAGAAGGCGCCGGCCGCGGTCGAATGGCCGGAGGGGAAACTTTCGTACAGACCGCTGTTGGCAAACGGCGTCAGGCTGTAGGCGCCGAGCTCGGTGAAGAGTTCCGGCCGGGCCCGGCCGACGATAATTTTCAGTGTGTGGACCAGCGCGCTGGCTGTGCCGATCGTCAGGAGGAAATAGGCTGCAAGATCGCGGGCGGCACTTGCCCTGCGCTGAAGCGGCCCCTGGTTTGCCGCGCGGTGCAGGATGAACGTCGCTGCCAGGACCCCAGCTGAAAGGTAGATCATCCAGGCGAACGTCCCAAAGTCCGTGATCATCCGATTGAAATCGACGATGCTTTCCGGCAGCGCCTGCGCGCTTTGCGACAGATACGGATCCAATGGAATGAGTGCGAGCACGAGGACGAGGGTAGTCAGTGCAATCCATCCGGTGGTCGCAAGTGGTCCGTTCATGAATCTCCGTCCTGCCGCCGCGTCGCATGTCTGCGCAGCGTTCGTTCTTCTCATGGCGTCTAGTTCCCCGATGTGTCGGTTCTTTTGGCAAATTCAAGGCCATGAAACGCAAAACACCTCCGGATGCGCTCCGGAGGTGTCTGTTTTCGCTATGCCTGAAGGCGTCAGATCACGCCGACTGGAATCGTTGGTGGCTCAGGCCGACAGCGCCTTGAACGCGGCGAGGATGGCATCGCCCATTTCCGTCGTGCCGACCTTCTTCGCGCCCTCGGCCATGATGTCGCCGGTGCGGATGCCCTGGTCGAGCACGGCGGCGATCGCCTTCTCCAGATTGTCGGCTTCCGTCACCAGGTTGAAGGAATAGCGCAGGCACATGGCAAAGGAGGCGATCATCGCGATCGGGTTGGCAATGCCCTTGCCGGCAATGTCAGGCGCCGAGCCGTGCACCGGCTCGTAGAGCGCCTTGCGCTTGCCGGTCACCGCATCCGGGGCGCCGAGCGAGGCCGACGGCAGCATGCCGAGCGAACCGGTCAGCATCGCCGCGACGTCCGACAGCATGTCGCCGAACAGGTTGTCGGTGACGATGACGTCGAACTGCTTGGGCTGGCGCACCAGCTGCATGCCGCCGGCATCGGCCAGCATGTGCTCGAGCTGGACGTCGGAGTATTTTGCCTTGTGCGTCTCGGTCACCACCTGGTTCCAGAGCACGCCCGACTTCATGACGTTGCGCTTTTCCATCGAGCAGACGCGGTTCTGCCTCGTGCGGGCAAGCTCGAACGCGACGCCGGCGATGCGCTCGATCTCGTAGGTGTCGTAGACCTGGGTGTCGATGCCACGCTTCTGGCCGTTGCCGAGATCGATGATTTCCTTCGGCTCGCCGAAATAGACGCCGCCGGTCAGTTCGCGCACGATCAGGATGTCGAGGCCTTCGACGAGTTCGGGTTTCAGCGACGAGGCGGCAGCCAGCGCCGGGTAGCAGATCGCCGGACGCAGGTTGGCGAACAGTTCGAGATCCTTGCGCAGGCGCAGCAGACCGGCTTCCGGACGCACTTCATAGGGCACCGCATCCCACTTCGGACCGCCGACGGCGCCAAACAGCACCGCATCGGCGGCCAGCGCCTTCTTCATGTCCGCTTCCGAGATCGCCTGGCCATGGGCATCATAGGCCGAACCGCCGACCAGGCCCTCGTCGGTCACGAAGCCGGCTGAAAGCTCGGCATTCATGTAGGCGATGATTTTGCGGACTTCCGCCATGGCTTCCGGGCCGATGCCGTCGCCGGGCAGAAGGAAGAGGTTGCGCACAGTCATGGATAGTCCTTCTCGCGGGGGAAAACTCGGCCGCGTTCTAGCGCAACTTCGTGTCGAGGGAAATCGCCGCGACGAAAGATTTGTGCGCGGCTGCGAGCGGCACGTTCCCGGCGGAACAGCTGCTCTACCGAGGAAGTGGGATGCTCTTTTCGAGGCCGCGCATCTTGCCCGGCCATCGATTCTCCGAGGAGAAAAACATGCGCAAGTTCGTCTATGCAGTCGCCACACATATCCGCGCCACGGCCAAGAATCTAACCTTTGCTGGCAAGCGGTCACCTGCGTCGTCATATAGCTGGCTTAGCTTTCCTCTTGACTGAATCGGTGCCTCCGGATCGAATGCGGGCAACACAACCGGGAACCCGCCATGTCCGAGACGCTGCTGATCGGAGCCTTTCTCGCCGCCCTTTCCTATGTCCTCATTCCCGGACCGGCGTTTCTGGCGTTGCTCGGCATCGGCGCCGGCCAGGGGCGCAAGGCAGGCGCCTTGTTCATGGGCGGGCACCTGGCGGGTGACGTTCTCTGGTCGACCCTGGCGCTGGTTGCCATCGTTGGCGCGCGCTCGGTCGGCACCACGATCTTCGATATTCTCGGGCTGTTTTGCGGCGCCTATCTCGGCTGGATCGGCTGGACGGCACTCCGTGCGAGGCCGGCGGGCGAGAACCGGGCACTCCTGACCGTCGAGCGTCCGCTGCGGCGCGGCCTGATCTTTGGGCTCACCAATCCCAAGGGATATCCGGTGGCGCTCGCAACCTTCACGGCGCTGCTTGCCAGCTCGGCGAACGCGCTTGAGTTCAATACGCTTCCGGCGCTGCTTGGCGTCTCGCTCATCGGCTTTCTCGTTGCCGACCTGATCCTGATCGTCATCATCGGCACCTCTGTGGTGCGGCGTTTCTACCGACGCCACGAACTGGCAATCGTCAGGCTCTCCGGTCTCCTGTTCATGGGCTTTGCCGTCCAGGCGATCTGGCACGCCGCGCCGGGGCTTCTCGGCCTGCGCAAGCCTTGACGGTATCCCTGCCGGCAACCACCTTCATTTTCGCCGCTTCCTCATGTCAGAGGTCGCCGGCCCCCCTCCCCGGACCTAAGCCGGACCGCATGCGAAAGGATTTCTGATGACCACCAGCACCCCGCTCAATCCCGCGCTCACGTCATGGACAGGCCACGAGGGCCTGCCGCGTTTCGATCTGGTAAAGGACGAGGATTTCGCGCCGGCGTTCGAAGCGGCCTTCCGGGAGCACGAAGCGGAGATTGACGCGATTGCCGATAATTCCGCCGGTCCGACCTTCGGAAATACTATCGTTGCTCTCGAAATCGCCGGCGATGCACTTTCGCGCGTGTCCTCCATCTTCTGGAATAAGGCCGGGGCCGACACGAACGAAACGGTTCAGGCGCTGGAGCGCGATATCGCCCCGAAGATGTCGCGGCACTATTCCAAGATCGGCATGAATGCCGCGCTGTTCAAGCGCATCGACACGCTGTGGGAAGGCCGCCAGTCCCTGGGGCTTGATCTTGAAGCGACCCGTGTGCTCGAGCGGCACTGGAAGGGTTTCGTCAAATCCGGCGCCAAGCTCGCAAAACCCGAGCAGGAGCGGCTGGCCGCGATCAACGAAAAGCTCGCCGGCATCGGCGCGAAGTTCGGGCAGAACGTGCTTGCCGACGAGAAGAACTGGGTTCTGTTCCTCGAAAGCGAGGAACAGCTCGCCGGTGTGCCGGACTTCCTTCGCGACGCCATGGCGGCAGTGGCCGAGGACCGTGGCCAGAAGGGAAAATACGCGGTTACCCTGTCGCGCTCGATCATCGAACCGTTCCTGACCTTCTCGGAAAATCGCGAGCTCCGTGAACAGGCCTTCCGCGCCTGGGTCGCGCGAGGCGAAAACGGCGGCGACACCGACAATCGCGGGCTGATCGCCGAGATGCTGGCGCTGCGCGCGGAAAAGGCGAAGCTGCTCGGCTATGAAAACTTCGCGTCGCTGAAGCTCGACGACACCATGGCGAAGACGCCGGCCGCAGTGAACGGTCTCCTGATGCAGGTCTGGGAAAAGGCCGTTGCCCGCGCCCACGAGGAAGAGGCGGAGCTTGCCCGGCTCGTTGCCGGCGAGGGTCGCAATCACGACGTCATGCCCTGGGACTGGCGCCATTATGCCGAAAAGCTCCGGGCCGAGAAGTTCAATTTCTCCGAAGGCGAGCTCAAGCCTTACCTGCAGCTCGAAAAGATCATCGAAGCTTGCTTCGACGTTGCCAAGCGCCTGTTCGGCATCACCGCGACGGAGAAGAAAGGCATCGCCGCCTATCATCCTGACGTGCGGGTCTTCGAGATCAAGGACGCGTCCGGCAAGCTGGTGGCCCTCTTCCTCGGCGATTATTTCGCCCGGTCGTCGAAGCGTTCCGGCGCCTGGATGAGCTCGTTCCAGTCGCAGCACAAGCTGAAACTGAAGAACGGCGCCGAAGGCGAACTGCCGATCATTTATAACGTCTGCAATTTTGCCAAACCCGCCGAGGGCAAGCCGGCACTGCTGTCGCTCGACGATGCCCGCACGCTCTTCCACGAGTTTGGCCATGCCTTGCATGGCATGCTATCCAACGTCACCTATCCGTCCGTTTCGGGTACCGGTGTGTCGCGCGATTTCGTAGAGCTGCCGTCGCAGCTCTACGAACATTGGCTGACGGTGCCGGAGATCCTCAAGCGCTACGCAGTGCATTACCAGACCGGCGAGCCGATGCCGCAGGCGCTGCTTGACAAGGTGCTCGCCGCCCGGACGTTTAACTCCGGCTTCGCCACCGTCGAGTTCACTTCTTCTGCTCTGGTCGACATGGCCTACCACACGGCCGAGGAGACGGCGGAGCCGATGGCGCTCGAAGCAAAGAAGCTCGATGAGATCGGCATGCCGAAATCCATCGTCATGCGCCACCGCAGCCCACATTTCCTGCACGTCTTCTCGGGCGACGGCTATTCGGCAGGCTACTATTCCTACATGTGGTCGGAAGTGCTCGACGCCGACGCCTTCGCGGCCTTCGAGGAAACCGGCAATGCCTTCGATCCGGCGATGGCCGCCCGCCTCAAGGACAATATCTATTCGGTCGGCGGCTCGATCGATCCGGAGGATGCTTACAAGGCGTTCCGCGGCAAGCTGCCGAGCCCGGATGCGATGCTGGCAAAGAAGGGCCTGGCGACCTGAGGTGTCCTGAAACCTGCCCGGTTGGCTGGATATGGAACGGCGCCCTCGGGCGCCGTTTTAGCATTCTGCTCAAGCGCTCTGCTCGACGCCAAATGTCGATAGCAGGCTTTGCATCCGTTGCGCCGCCAGTTCCGGCCGGTCGAGCACATTGGCGCGGTCGGCGAGACGGAAGATGTCGGCATAGTGCAGCGCCCCGCGGGCGGACTGCATGCCGGCGGGCATGGTGAAGTGGCGCTGGTGCCCGTTCAGCCAGGCAAGGAAAACGACCCCGGCCTTGTAGTATTGCGTAGGCGCCTCGAAGATCTTGCGTGACAACGGCACGGTCGGCTCGATCACGCCGCGGAAGGTGGCGAGGTCACTCTTGGCGAGTGCTGCGAGCGCCTTGGAGGCGGAGGGTGCCACCGCATCGAAAATGCCGAGCAGGGCGTGGCTAAACTTCGTGCCGTCGCCTTCGATCAGTTCCGCATAGTTGAAATCGTCGCCGGTAAAGCAGAGCACGCCGTCCGGCAGGCGGTTGCGTAGCGCCACTTCCCTGGCGTTGTCGAGCAGCGAGATCTTGATGCCTTCGACCTTGTCGCGGTTGGCTTCGATGATCGAGAGCACGGTATCGAGCGCCTGGTCGAAGTCCTCAGAGCCCCAGTAACCCCGAAGTTGCGGGTCGAACATGTCGCCGAGCCAGTGCAGCACGACCTTGTGTCGGGTCTGGCCGAGGATGCGCCCATAGACATGGCGATAGTCGTCGGCGGAGCGGGCAACGCGGGCGAGTGCGCGGCTTGCCATCATGATCGCCCTGCCGCCCTCGCCTTCGACGAAGCCGACCTGCTCTTCGTAGGCGGCAATCACGTCGTCCAGCGATCGCGCATCGGTCGGCGCCAGGTGGTCGGTGCCGGCACCGCAGGCAAGATCGGCGCCCGGAACCTGCCGCGCTTCGGCGAGCGAGCGGCGGATCAGTTCCTGCGCGCCGGGCCAGGCAAGACCCATACCGCGTTGGGCGGTGTCCATCGCCTCGGCGATCTTGAAGCCAAGGCTCCAGAGATGGTGGCGAAACGCCAGCGTCGCCTCCCAGTCGATCGCCGGATTGCCCCAGGGATCGAGATCCCGGAGAGGATCCGAGACCACATGGGCGGCCGCATAGGCGATGCGGTTGAAGGTCGGCGGCGTCTGCGGCCGCGCGATTGGCGTTCCCGTCAGGCGGTAGTGTTCGAGCGAGCCGTCTTGGCGCGGCAGCGTCAGGCTTGTCATCGGGGTTGGTCTCCTCCGCGGAAGTTTGTCTTGAAATACTTTGGATCGTTCCAAATGGCAAGCGGCAATGTTTTCGGGTGTATGGCATGCGCCTGATCGTTGGTGCCGCGACAGAGAAAATATTATTTCTTTTCATTGGTTTAAAGTTCACGATGGTCACACGTGGCATCGGTCAACCAGGCTGACCAATCCTGCAGTGAGCGAGCAAAACGGAAAAAAGTGATCAAGGCTCTCTTGACGAAATTGGAACGTTCCAATTATGAAAGAGAAAAGCAGGTACGAGAATTCGGGAGGATGCTGTGGTCAAGGAACGGGTGACGGTCATCGATATTGCGCACGCCGCCGGCGTGTCGAAGTCGACCGTGTCGCTCGTCCTTCAGGGCAGTTCGCTCGTCAACGAGGCGACCCGCGCCAAGGTGAATGCGGCCATCCGCGATCTCGGCTATGTCTACAACCGTGGAGCTGCCAATCTTCGCCAGTCGAAATCCAAGATCATCGGCATCGTCGTCAACGATCTCACCAACAGCTTCTTTGCCGAACTCGCTGTCGGCGTCGATGCGGTCGTTCAGTCGGCTGGCTTCGTGCAGTTCCTCGCCAACACCGGTGAAAAGATCGAGCGTCAGCGCGAAGTGGTGGCGTCGATGCGTGAGCACGGCGTCTCCGGCCTGATCGTCTCTCCGGCGCGCGGCACGGAAGTTGCCGATCTCGCGCCTCTGGTCGATAGCGGCATTCCCGTCGTGCTTGTCGTGCGCGACATTGCCGGCGCCGACGTTTCTTCACTGATATCCGACAACCACGCCGGCGCCATGGCGGCCGTGCGTCACCTGATCGAGCGTGGCCACCAGCGCATCGCCTTCCTCGGCGGCTTTTCCGATACTGCCGTGTTCGAGGCGCGCATGCGCGGCTACTGCGACGCCCTTATCGAGGCCGGGATGCCGGTGTCGGAGGCGCTGATCATCGGTTCGGCGCCGTCGCGCGCCGGCGGGGTAACGGCGGTGGAACAGGCGATGATGCTCGCCGACCGGCCGACGGCGGCGCTGTGCTTCAACGATGCGGTCGCCTTCGGCGTCTGCGATGGCCTCAGGGCGCGGCGGCTGGAGCCAGGCGCCGATTTCGCCGTCATCGGCTTCGACGACGTGATCGAGGCGAAGACCGCCGTGCCGGCACTGACGACGGTTTCCGTCGATCCGCAGGGCATGGGTCAGCGGGCTGCCGAATTGCTGTTGAAGCAGATCAAGGCCGGCAAGGCGGAACCCGAAGCGATCGTCGGTTCGGTGCGCCTCGTCGTTCGCCAGAGCTGCGGCGCTGCGGTCGAGAGGAAAAGGGAGGTTTTGGCATGACGCGGTGGGGTCTGATCGGCGCAAGCACGATTGCGCGTGAATGGGTGATTGGCGCGATCCGCGCCGCCGGCGGTGAGGTCGTCTCGGTCATGAGCACCAACGCCGAGCGAGGCGCTGCCTATGCCGAAGAAAACGGCATTCCGAAGTCGGTGACGTCAGTTGCCGAACTTGTCGGCGATCCCGACGTCGATGCGGTCTATGTCTCGACCACCAACGAATTGCATCGCGAACAGACGCTGGCGGCGATCGCCGCCGGCAAACATGTGCTTTGCGAGAAGCCGCTGGCGATGAACCTCAATGATGGCTGCGAGATGGTGCTGAAGGCGTGTGAGGCGGGCGTGGTGCTCGCCACCAACCACCACCTGCGCAATGCCGCCACCCATCGTGCCATGCGCAACGCGATCGCCGAGGGTAAGATCGGTCGGCCGATTGCCGCACGCGTCTTCCATGCGGTCTATCTGCCTCCGCATCTCCAGGGCTGGCGGCTGGAGCGGCCGGATGCCGGCGGCGGCGTGATCCTCGACATCACCGTGCACGATGCCGATACGCTGCGCTTCATTCTCAATGACGACCCGATCGAAGCGGTCGCCATCAGCCATAGCGCCGGCATGGGCAAGGAAGGTCTGGAAGACGGCGTCATGGGCGTGCTCCACTTCCGCTCTGGCGTCATCGCCCAGTTCCATGACGCCTTTACCACCAGGTTTGCCGATACCGGCCTTGAGGTGCATGGCACCGACGGTTCGCTGATCGGCCGAAAGGTCATGACGCAGCGACCGGTCGGGACCGTGACGCTGCGCAATGCCGATGGTGAGACCGAGCTATCGCTCGACCATCGCAATCTCTACGAAACCGCACTTTCCGCCTTCCATGCTGCCGTCAGAGGCGAAGGCCGTCCTTCGGCGACGGGCGAAGATGGCGTCTGGTCGCTGGCGACGGGTCTTGCCGTGGCCAAGGCGGCTGCGACCGGCCAGGCCGTGGCGATCGAAACGGGACTTTGAACGATGTCGATGAACAAGCATATCTCGCCGGCCGAAGCGGCTGCCCTGATCCCGGATGGTGCGGTGGTTTCCGTCTCGTCGTCCAGCGGACTCGGCTGCCCCGACCTGATGCTGAAGGCGATCGGTGAGCGCTTCGAGGCGACCGGTCATCCGCGCGATCTCACGACACTGCACCCGATCGCCGCCGGCGACATGAGCGGCATCAAAGGTGTCGACTACATCGCGAAGAAGGGCCTCCTGAAGAAGATCATCGGCGGCTCCTATCCCTCGGGCCCGTCGAGTGCGGAACCGCCGCTGATCTGGCAGATGATCGGCGCCAACGAGGTTGCCGCCTACAACGTCCCGTCCGGCATCCTCTTCGATATGCACCGCGAAGCCGCGGCCAAGCGGCCGGGCGTGATGACCAAGGTCGGCCTCGACACCTTTGTCGACCCGTCGCGCGAAGGCTGCGCGATGAATGCTTCGGCCGCCGCCGAGCCGGTGGTCAAGAAGGTCTCGTTCGAGGGCGAGGACTGGCTGTATTTCAAGGCGATCGCGCCGCAGGTGGCCATCATCCGCGCCACCACCGCGGACGAGCGCGGCAACCTCACCTATGAACACGAGGGCGCTTATCTCGGCGGTCTCGACCAGGCGCTCGCCGCTCGCAACAACGGCGGCATCGTCATTGCCCAGGTCAAGCGCATCACCAAGGAAGGCTCGTTGAAGCCGCACGACGTGCGGGTGCCGGGCGTGCTTGTCGACTATGTCATCGTCGATCCCGACCAGAAGCAGACGACCCAGACGCTCTACGATCCGGCGATCTCAGGCGAAATCTTCCGACCGCTCGAGAGCTTCCGCGTGCCGGAATTCAACATCCAGAAGGTCATTGCCCGCCGTGTGGCGCAGGAGCTTGAGGCTGGCAGCGCCGTCAATCTCGGCTTCGGCATCTCGGCCAACGTGCCGCGCATCCTGCTCGAAGAAGGCCTGCATGGCGCGGTCACCTGGGTGATCGAGCAGGGCGCCGTCGGCGGCGTGCCGCTTCTCGATTTCGCTTTCGGCTGCGCCTCGAACGCTGATGCCTTCATGCCTTCGCCCTACCAGTTCACCTATTTCCAGGGTGCCGGCTTCGACGCGTCGCTGCTTTCGTTCCTCGAGATCGACCGTCACGGCTCGGTCAATGTCTCAAAGCTCTCGTTCCGTCCGCATGTGACGGCCGGCGCCGGCGGCTTCGTCGACATCACGGCGCGGGCGAAGAAGATCGTCTTTTCCGGCATGTTCAATGCCGGCGCCAAGCTTTCGATCGGCGATGGCAAGCTGGTGATCGAGAAGGAAGGCAAGCTGAAGAAGCTGGTCAACGAGGTCGAACACGTCACCTTCTCCGGCCGTCGCGGCATCGAGCAAGGCCAGGACATCACCTATGTGACCGAGCGCTGCGTGATGAAGCTGACGCCTGAGGGCGTCATGCTGACGGAGATCGCGCCGGGCGTCGATCTGCAGACCCATATTCTTGATCAGTCGGAGTTTCCGCTGATCGTGTCCAATCAGCTGAAAACGATGGATGCTGCCCTCTTCCAGGACGCACTGATCGGGCTTGAGCTGCCGAAAAAGGCGCAGCGTCGGCTCGACGGAGGCCACCATGGCTGAGGGGCGCATCCGAATTGAGATAGAAGGCGCGATCGCGACCATGACGGTCGCCCGCCCGGAAAAGCTCAACGCCTTCGACATCGACATGCTGAAGGCCCTGGCCGCCGCCTGCGATACGGTAGAGGCCGACCGCAACATCCGCGTTGTCATCCTCACCGGTGAGGGCAAGGCGTTTTCGGCCGGCGGCGACATCAAGGCCTGGGGCGGCATGGATGCGCCCGCATTCGGTCATGACTGGGTGCGCTTCGGCCATCGTGTGTTCGAGCGGCTGGCGACGTTGCGCATGCCTGTGATCGCCGCGCTCAACGGCCACGCGCTCGGAGGCGGGCTGGAGCTTGCGGCCGCGGCCGACATCCGCCTGGCCGAGGCGCAGATCAAGATCGGTCTGCCGGAAACGAGCCTCGGCATGGTTCCCGGTTGGTCGGGCACGCAGCGCCTGGTCTCGCGCTTCGGTGCCCAGATCGTGCGGCGCATGGTGCTGGGTGGCGAGATGTTCACTGCCGAGACTGCGCTCAAGGAAGGTTTGGTCGATGCCGTCGTCGAGACCGGCACGGTCCTTGCTGCCGCCCGCGACTACGCGGCGCGTGTTGCGAAGCGCGGCCCGGCGGCACTCGAAATCTCGAAACTGATGATCGCTTCGGCGAATGGCGAAGACAATGGCTCGGCGGTCGAGGCTCTCGGTTCGATCCTGGTCGCCAAGACCGGCGACCTCAAGGAAGGCGTTGCCGCCTTTTCCGAAAAGCGTGAAGCCCAATTCAAGGGAGAATGGTAATGACCGTGCTCGTGAAACCCAAGGCGCTTGGCGACCACAAGGTCCGCGCCTTCCAGATGCTGATCGACGGCAAATGGGTGGACAGCGCCGAGGGGCGCATCATCGAGCGCGTGTCGCCGGGCCATGGCGTCGTCGTCAGCCGCTACCAGGCGGGCACGAAGGCAGACGCCGAAAAGGCGATCGCCGCCGCACGTCGCGCCTTCGACGAGGGCAGCTGGCCGCGCATGACCGCGTCGCAGCGTTCGCTTGTGCTGCTTCGTGCCGCCGACATCATCGCGGAACGGGCCGATGAGTTGGCCTATCTCGACGCGATCGAATCCGGCAAGCCGATCAGCCAGGCTAAGGGCGAACTTGGCGGTGCCGCCGATATCTGGCGCTATGCCGCGGCCCTTGCCCGCGATCTGCATGGCGAGAGCTACAACACGCTCGGGGATGGCACACTCGGTGTCGTGCTGCGCGAGGCGATCGGCGTCGTGTCGATCATCACCCCCTGGAACTTCCCCTTCCTGATCGTCAGCCAGAAGCTGCCGTTTGCCTTGGCTGCGGGCTGCACCACGGTCGTCAAACCGTCGGAACTGACCTCGGCCTCGACCCTGCTGCTCGGCGAAATCCTCGAAGCGGCCGGCGTTCCCGCTGGAGTCGTTAACATCATCACCGGCACGGGGCCGGAGGTCGGTGCGCCGATGACGACGCATCCGGATGTCGACATGGTCTCTTTCACCGGTTCGACCGGTGTTGGTCGCCTGACCATGGCCAATGCCGCACAGACGCTGAAGAAGGTGTCGTTGGAACTCGGCGGCAAGAACCCGCAGATCGTGTTCCCGGACGCCAATCTCGACGAATTCATCGATGCCGCCGTCTTCGGCGCCTATTTCAACGCCGGTGAATGCTGCAATGCCGGTTCGCGCCTGATCCTGCATCGCGATATCGCCGACGAGGTGACGCGGCGGATCGCTGAGCTTTCGGCCAAGGTCAAGGTCGGCGATCCGCTCGATCCGGAAACCCAGGTCGGCGCGATCATCACGCCGCAGCATCTGGAAAAAATTGCCGGCTATGTTTCTGCTGCGTCGAAGGAGGGGGCGGCGGTCGCGCATGGCGGCACGGCGCTCGATCTCGGCATGGGCCAGTTCATGGCGCCGACGATCCTCTCGGCCGTGCGCCCCGACATGGCGGTGGCGCGCGAAGAGGTGTTCGGCCCGGTTCTCTCGGTATTGACCTTCGAGTCGACCGAGGAAGCGATCAGCATAGCCAATGCGATCGACTACGGTCTTTCGGCCGGCGTCTGGAGCCGCGACTTCGACACCTGCCTGACGATCGGCCGCCGCGTGCGCGCCGGCACCATCTGGATGAACACCTTCATGGATGGTGCGTCGGAGCTGCCCTTCGGCGGCTACCGCCAGTCCGGCCTCGGCCGCGAGCTCGGCCGACATTCGGTCGAGGATTACACTGAGACCAAGACGCTCAACATGCATATGGGGCCGCGCACCGGCTGGTGGATGCCGCGTTAAGGCTAGGGCGAGGGAGGAGAAGACATGCGGATCGAGGGCGGAGATCAGAGGCGGCAGGAGGCAGCGTCACGCGACGCGGCCTTGCGCATCTTTTCCGCCCGCTCAGCCCGCCGTGCTGAAACTCGCGGGGATCTGCGGACAGAGCAACAGTTGCAGCTTGCTGACGTCGCTTTCGCCGCCGATCTTCTGCAGGAGCACCCGGCCCATATCCTCGCCGGTTGCCGTCAGGTCTTCGTAGATCGTCTCGACCTGCGGCTGGATGGCGCTCAGCAGATGCGAGGTCTGCTTGGCCACGATGTCGTATTCGCGGCCAAGCGTCAGCCCGCAATCGCTCATGCCGGTGATGGTTGCGAGCGCGCAGACCTCCCCGCCGCACATGAAACTGTCCGGCGGACCGGGCTCGGCGTAGCGCTGCCGGATACGGTCGCGGATCGCGCCGGCGGGGCTATCAAGGTCGATGCCGGTGAGGATCTCATAGGCGCAGCCGGCCTCGCGCACGGCGGTCATGAAGCCATGCTGCAGATGACCGGCGAAGGTGAAACCGGCGGGACCGCTGATGAGAGCCGGCTTGCGCCTGCCCTTGGCGATCAGGCGTTTCGTCGCCTGGTAGGAAAAGGTGAAGTTGTCGTAGTCGACATAGGGATGCGGGGTGGAAAGCTCAGTGCGCCCATGGGTGACGAAGGGAAAGCCGAGATCCGACAGCAGCCGGACGCGGGGATCGAGCGGTTCCGTGCGCGAGAAGATCAGGCCGTCGGCCATGCCGTTGCGGGTGATGTAGTTGACCGCCTCGACATTGGTCGAATTCAGGAAGTTCGGCATGACGATCAGGTGAAACGCCGTGCCCTGCAGCGCCTTGGCGATGCCGCTCATGATCGACGTGCCGTAGCCCAGGATTTCCTCATGCGGGTCGAGCAGCACGCCGATGACATTGGTGCGGCCGGTCTTCAGGCGCTGGGCGGCGCGGTCGGGCGAGTAGCCGATCTCATCGGCGACCTCGCGCACCCGCTTGCGGGTATCGAGCGAAATCTGCGGCGCATCGGAAAGCGCGCGGGATACGGTGGTGACCGCAAGGCCGGTGATTTCCGCGATCGTGCGAAGGGTCGGCTTGCCGCGCTTGGCGGTGGAGCCACCGTCTTCGCGATGGGCGGGCTTGGAGGGATCGGCCAATGCAAGTCATCCTGAGAGCGGGCGAGAGCGGGTTTTGTAACGTGGTGCGAACGCTTAGGCAATCGAATCATGAAAACGTTTTAAATCTCGCATCGCGGCATGATTTGCTGCACTGCAATAGCTAATGCGTGCTATATAATTCAGCAAATTCAAAAGGTTCCGAAGGTGCTAAAATACAAAATGGCGGAATGCTTGACTTGCTGAATTTATAACGTTTTAAATGGCCAGCCGCTGGCTAGAGCGGCGCGAATTCCGGGGTGGAAGGAGGTTCCACTTCGAAAACTTGCAAACGGGAGGATAACGATGCGCAAGTTGATGACGACGACGGCCGTTGTGGCGCTGATGATGGCGGCCACCGCCGCGCGCGCAGCCGAGAATGTGGAAGTTCTGCACTGGTGGACATCCGGTGGCGAAGCTGCCGCGCTCGACGTTCTGAAGAAGGATCTGGAAAGCAAGGGCATCACCTGGACCGACATGCCGGTTGCCGGCGGTGGCGGCACGGAAGCCATGACCGTCCTGCGCGCTCGCGTCACCGCGGGCAACGCTCCGACCGCCGTGCAGATGCTCGGCTTCGACATTCTCGACTGGGCCAAGGAAGGCGCGCTCGGCAACCTCGACGAGACGGCTGCCAAGGAAGGCTGGGACAAGGTCGTTCCGACCGCCCTGCAGCAGTTCTCGAAGTATGACGGCCACTGGATCGCAGCTCCGGTCAACGTGCATTCGACCAACTGGGTCTGGATCAACAAGGCCGCACTCGACAAGGCTGGCGGCAAGGAGCCGGCCAATTGGGACGAGCTGATCGCTCTGCTCGACAACTTCAAGGCTCAAGGGATCACCCCGATTGCTCATGGCGGCCAGCCCTGGCAGGATGCGACGATTTTTGACGCCGTCGTGCTTTCGCTCGGCACCGACTTCTACAAGCAGGCCTTCATCGATCTCGACCCGGCAGCGCTCGGCGGCGACAAGATGAAGGAAGCCTTCGATCGCATGACGAAGCTGCGCTCCTATGTCGACGACAACTTCTCCGGTCGCGACTGGAACCTCGCTTCCGCCATGGTCATCGAGAACAAGGCCGGCCTGCAGTTCATGGGCGACTGGGCGAAGGGCGAGTTCCTGAAGGCCAAGAAGGTGCCTGGCACCGATTTCGTCTGCATGCGCTTCCCGGGCACGCAAGGCTCGGTCACCTTCAACTCCGACCAGTTCGCGATGTTCAAGGTTGCTGACGACAAGGTTCCGGCGCAGCTCGCCATGGCTTCGGCCATCGAAAGCCCGACCTTCCAGTCGGCCTTCAACGTCGTCAAGGGTTCGGTCCCGGCCCGCACCGACGTTCCGGACACGGACTTCGACGCTTGCGGCAAGAAGGGCATCAAGGACCTCGCCGAAGCCAACAGCAACGGCAAGCTTTTCGGTTCCATGGCGCATGGCCATGCCAACCCGGCTGCCGTCAAGAACGCGATCTACGACGTCGTGACGCGTGAGTTCAACGGCGAACTGACGTCCGAAGAGGCCGTCAAGGAACTGGTCACAGCGGTCGAGGCCGCGAAGTAACGGGCTCGTTCCGGGGCGCTCAAAGCGCCCCGGACACCCATTCCGACATGCAAGCGTCGTCGTACCGCCGTGGCCAATAGGACGCGGGGAAGGGCGCTTCGATACCCAGAACCTCGCGCGGATGCCGATATCAGGGATTTCCCGACGGCCGCGCCAGAAGTGGTGAACGTTCATGGATAGCCGCAGCCGCCTGCAGGACCTGATACCGAAGCTGGTCCTTGCCCCGAGCTTCCTTATCGTCCTGATCTTTGTCTATGGCTTCATTGCCTATACCGGCTTCTTGTCGATGACGGACAGCAAGATGCTGCCGTCCTACAATTTCGTCGGGTTCAGCAATTACGCGAAACTGTGGGCGCTGCCGCACTGGTGGCGGGCGGTGAGCAACCTGGCGATCTTCGCCGCGCTCTATATCGCCATCTGCTCCGTGCTCGGTCTCGGGCTGGCAATCCTGCTCGACCAGAAGATCCGGGCCGAAGGTTTCCTGCGGCCGATCTACCTCTATCCGATGGCGCTCTCGTTCATCGTGACGGGAACGGCCTGGAAGTGGTTCCTCGATCCTGGCATCGGTCTTGAAAACACCATGCATCTCTGGGGCTGGGAGAGCTTCTCCTTCAACTGGATCAAGGACCGCAACTACGCGATCTACTGCGTCGTGATTGCCGCGGTCTGGCAGTCGACCGGCTTCATCATGGCGATGTTCCTGGCCGGCCTTCGCGGCGTCGACAACGAGATTATCAAGGCAGCACAGATCGACGGCGCCAAGACCTCGACGATCTATCGCCGGATCATCATTCCCTTGATGCGGCCGGTGTTCCTGTCGGCCTTCGTGGTGCTCGCGCACCTGGCGATCAAGGCCTACGACCTGATCATCGCCTTGACCGGCGGCGGCCCGGGGCAGGCGACCGAACTGCCGGCGACCTTCATGTATTCCTACACCTTCACCCGCAACCAGATGGGCATCGGCGCGTCCTCGGCGATCATCATGCTGGTGATGATCTTCTCGATCATCGTGCCGTACCTCTATTCCGAAATCCGGGGAGCAAAACGCTGATGAGCGCTCCGAGCCCAGACAACATCATCTCGCACAACCGCCTCACCCGTGCGCTGATCTATACCGCACTGATCCTTTTCGCGCTCTATTCGCTGCTGCCGCTCTATGTGATGCTGGTGAATTCGGTGAAGCCGCTCGATGAGATCCGCCAGGGCGGCATGCTCAACCTGCCGCAAACCTTTACCATCGAGCCCTGGCTTCAGGCCTGGTCGACGGCGCAGATCGGTGTGCAGCCGACCGGCCTGAAACCCTTCTTCATCAACTCGATCCTGATGGTGGTGCCGGCCGTGGCGATCTCGACGATCATCGGCGCGCTCAATGGCTACGTGCTGACGAAGTGGCGCTTTCCCGGTGCCAACATCTTCTTCGGCATGCTGCTCTTGTCCTGCTTCATCCCGTTCCAGATCGTGCTGATCCCGATGGCGCGCATCCTCGGTATCCTGGGGCTCGCCGGTTCGATCTGGGGCCTGATCTTCGTCCATGTGATCTACGGCCTGGGCTTCACGACGCTTTACTTCCGCAACTACTACGAGGCGTTTCCGACGGAACTGGTGCGCGCGGCGCAGATCGATGGCGCCAGCTTCTTCCAGATCTTCTGGCGCATCCTCCTGCCGTCGTCCGGCCCAATCATCGTCGTTTCGGTCATCTGGCAGTTCACCAACATCTGGAACGACTTCCTGTTCGGTGCGTCTTTCTCCGGCCCCTATTCGACGCCGATGACGGTCGCGCTCAACAACCTCGTTTCGTCGTCGACCGGGGTCAAGGAATACAACGTTCACTTCGCAGGCGCGATCCTTGCCGCCCTGCCAACGCTCATCGTCTACATCGTGTCCGGCCGCTACTTCGTTCGCGGGCTGATGTCGGGCGCCGTGAAAGGATAAGCTCATGTCTTTCTTGAAAATCAGCAACCTGCGCAAATCCTATGGCTCGCTCGAGATCCTGAAGGACATCAACCTGGAGATTGAAAAGGGTGGTTTCCTCGTGCTCGTCGGCCCCTCGGGCTGCGGCAAGTCCACGCTGCTCAACACGATTGCCGGGCTGGAGCCGATCACGTCGGGGGAGATCGCCATCAATGGCCGCTCGGTCGCCGATCTGCATCCGTCGAAGCGCGACATCGCCATGGTGTTCCAGTCCTACGCGCTCTATCCGAACATGACGGTCGCCGGAAACATCGCCTTCGGCATGGAAATCCGCGGCGTGCCGAAGGACGAGCGCGAAAAGGCGATCAAGCAGGTCGCCGACATGCTGCAGATCGGCCATCTGCTCGACCGCAAGCCGAGCCAGCTTTCCGGCGGTCAGCGCCAGCGCGTCGCCATGGGCCGTGCGCTGGTGCGCAACCCGCAGGTCTTCCTGTTCGACGAGCCGCTGTCCAACCTCGACGCCAAGCTGCGCGTCGACATGCGCACCGAGATCAAGCGCCTGCACCATCGCATGAAGACGACGATCGTCTACGTCACGCACGACCAGATCGAGGCGATGACGCTGGCGACCAAGATCGCGGTCTTGAAGGACGGCGTGCTGCAGCAGTTCGGAACGCCGGCGGAGATCTACAACAATCCGGCCAACATGTTCGTCGCCGACTTCATGGGCTCGCCGGCCATGAACCTGTTGACGGCGCGCATCGAAAAGAGCGGTTCCGACGTTGCCGTCACGCTCGCGCGCCCGAACGCCGAGCCGATGAAGCTGGCGGTGCCGCATAACGGCGCACTCGCCGCCTATGCCGGCAAGGACGTCGTCTTCGGCATCCGTCCGGAAGCGCTGACCGATCCTGACGGGGCCGACCGCAATGCCAAGGCGATCGTCGAAGGTGAATGCCTGATCGAGGTGGTTGAGCCCGCGGGTTCGGACACTTTCGCGGTGACCCGTCTCGGCGGCAAGGAGGTCGTTGCTCGCCTGCGCGCCGATGCGCGCATCGCCCCCGGCCAGACCTCGCGCCTTGCCTTCAACCTCGACAAGGCGGTGTTCTTCGACCCGCAGAGCCAGCAGCGGATCGTGTAACGAACGATGCAGGAGCAGCCGGACATCGTCATCATCGGGTCGGGTATCGGCGGCTCCACCCTTGCGGCGGGGCTTGCCGGCTCCGGTGCCCGCATCGCCATCCTCGAGCGCGGCGAGCGCCTGCCCGATACGCCGGAGGCGCGCAGCTACAGCTCGATCTTCGTCAAGGGCCATTTCCGGCCAAAGGAGATGTGGCGCGAGCCCGATGGTGCCGAGTTCAATCCGGGAAATTTCTACTTCGTCGGCGGCAATTCCAAGCTGTTCGGCGCGGTGCTCCTGCGCTACCGTGCCGAGGATTTCACCGAGATGCAGCACCTTGGCGGCGTCTCGCCGGCCTGGCCCTTTGCCTATGAAGAGCTGGAGCCGTGGTACGGCAAGGCCGAGCAATTGTTCGAGGTGCGCGGCGAGCTGGGCCAGGACCCGACGGAGCCGTTCCATGCCTCGCCCTATCCTCACGGCCCGGTACCGGACGAGCCGGCGATTGCCCGCGCGCGCGCCGAGTTGAAGGCGCAGGGACTGCACCCGGCGACGCTGCCGCTCGGTGTCGATATCGAGACGTGGCTCGCCGGCGGGCGCACGCCATGGGACGGATTTCCCAACACCGGCAAGGGCAAGAAGGATGCCGAGACCGCATCGCTTGCGGCCGCCCTGAAGGACCCCAATATCGAGCTGATCACCTCAGCCCATGTCGACACGTTGGAGGCGGGGCCGGGCGGCCGGATCGAGGCGATCCACTATACCCACAGGGGCGAGAAGAAGAAGCTGTCGCCGAAGCTGGTGATCCTGGCGGCGGGCGCGATCAATTCGGCGGCCATCCTGCTGCGCTCCGGCGACGGCAAGGGGCTGGCAAACGCTTCCGACCAGGTCGGCCGCAACTTCATGAACCACAATTGCAGCGCCATGCTGGCGATCAATCCGTTCAGGCGCAACGACAGCATCTACCAGAAGACGCTGATGCTGAACGACTATTACCTGACCGGCGGTAGGGATGGCCTGCCACTCGGCAATGTCCAGCTGCTCGGCAAGATCAATGCCGACATCCTCAAGGCCAATGCGCCGATCTGGGGGCCACGCTTCGCCTTCGACTTCATGGCCGGTCATGCGGTCGACTGGTACATGATGACCGAGGACCTGCCGAACCCGGAAAGTCGTATCATGGTCGACGGCAAGGGCATCATCATGCAGTGGCGGCGCTCGAACATGGAGGCACTTTCCGGGCTCGAAGCGAAGATGCGCGCGCACTTCAAGGCCGCCGGCTATCCGATCGTGCTTTCCCAGGCCTTCGACAAGCGCACGCCGTCGCACCAATGCGGCACGGTGCGAATCGGCACCGACCCGAAGGACGCGCCGCTCGACGTCTATTGCCGTGCCTTCGACCACCCCAATCTCTTCGTCGTCGACGCCGCCTTTCTGCCCACGTCCGCCGCCGTCAATCCGGCGCTGACGGTTGCCGCCCAGGCGCTGCGCGTCGCCGACCATATCGTTGCGAAGGAGTTCCGATCATGACGTCATCGACGCGTCCCGTCGCCATCGTCACCGGCGGCCGCCGCGGCATCGGGCTCGGCGTTGCCCGCGCGCTTGCGCGCGACGGTTTCGACATCGCCATCACCGGTCTCGGCGCTCCAGACACTGCCACGGACCAGACGCTTGCCGAACTTGCGGGCGACAGCGGCCGGGCCATCTACATCGAGGCCAATCTTGCCGATGTCGGCGGGCATGGCGCCACCGTTGAGCGCGTTCGCGCCGAGCTCGGCCCGATCCGCTGCCTCGTCAACAATGCCGGCATCGCCTCGGTCGTCAGGGGTGACTTTCTCGACCTGCTGCCGGAGAATTTCGACACGATCGTCGCCACCAACCTGCGCGGCACGGTGTTTTTCACCCAGGCCGTTCTGGTGTCGATGCTGACCGATCCGGCCGATGTGACGCCGCGGTCGATCATCAACATCACCTCGGTTTCGGCGACGATGAGTTCGCCGGAGCGGCTCGACTATTGCATGACCAAGGCCGGGCTTGCCGCCTTCAGCCAGGGGCTGGCGCTACGGCTCGCCAATACCGGAATCTCGGTCTTCGAGATCCGGCCGGGCATCATCCGCTCCGACATGACCGCGGGCGTCTCGGCGAAATACGACACTCTGATCGATGGCGGGCTGGTGCCGATGCGCCGTTGGGGCGAGCCGGCGGATATCGGCAACATGGTGGCCGGTCTCGCCGGTGGCAAATTCGGCTTTGCCACGGGTTCTGTCATCCAGGCGGATGGCGGCCTTTCGATCGGCCGACTCTAGGAAACAGGCAGGACTTACAGACGCTCGCAAGCGGGCAGGGTTTGGAGTTATCACGTCGAAAACTTGGAACGTTCCAAATGGCGGCGGCGGAGGAAAACAGGGAATGAGCTACGACTACATCATCACCGGTGCCGGCCCGGCCGGCTGCGTTCTTGCCAACCGCCTCTCCGAGGATCCGTCGGTGCGCGTCCTGCTGCTGGAGGCCGGCGGCGGCGACTGGAATCCGCTGTTCCACATGCCGGCCGGCTTTGCCAAGATGACCAAGGGGGTGGCCAGCTGGGGCTGGGAGACCGTGCCGCAGAAGCACATGAAGGGCAGGGTGCTGCGATATACCCAGGCCAAGGTCATCGGCGGCGGCTCCTCGATCAATGCCCAGCTCTATACCCGCGGCAATGCCGCCGACTACGATCTCTGGGCTTCCGAGGACGGCTGCACCGGCTGGGACTATCGCAGCGTACTTCCCTATTTCAAACGCTGCGAAGACAACCAGCGCTTTGCCGACGACTATCACGCCTATGGCGGCCCGCTCGGCGTCTCAATGCCGGTCTCTGCCCTGCCGATCTGCGACGCCTATATTCGGGCCGGCCAGGAACTCGGCATTCCCTACAACCACGATTTCAACGGCCGCCAGCAGGCGGGCGTCGGCTTCTACCAGCTTACCCAGCGCAACCGTCGCCGGTCGAGCGCGTCGCTTGCCTATCTCTCGCCGATCAAGGATCGACGTAATCTGACGGTCCGCACCAGCGCGCGCGTCGCCCGTATCGTGCTTGAGGGCACCCGCGCCGTCGGCGTCGAAGTCGTCACGGGCAAGGGCAGCGAGATCATCCGGGCGGAGCGGGAAGTGCTTGTTTCCTCCGGCGCCATCGGTTCGCCAAAGCTCTTGCTACAGTCCGGCATCGGCCCGGCCGATCACCTGAAGTCGGTCGGCGTCTCGGTGAAGCACGACCTGCCCGGCGTTGGCGGCAACCTGCAGGACCACCTCGATCTCTTCGTCATTTCCGAATGCACCGGCGACCACACCTATGACGGTGTGGCGAAACTTCATCGTACGCTATGGGCCGGACTGCAATATGTGCTGTTCCGTTCCGGACCGGTGGCGTCCTCGCTCTTTGAAACCGGGGGCTTCTGGTATGCCGATCCCAATGCGCGCTCGCCGGATATCCAGTTCCATCTGGGGCTTGGCTCCGGCATCGAGGCGGGCGTCGAAAAGCTGAAGAACGCCGGCGTGACGCTCAATTCCGCCTATTTGCATCCGCGCTCACGCGGCACGGTCCGGCTTTCGTCCTCCGATCCGGCGGCAGCGCCTCTCATCGACCCCAACTATTGGGAGGATCCGCACGATCGCAAGATGTCGATCGAGGGGTTGAAGATCGCCCGCGAGATCATGCAGCAGGCGGCGCTGAAGCCTTTCGTGATGGCGGAACGTCTTCCCGGCAATTCGGTCATCAGCGATGAACAGTTCTTCGACTACGGCTGCGCCAATGCCAAGACGGATCACCACCCGGTTGGGACCTGCAAGATGGGGACGGACGCCATGGCGGTGGTCGACCTCGATCTCAAGGTGCGGGGGCTGGAGGGACTGCGCGTCTGCGACAGCTCGGTGATGCCGCGCGTTCCCTCTTGCAACACCAACGGGCCGACGATCATGATGGGGGAGAAGGGCGCCGACATCATTCGCGAGCGCCAGCCCCTGCCGCCTGCCATCTTTGCCCACGAACGTAACGACAGCCGCCCGCGCGCCCGCGCCGATATCCGTTGAGGTCCCCATGATCCGCCATTGCGTCTTCATCCGCTTCCGCCCCGAAATCTCCGAGGAGGAGAAAGCAACGATCTTCGACGAGATCGTCGCGCTGAAATCACGGTTGCCGGGTTTCATGGCAGCCCATATCGGTGGCAATGTCAGCCCGGAAGTGGGCATGGACAAGGGCCATGGCCTAGGTTTCATCGTCGACTTCACCGATGCGGCGGCCCGCGACGCCTACCTGGAAGACGAGGCGCACCGCAAGACCGGCGCCAAGATCGTCGCTGCGGCCGAAGGCGGCGTTGCCGGTATCTTCGTCTACGACCTCGAAATTGCCGATTGAGTGACGATCATGCTCGAAGCGCGCCCGTTCCTGACCCGGCTATTCGAGGAAGCCGTAAGAGCCGCCGACCCCTATGAGGCAATCAAGGCGCATCTGCCCGATCCGCCAAAGGGGCGGACCGTGGTCGTCGGCGCCGGCAAGGCGGCGAGCCAGATGGCGGCCGCCTTTGAGCGGCTCTGGAAGCATCCGTTGCGCGGGACGGTGGTGGCACGACACGGCCCGATCGAACATTGCGAGCGGATCACGGTGCTGCAATCGGCCCACCCTGTGCCGGACGAAGCCGGCCTCGCGGCCTCGAGCGTGCTGCTTTACGCCGTCTCCAACCTGACAGCCGACGATCTCGTGGTTGCGCTGGTTTCCGGCGGCGGCTCGGCCCTGCTGCCGGCGCCGCCTGAAGGCTTGACGCTTGCCGACGAGATTGCGGTCAACAAAGCGCTCCTTGCTTCCGGTGCACCGATCTCAGCGATGAATGTGGTCCGCAAGCACGTGTCGCGCATCAAGGGCGGTCGGCTCGCTGCGGCGGCTTTCCCGGCGCGTGTCGTCACCCTGGTGGTCTCCGACGTGCCCGGCGACAATCCGGCCTTCGTCGCCTCGGGTCCAACCGTTCCGGATCGCAGCACGCCGGCGGAGGCACTTGATATCGTTGCTCGTTACCGCATGGCGCTGCCCGATGGGGTGATGGCGCATCTGCGCTCGGAAGCGGCAAGAGCGCCCGATCCGGACGATCTGCGTTTTGCCGGACATGAATGCCACGTGATCGCCTCGGCGAGCGTGTCGCTCGAAGCGGCCGCGGCTAAGGCGCGCGAACTCGGTATCGAGGCGCGCATTCTATCCGATGCGATCGAGGGAGAGGCGCGTGATATCGGCCGCATGCATGCGGCGCTCGCTCGTGAAGTGGCGCTCAGGAGCCGCCCCTTCGAGAAGCCGGTGGTGCTGCTTTCCGGCGGCGAGACGACGGTGACGATCTCAGGCAAGGACTACGGCAAGGGTGGGCGCAACAGCGAATTGCTGCTGTCGCTGTCGCTCGATATCGATGGCGTTGCGGGCATTGATGCGCTTGCGGCGGATACGGATGGCATCGACGGTTCCGAGGACAATGCCGGCGCCTTTGCCGACGGTGAGAGCATAACCCGCATGCGGGCGGCCGGCATCGATCCGCGCCTGCACCTCGCCCGCCATGATGCCTGGTCGGCCTTTGCCGCGAGTGGTGATCTCTTCGCGCCCGGACCGACCGGAACGAACGTCAACGATTTCCGGGCGCTGCTGATCCGCTAGGACGCGGCTTTCTCGCAGAGATGTTAGCCGGATTCGGCGCCGCATGTGAAATGCAAACGCCGCCGCCGATATCCGCGGCGGCGCTGTTTTGACTTGCTTCGCTTTGACTTACTTGGCGCGCTTCAGCGCATCGCCAAGGATCGATACGATCTCGGCGAAATGCTTCTCTTCGGCGATCAGCGGCGGCGAGAAGGCGATGATGTCGCCGGTGACGCGGATCAGCAGACCCTTTTCGAAGCAATCGACGAAGACGTCATAGGCGCGGGCGCCGACAGCGCCGTCGCGCGACTGCAGCTCGATGCCGGCAATCAGGCCGATCGTGCGGATGTCGATGACGTTTGGCAGGCCCTTCATGGAATGCATGGCATCGTGCCAGGCGTCCTGCAGCTCGACAGCGCGGGTCATCAGGCCCTCGTCGCGGTAGATGTCGAGCGTGGCGATGCCGGCGGCGCAAGCGGCCGGGTGGCCGGAGTACGTGTAGCCGTGGAAGAGCTCGATCGCGTTTTCCGGACCATGCATCAGAGCATCGTGCACCTTGCGGCTGGCAAAGACAGCGCCCATCGGGATCGCGCCGTTGGTAAGCCCCTTGGCGGTCGTCACCAGATCGGGCGTGACGCCGAAGAAATCCGTCGCAAAGGGGGCGCCCAAGCGGCCGAAGCCGGTGATGACTTCGTCGAAGATCAGGAGGATGCCGTGCTTGTCGCAGATGGCGCGCAGGCGTTCCAGGTAACCCTTCGGCGGGATGAGCACGCCGGTCGAGCCGGCGACCGGTTCGACGATGCAGGCGGCGATGGTTTCGGCGCCGTGCAGCGCCACCAGCCGCTCGAGATCATCGGCAAGTTCGGCGCCGTGCTCCGGCTGGCCCTTGACGAAGGCGTTCTTGGCGAGGTCGTGGGTGTGGCGAAGGTGGTCCGAACCGGGAAGCTGCGGGAAGACGCGGCGGTTGTTGAGGATGCCGCCGACCGAAATGCCGCCAAAGCCGACACCGTGATAGCCGCGCTCGCGGCCGATCAGGCGGGTGCGGGTGCCCTGGCCAATCGCGCGCTGGTAGGCGATCGCGATTTTCAGCGCCGTGTCGACCGATTCGGAACCGGAGCCGGTGAAGAACACGCGATCAAGCTTCTGTCCCTCGGGGCCGGGGGCGATCTCCGCAAGGCGTTCGGCGAAGTCGAAGGCGATCGGGTGGCCCATCTGGAAGGAGGGGGCGAAATCCATGGTTGATAGCTGGCGCTCAACCGCGGCTGCGATTTGGCGGCGACCATGGCCGGCGTTGACGCACCAGAGGCCGGCGGTGCCGTCGAGGATCGTGCGGCCATCGGTGCTGGTGTAGTGCATGCCCTCGGCGGACGCGAGCAGGCGCGGTGCCTGTTTAAACTGCCGGTTGGCGGTAAACGGCATCCAATAGCTGTCGAGTATGGGAGCGTTGGGTTTGGTGTGCTGGTTCATGGCATCCTCCTAAGGTCGGCGATTGACGCCATGATTTGATTTGCCAAACAAGTCCTTTTCTGCTGTCACTTAACTCATTGAATTTCATCGGGTCGATGCAGTGTGTTTGCGCTATTTCGAACAACCTGAACACCAAGGTTTGATCTGCATGACAGTCGACATCGGAAACCGGCTTCGTCATCTGAGGCTGATGCACAATCTGTCGCAACGCGAACTCGCCAAGCGCGCCGGCGTCACCAACTCGACGATCTCGCTGATCGAATCGAACGCCTCCAATCCGTCCGTCGGGGCTCTGAAGCGCATCCTCGACGGTATTCCGATCGGGCTTGCGGAGTTCTTCTCCTTCGAGCCGGAGAAGCCGCGCAAGGCGTTTTATGCGGCGGAGGAACTGGTCGAAATCGGCAAGGGGCCGATTTCCTACCGGCAGATCGGCGAGAACCTCTTTGGCCGCAGCCTGCAGATCCTGAAGGAATGTTACCAGCCGGGCGCCGACACCGGAAAGGTGCCGCTGGTGCATGATGGCGAGGAGGGAGGCATCGTACTCTCGGGCCGCATCGAGGTGACCGTCGATGACGAGCGGCGGATACTGGGGCCGGGGGATGCGTATTACTTTGAGAGCCGGCGGCCGCATCGCTTTCGCTGTGTTGGGCCGGTGCCTTGCGAGGTGATCAGCGCTTGTACGCCGCCGACGTTTTGAGGGGCAGGGTTGAGATCGGAAAGCCCCTCATCCCGCTGCCGCGACCTTCTCCCCGCAGGCGGGGCGAAGGGATATGCGGTCTACCTCCCAATCGCTCTCAAGCTTTGTCGGGAGGTAGCAATTCCGGCGCGGATGCGAAGACCTGCCTGGCAAGTGGGGCCGATGCTGCACACTCGACCGTCCCCTCTCCCCGCAAGCGGGGAGAGGGCTAGGGTGAGGGGCCGATCAGCCGGTTACGAAAGCCGCGCGCAGGCGTCGGCGATGCGTTTCAGTGCTTCCTGCAGTTCCGCTTCCGACGTCGCGTAGGAGATGCGGAAGAACGGCGAGAGACCGAAGGCCGAGCCTGGAACGACGGCCACGTGGGCATCGTCGAGCAGGTAGGCGCAGAAGTCCGTGTCCGTCTCGATCTTTTTGCCCGATGGCGTCACCTTGCCGAGCATGCCGGCGCAGCCGGAGAAGGTATAGAAGGCACCTTCCGGAACGCGGCAGTCAAGACCGTCGATGGCGTTGAGGGCGGCCACGACGAGATCGCGGCGGTGCTGGAAGCTGGCAGTGCGTTCCTTCAGGAATTCCTGCGGGCCGGTCAGCGCTGCCACCGAGGCGGCCTGGCTGACAGACGAAGGGCAGGAAGTTGCCTGGCTCTGGACCACGGCCATAGCCTTGATCAGGTCGCGCGGGCCACCGGCATAACCGATGCGCCAGCCGGTCATGGCATAGGCCTTGGAGACACCGTTGACCGTGAGCGTCCGGTCCTTGAGCCGAGGCTCAAGCTGGGCCGGGGTGACGAAGCGGAAGCCGTCATAGACGATGTGCTCATACATGTCGTCGACCAGCAGCCACACATGCGGATGCTTCAGGAGCACGTCGAGAAGCGGACGATAGTCGGCAGCGCTGTAGGCGGCGCCCGACGGGTTCGACGGCGAGTTGAGCAGCACCCAACGCGTCTTCGGCGTAATTGCAGCTTCGAGCTTGTCGGCAGTCAGGCGGAAACCGGAGGAGGCGTCGCAGGGGATCAGAACCGGCTTGCCTTCGCAGATCTGGACGATATCCGAATAGGAGGTCCAGTAGGGCGTCGGGATGATCACTTCGTCGCCGGGATTGATCGACGCCATCATGGCGTTGAACAGGATCTGCTTGGCGCCCGTTGCCACCGTGATCTCGTCCTGCTCGTAGGCAAGGCCGTTTTCACGCTGGAACTTTTCGCGGATTGCCTTCTTCAGGTCCGGCGTGCCGTCGAGCGCGGTGTACTTGGTGTCGCCGCGCTTGATCGCCTCGCAGGCGGCATCCTTGACGTAGTCGGGCGTGTCGAAGTCGGGCTCGCCCGCACCGAGGATGATGACCGGCTTGCCTTCGCGCTTCATCGCTTGCGCGCGGGCGCCGATTTTCAGGATTTCGGAGACTCCGATCGAGGAGATCCGCGAGGCGGGCTGAAAGCCCGCCTCCTTGACCGTTTGATTGATGGTCATGATCGAATCCTACCTGGGTGCGCCGATTATTCGATGTCGAACGACACGCCCTGCGCCAGCGGCAGAGCCTTCGAATAGTTCACCGTGTTGGTGGCGCGGCGCATATAGGCCTTCCACGAGTCCGAGCCGGATTCGCGACCGCCGCCGGTTTCCTTTTCGCCACCGAAGGCGCCGCCGATTTCAGCACCCGAGGTGCCGATGTTGACGTTGGCGATGCCGCAATCCGAGCCGTCGACCGCCAGGAAGCGTTCGGATTCCTGCATGTCGCGGGTGAAGATCGAGGACGACAGGCCGGCCGCGACCGCATTGTGGTCGGCAACGACGGCGTCGAAGTCGCTGTACTTCATGACGTAGAGGATCGGCGCGAAGGTCTCTTCGAGCACCGGGCCAGCCTGCTTCGGCATTTCGACGAGGGCCGGCTTGGCATAGTAGCCGTTATCATAGCCGAGTTCGACGCGTTCGCCGCCGGTGACGGTGCCGCCATGGGTCTTGGCTTCGCCGATTGCCTTCTGCATGCTGTCGAAAGCAGCCTTGTCGACGAGCGGGCCGACGAGGGCGGTCGATTCCAGCGGGTTGCCGACCGAGACCGAGCCATAGGCCTTCTTCAGACGCGGAACGAGCTGGTCATAGACGCTCTCGTGCACGAAGAGACGACGCATGGTGGTGCAACGCTGGCCGGCGGTGCCCATGGCGCCGAAGGCGATGGCGCGCAAGGCCATGTCGAGATCGGCCGAGGGGCAGACGATGCCGGCATTGTTGCCGCCGAGTTCGAGGATGGCGCGGGCAAAACGCTTGGCAAGGCGCGGGCCGACGTCGCGGCCCATGCGGGTGGAACCGGTCGCCGAAACGAGCGGAACCTTCGGGTTGTCGACGAGGACTTCGCCGACGGTGCGGTCGCCGATGAGAACCTGCGACAGGCCTTCCGGCGCATCGCCGAAGCGGGCGAGTGCACGCTCGAAGATTGCCTGCGAGGCAAGCGCCGTGAGCGGGGTCTTTTCCGACGGCTTCCAGACGACGGAGTTGCCGCAGACGAGCGCCAGCGCCGTGTTCCACGACCAGACGGCGACCGGGAAGTTGAAGGCCGAGATGACGCCGACGACGCCGAGCGGATGCCAGGTTTCCATCATGCGGTGGCCGGGGCGCTCGGTGGCGATCGTCAGGCCGTATAGCTGGCGGGAAAGACCGACGGCGAAATCGCAGATGTCGATCATTTCCTGGACTTCGCCGAGGCCTTCGGAGGTGATCTTGCCGGCTTCGATCGAAACCAGGCGGCCGAGGTCGGCCTTGAAGGCGCGCAGTTCTTCGCCGAGCAGGCGGATCAGTTCGCCGCGCTTCGGTGCCGGAACCAGGCGCCAGGCCTTGAAGGCTTCATGAGCCTTTTCGATCTTGGCAGCGGCTTCCGCGGCCGAAACCGTCTTGAGGTTGCCGATCTTTTCGCCGGTGACCGGGCTGTAGGACGGCATGTCGCCGCCGGTGTAGAGTTCCTTGGCGACGCCCATCTTTTCGAGAAGCGCTGCGGCTTCCTTGGTCACGTCGACTTTTTTGGTTGCGATGTTCATGGTCTGACTCCCGTTTTCCTGGCTTGACCTATCCGAAGCGCACGCTGCCGAGCTTTCCCGGCGAGGTGAGCGACTTCAGGCCCGCGGCCATGTCCTTGAGTTTGTCTGGTGTATAAAAGTCGTAATAGGCCTGGTTGCGGCGGCCGATCGCATGTTCCGCGCTGAAGCTGCCGTGATACTCCTCAACGGCGACGGCGAAAACCCATTCGCGAAGCCGGGATTCGAAGGTCTCGTCCTTGAGAAGGTCGCTGTCCTTCGGCACGACGAGGTTGAAGTGCACGCCGCCGTCGCCGATATGGCCGAAGTCGCAGACGGTCACATCAGGGAATTTCGCCGGCATTTCTGCCTTCATATGGTCGCAGAAGGCCATGATGTCACCCCTGCGGAAGGAGACGTCGAAGGCGATCAGCTTGCCGAGATGCTTGACGCCCTCGGACAGCGCGTGGCGCAGCGCCCAGATCTCGTGCGGCGGGCCGACGAAGGCATCGGCGAGCGGTGCCTCTTCCATTTCCCAGATCTCGGCGAGCGCCGATTCCAGCACGGCGTCGAGCGACTGTTCGCCGTCGCGGGGTGCCCAGGTGCGGCTGATCTCGGCGAGGATGACATAGTCGGGAACGTTGCCGCCCTGGAAGGGGTTCTTCAGCGACGGCACATGGGCGAAGGCGGCCGTGACGGCGTTCTTCGACATGCCCTCGAAGGCCGAGAGATAGGCGCCGAGCCGCTCTTCCATGGCTCGGAGCAACGGCAGTACATGGGCGCCGCTTGCCGGAACGAGCAGCGCGGTTGCCGTCTGTTGCGGCAGGCGTTCTAGGTTCAGCACGCATTCGGTGACGATGCCGAAGGCGCCCGAAGTGCCGATAAAGAGCTGCTTCCAGTCAACGCCGGTGTTGTTCTTGCGCAGGTCGCATTGCAGGTCGAGCACGGTGCCGTCCTCGTCTGCGAGAACGACCTTGAGCCCGAGGGTGTTGCGGCGCACGTCGCCATATTTCAGAAAGCGCGAACCGCCGGTATTGGTGGCGATCATGCCACCGATACGCGGGTCGGCGCCGAGATCGATCGGGAAGAACAGGCCGTGCTCTTCCAGGCGCCGGTTGAGATCGGACAGCCGAAAGCCGGCGTCGAGCCGCACCGAGCGATTGTCGAGGTCGAGCTCGAAGCGCTTCGCCAGCCGGTCGAGGCTGAGCACGGCCTCGTCGCCCGACTGATCCGGGGTCGAGCCGGAAACGAGGCCCGTGTTGCCGGATTGCGGGATCAGCGCGATGCCGTTCGTGACGCAATAGGCGACCGCAGCAGAGACTTCTTCCGTCGTTGCCGGCCGCAGCACGAGCGAAGTCCGGCCGCGATCGTAGCGCGCGCCGGTCTCGTAGGCTTCCAGGTCTTCAGGACGCGTAACGACACCCTTGTTTCCAAGGATGTCGGCGAGCGCGTCGATGTGCCGTTTGTCGATCATCAGAAAAGCATCATTCCGCAGCGATCGCGCCGGTCAAGGCCCGGATGCAGCTTTCGATCGAAGCCTGCTCGATGCCGGCATAGTGGTCGAATTCGTTGAGCACGGTGGCGCCGAGATCGCTTTCGAAGCGCTTCTGGTTCGGGCTGGCGACGAAGTCCTGCTGGGCGCCGTCGCCGAGGTTCGACTGGAAGATACCCGCGGCGCTGACCGGCAGGAAGTCTTCGTAGACGATCGCGTCGAACTGGACGAGACCGCTCGCGATCAGCGCTTCGATGTCACGCGCCGGGGAGACGCCGGCCTTGCGGCCCTTCTCCGTCAGCGAGTAGCTGAAATAGCCGAGGCCGGCTTCGCGGATGCCTGCCCAAGTGTCCGGGAAGGGCTCAAAAGCCTTGGCGAGGGCTGCTTCGTATTCGCGGGCATTGGAGCCGTCGGCGGCCGGGCGGACGATCTTGCGCGAGGCGTCGAGCAGGTCGTCGTAGAGCGCGCGGCCTTTCGGGGTCAGCGCGATGCCGCGCTGTTCGATCTCGCCGAAACGGGCGGTGTGGGAGCCGGCCTTCCAGGCGCCGTCGGCATCCTTGAAGGAAACAGGCTCTTCCAATGCCTTGAACGAGGTCTGGCGCAAAAGGATCGGGCACTTGCGGGTCGGCGGGCCCTCGACGACGGCCTTCGGCGCGATTTCGTATTCCGGCATCAGCGCCTGCACCTTGTCGATGTCGAGCGTGCGCGGCGTCAGGTGGTTGATGTGCGGACCCTTGAAGGAGACGACGTCGGCGATCAGACGATGGGCGTCGTGCAGGCGCTTGTACATGTCGGCGCTGACATTGGCCTTGTCGTGCCAGCGGAAGGTTTCGAGCACTTCTGAGACGAAACGCTCAGCGTCGGCTTTGTCGAGACCGCCGTCACGTTCAGCCTTTTCGGTCAGTTCGACAGCGACGGGCGTAAAGATCCGGCGCTCGGCGAGGATCGCCTGTGATTCGGCGCGCAGGCTCTCGTCAGCGATCAAGTCCAGGCGCAGAAGCGAGGTGAAAACGCGGAAGGGATTGCGCTTCAGAGCGGCGTCACCAACGGGGCGGAAGGCCGTCGAGTGCACCGGGACACCGGCAGTCGACAGGTCGTAGTAGCCGACCGGGTACATGCCCATGACGGCGAAGACGCGACGCATCATCGATAGCTCGGCGGGTGTGCCGAGACGGATTGCGCCGTGGCGTTCCTCGGAGATGCGGTCGAGCGAATCCGTGGCGTCCAGACGCTCCTTCAGGACCGGGTCGGCGGCGAGCGTATCGTCGTTTACCTTGGCGACCAGTTCCATCAGCGTGCCGTAGGCCGGCACCTCTTCGCGGTACATGACCGACATGGCTGCGGAAAAGGACGAACGGATGTCGTCGGCCGATACGAAACTATTCTCTTTCACTGGGGCTCGCCTCGCGCTATGGGTGAAGGACAAGGTCATTCTCATTTCGGATCATATCCGATCGAACTGGCCATTGATCGCGTTGCTTCTGACTATGTTGATGCGAGGCTGGAATGAAGTTAAGCCGCAGGCTGGTTCCCGACGTGACGACGCTGCAGGCGTTCGAATGCGCGGCGCGACACGGCAGCTTCACGCAGGCCGCCGCCGAGCTGAACCTTACCCAAAGCGCCGTCAGCCGGCAGATCAAGGATCTCGAAAATCAGCTCGGCGTGCTTTTGTTCGAGCGCGTGCGCCAGCGGGTGATCCTGTCGGATGCCGGCCAGAAGTTCCTGCCCGAGGTTCGCCGTCTCCTCAATCAGACGGAGGAACTGATGGTGCGCGCCATGGCTTCGGCGCGGGCAGACTCGACGCTCTCGATCGCGTCGCTCCCGACTTTCGGCAGCCGCTGGCTGGTGCCGCGCCTTCCCGATTTCCTCAAGCGCCATCCGGATACGGTGCTGAACATCGCCTCCCGTTCCGCGCCCTTCGATTTCGACGAGCAGAACTTCGATCTCGCCATTCATTACGGCCAACCGGTCTGGGCGCGCGCCACCTGCAGCTATCTGTGCAGCGAGATCATCGTGCCGGCAGCGAGTCCTGCCCTGTTGGCGAACCATTCGATCGAGACCCCCGAGGATCTCGTCGCCGGCCCATTGCTGCATCTCGCCACGCGGCCGAAGCTCTGGGCGCAATGGTTCGAGGCCAACGACATGGACGGCCGCGGCGCCTATCGCGGCAACCGTTTCGACCAGTTCTCCATGGTGATCGAAGCGGCGACGGCGGGGCTCGGTTTCGCGCTGCTGCCACGTTACCTGATCGAGCAGGAAATCGCCGCCGGCACGCTCAGCATCGTGCTCGACCGGCCGATGAAGACGGAAAACAGCTATTATCTGGCCGTGCCCGAGGGTAAGCTCGAAAACCCCATCAGCCTGGCCTTCCGGGAGTGGATCACCGAGCAAGTGGGCTGAGCGGATCGACGCTTTTCTACGAATCGAGGGAACCTTCCTCGCCGCTTCACGTTTCGCCTCGTCTGCCATTCGCGATGAAGCTTGAGAAGAGGGCAATTGAGAGAGCTGTATCGAAGTGCCATTGGGGGCGCGCACAGCGGCCGGTTTCGGCTTGATTCGTTTGTGCGCAAATCGTCCGAACTTGTATGAGCAATCCTTGCAAGCTGTTGGCACCACGGCTAAAAAATGCCATTTTCATGCATCACCGCGGCCTTGAAAACCAATGCGCCGCCGGCTTTGCGATCTCCGATGCCCAGTCGAGGGCGGTGCCTGTTACCGCCAATTCCCCACATGCGGGAATTGACGGTGGATGGGAGGACACATGACCGTGTCTAGCAATGCGCCGGCTCAGCCTGACTTCTCAGGTCCGCAGCCAACCCGGCAACCCCAAGAGGACCGGGCCGATCAACCCCGGTTGGATTCAGAACCCGTACCCATGCAGCTTCAAACAACGCCGCCCACCTCTCCGCGCGAACCGGAAGCAAAGCAGATCGATTACAACGATTCGATCCGCGCCACCTTCTTCTCGATGGAGGACCTCCGGCAATGCGGCGAGGATCTCGCAGTGAAGGGTGCCTCCTCGCTGCCGGGATTCTTCCCGTTCGAGTTCCGGCCGCGGCATCGCGAAAACGAGAGCGAGATCCTGCGCGTCTACCGCGCGACCGCTGCGGACGTGGAAGCCGGGGCGACGATCACGCCGGCCGCCGAATGGCTGCTCGACAACCACCACGTCGTCGAAGAGGCGATCCAGGAGGTCCGGCGCGATTTCCCGCGTCGGTTCTATCGCCAGCTGCCGACGCTTTCGGTTTCCGGTACGGTGATCCCGCGCACCATGGCGCTCGCCTGGCTCTATGTCGCCCACACCCACAGCACGGTGACGCGCGATAGCATCACGGCGATGGTCGAAGGCTTCCAGAAGCACGACACCTTCAAGATCGGCGAACTCTGGGCGCTGCCGTCGATCCTGCGCTTCGTGCTGATCGAGAACCTCCGCCGGATCGCCATCCGCGTCGAGCGCTCGCGCGGCATGCGCCGAAAGGCGAACGACATTGCCGACCAGATCATCCGCCTGAACGATCCGGAGAAATATCGGGCGCTGCTTGCGGAATCGGAAGCGCTGGCTGCCGACAACACCTTCGTCGCGCAACTGCTCTACCGCACGCGTGACGGCTCGCAGACCTCCGGTGCCGTCATCGGCTGGATCGAGGAACAGCTTGAGAGGCGCGGCAGCGACGTCGAAAACGCGCTGGTCGCCGAACAGAACCGCCTGTCGTCCGGCAATGCGACGATGAGCAACATCATCCGCAGCCTGCGCGAGATCGACGATACCGACTGGGCTGTCTGGTTCGAAAGCGTCAGCAAGATCGACGCGGCGCTACGCGAGGGCTCCGACTATGCGGCGCTCGATTTCGGCTCGCGCAACAAGTATCGCGACACGATCGAGAAGCTCGCGCGTCGTTCCGGTCACAGCGAATACGAGGTGACGCAGATCGCCATCGAGATGGTGCGCGAGGCGGAGACTGCGGCCGAGACCGAAGTGCCGCTGCAGGAGCCGAACGTCGGATCCTTCCTCGTCGGCAAGCAGCGCAAGGTGCTCGAGAAGAAGATCGGCTATCGACCGTCGCTGCTGCAGACCATCATCCGTATCAGCCGCAAGCTCGACTGGTTCGCGATCGCCGGCCCGAACATCCTCTTGACGATCCTGGCGATGATCGCCGTCTATTCCTTCGTCAGTCCGATGGATATTCCGAACGGCGCGAAGCTGATCATGCTGCTTCTGTTCGCGCTGCCGGCGTCCGAAGGCGCGATGGGCCTGTTCAACACGCTGGTGACGCTGTTCGTCAGACCATCGCGACTTGTCGGCTATGAATTCCTCGACGGAATTCCCGAGCATGCCCGCACCCTCGTCGTCGTACCTTGCCTGATTGCCAAGCGCGACCATGTCGACGAACTCGTGCGCAATCTCGAGGTGCACTACCTCGCCAACCCGCGCGGCGAGATTTATTTCGCGCTGCTCAGCGACTGGGCCGATAGCAAGGTTGAGGAGTCGAGCACCGATTCCGATGTGCTCGACTACGCCAAGCGCGAGATCGCTCAGCTTTCGGCGCGCTACGCCTATGATGGCAAGACGCGCTTCCATCTCCTGCATCGCCGCCGCCTGTTCAACGAGCAGGAAGGCGTGTGGATGGGTTGGGAGCGCAAGCGCGGCAAGCTGCACGAACTGAACATGCTGCTTCGCGGCGACCGCGACACCTCGTTCCTGCAGGGCGCCAACACGGTGCCGGACAACGTGCAGTACGTGATGACGCTCGATTCCGACACGCGCCTGATGCGCGATGCGGTGACGAAGCTCGTCGGCAAGATCTACCATCCGATCAACCGTCCGGTGGTCGACCCTAAGACACAGGACGTGATCGCCGGCTACAGCCTGCTGCAGCCCCGCGTGACGCCGTCGCTGACAACGGGCAGCGAAGCTTCCGCCTTCCAGCGTATCTTCTCGGCCAACCGCGGCATCGACCCCTATGTCTTCACCGTTTCCGACGTCTACCAGGACATCGCCGGCGAAGGCAGCTTCACCGGCAAGGGCCTCTACCATGTCGACGCCTTCGAGGCGGCGCTGAAGGGCCGGATCCAGGAAAATGCCGTTCTCAGCCACGATCTGCTCGAAGGTTCCTATGTGCGTTGCGCGCTGGTAACCGACGTCGAGCTCGTCGAGGACTTCCCGACCCGCTACGAGGTCGAGATGTCGCGCCAGCATCGCTGGGCGCGTGGCGACTGGCAGCTGCTGCCCTACATCTTCAATTTCTCGAACGGGCTGTCGATGCTCGGGCGCTGGAAGATGTACGACAACCTGCGTCGCTCGCTGATCCCGCTTGCCTGGCTCGTCGCCTCGGTGATGGGCTGGTACTACATGGAGCCGACCGAGGCGCTGATCTGGCAGATTGTCCTGATCTTCAGCTTGTTCGTGGCCCCGACCCTGTCGCTGATCAACGGCCTCCTGCCGCGCCGCAACGACATCGTCGCCCGCGCCCACCTTCACGCGGTGCTGACGGAAGTCCGCGCTGCCAATGCACAAGTGGCGCTCCGCATCGTCTTCATCGCCCACAATGCGGCGATGATGGGCGACGCGATCGCGCGCTCGCTCTACCGCACCTTCGTCAGCCGCAAGCTGATGCTCGAATGGCGCACGGCCGCGCAGGTGCAGAGTGCCGGCCACGGCACGATTGGCGATTACTACCGCGCGATGTGGATCGCGCCGGCGCTTTCGGCGCTTTCGCTGGCGCTTGCCGCGATCTCCGACACCGGCCTGCCGTTCATCGGCATTCCCTTCGCGTTGCTCTGGGCGCTTTCGCCTGCGGTCGCCTGGTTCGTCAGCCAGTCGGCCGAAACCGAGGACCAGCTCGTCGTCTCCGATGAAGCGATCGACGAGATGCGCCTGATTGCCCGGCGCACCTGGCGCTATTTCGAGACCTTCGTGACCGCCGAGCAGCACTTCCTGCCGCCGGACAACTTCCAGGAAACGCCGCAGCCGGTCCTGGCCGAGCGCACCTCGCCGACGAATATCGGCGTCTACCTGCTGTCGGTGATGTCGGCACGCGATTTCGGCTGGATCGGCTTCGAGGAGACGATCAACCGGCTGGAGCAGACGATCGCCACCATCGACCGCCTGCCGAAGTATCGCGGCCACCTGTTCAACTGGTATCGGACGAACACGCTCGACACCATGGAGCCGCGCTACATCTCGTCGGTCGACAGCGGCAACCTTGCCGGTCACCTGATTGCCGTATCGTCGATGTGCCGCGACTGGGCCGAGGCGCCGTCGGCGCATGTCCAGGGCAGCCTGGACGGCATCGGCGACGTGGTGGCGATCCTCCAGGAGGTGTTGCGCGATCTGCCCGACGACCGCAAGACGGTCCGGCCGCTGCGTCGCCTGATCGAGGAACGCATCGTCGGCTTCCAGAACGCGCTTGCCGCGGTCAAGCGCGAGCGCGAGTTCGCGTCGATCCGGGTGATCAACCTCGCGGTGCTGGCGCGCGACATGCACAAGCTCACCGTCAACCTCGACCACGAGGTGCGCACGCCGCAGAGCACCGAAGTGACGAAGTGGGCAAATGCGCTCGTCAGCACCTGCGAAGCCCATATTTCCGACGGTGTCTTCGATCTCGGTGCGATCGAATCGTTGCGCCAGCGCCTGCTGGTGCTGAAGGATCGCGCCCGCGACATCGCCTTCTCGATGGATTTCGGCTTCCTGTTCCGGCCGGAGCGGCGCCTGCTGTCGATCGGCTTCCGGGTCAACGCCAACGAGCTCGACGAGGCCTGCTACGACCTTCTCGCTTCGGAAGCACGTCTCACCAGCCTGTTTGCCATCGCCAAGGGCGACTTGCCGACGGAGCACTGGTACAAGCTCGGCCGTCCGATCGTGCCGATCGGCGCGCGCGGCGCGCTGATCTCCTGGTCGGGCTCGATGTTCGAATATCTCATGCCGCCGCTGGTGATGCAGGAGCGGCAGGGCGGTATCCTCAACCAGACCAACAATCTGATTGTGAAGGAGCAGATCAACCACGGCCGCCGTCTGGGCACGCCCTGGGGCATTTCGGAAGCCGCGTTCAACGCGCGCGACCACGAGCTCACCTACCAGTACACCAACTTCGGCGTGCCGACGCTCGGGCTCAAGCGCGGCCTCGGCCAGAACGCGGTCATCGCGCCCTACGCCTCGATCCTCGCCTGCATGTACGATCCGAAATCGGCGCTCGCCAACCTCGGACGTCTGCGCGAGGTCGGCGCACTCGGTGTCTACGGCTTCCATGATGCCGTCGACTTCACGCCGACGCGTGTGCCCGAGGGCCAGAAGTGTGCGGTCGTGCGCAACTACTATGCGCACCACCATGGCATGTCGATCGCGGCTGTCGCCAATGTCGTCTTCAATGGCCGTCTGCGCGAGTGGTTCCACGCCGATCCGGTGATCGAGGCCGCCGAACTGCTGCTGCAGGAAAAGGCGCCGCGCGACATCCCGATCATGAATGCCAAGCGCGAGCCGGAATCGGTCGGCAAGGGTCAGGACGATCTCCTGCGTCCGGAAGTCCGCATCATCGAGAACCCGCTGGCACAGGACCGGGAGACCGTGTTTCTCTCCAACGGCCATTACTCAGTCATGCTGACGGCCAACGGCGCCGGCTATGCCCGCTGGAACGGCCAGTCCGTCACCCGCTGGAAGCCGGATCCGGTCGAGGACCGCACCGGCACCTTCATCTTCCTGCGCGACACGACGACCGGCGATTGGTGGTCCGCGACATCGGAGCCGCGCCGTGCGGCCGGCGAGAAGGTGCTGACCCGCTTCGGCGACGACAAGGCCGAATTCGTCAAGACCGTCGGCGACCTCACCAGCGAGGTCGAGTGCATCGTCGCCACCGAACACGACGCCGAAGGGCGCCGGGTCATCCTGCTCAACACCGGCACCCAGGATCGCTTCATCGAAGTGACCTCCTATGCCGAGCCGGTGCTTTCGATCGACGAGGCCGACAGCGCGCACCCGGCCTTTTCGAAGATGTTCGTGCGCACGGAAATCAGCCGCCGCGGCGACGTCATTCGCGTCAGCCGCAACAAGCGCAGCTCCAGCGACCCGGACATGGAAGTGGCGCATCTCGTCACCGACAATGCCGGCAGCGATCGCCATACGGAAGCGGAGACCGACCGTCGCCGCTTCATCGGCCCGGGCCGGACGCTTGCCGAAGCTGCCGCGTTCGACACGGACGCAGTGCTTTCGGGCACGGACGGCTTTACGCTCGATCCGATCATGTCGCTGCGCCGCGTCGTTCGCGTGCCCGCCGGCAAGAAGGTCAGCGTCGTCTTCTGGACAATCGCTGCGCCGAGCCGCGAGGAGGTCGATCGCGCGATCGACCGCTATCGCCATCCGGAGACCTTCAACCAGGAACTCATCCACGCCTGGACCCGCAGCCAGGTGCAGATGCGCCATGTCGGCGTGACATCGCAGGAGGCCGCGAGCTTCCAGATGCTCGGCCGCTACCTCGTCTATCCGGACATGCATCTGCGTGCCGACACGGCGACGGTGCAGGCAGGCCTCGACTCCCAGTCGAAGCTCTGGCCGCTGGCGATCTCGGGCGACTACCCGATCTTCTGCCTCCGCATCAACGACGACGGCGATCTCGGCATCGCACGTGAAGCGCTGCGCGCCCAGGAATATATGCGCGCCCGCGGCATCACCGCCGACCTCGTCATCATCAACGAGCGGGCCTCGTCCTATGCGCAGGATATGCAGCATGCGCTGGATTCCATGTGCGAGAACCTGAGGCTTCGCGGCCTTTCGGACGGCCCGCGCCAGCATATCTTCTCGGTGCGCCGCGACCTGATGGAACCGGAGACCTGGTCGACCCTGCTGTCGGCCTCGCGCGCCGTGTTCCATGCCCGCAACGGCACGATCTCCGACCAGATCGCCCGCGCCAACTCGCTCTATTCGCCGGCGCCGGCGAAGGGTGCGGAGAAGAGCGGCGAGTTCGTGGGACCGCTTTTGGCGGCGCCGCAGGAGAAGGCAGACGTTGCCCCGGCCGAGATCAAGGGCGATGGCCTTTCCTTCTGGAACGGCTTCGGTGGTTTTGCCGAAGGCGGTCGCGAATATGTCGTGCGCCTTCGTGGCGGCGAAGCGACGCCGCAGCCCTGGATCAACGTCATCTCCAACGAGCAGTTCGGCTTCCACGTTTCGGCGGAAGGCGCGGCCTTCTCCTGGAGCCGCAATTCGCGCGACTACCAGTTGACGCCGTGGACCAATGACACGGTCATCAACCGTCCGGGCGAGGCGATCTTCATCCGCGACATGGAGAGTGGTTCGGTATCGACGCCCTATGCGTCGCTCTCGCGTCGCCGCTCCGTCGTCTTCGAAACGGCGCATGGGCTCGGCTATTCGCGCTTCCGCAGCACCCAGGACGACCTCGAGATCGAGGCGACCCATACGGTGCACCGCAGCTTGCCGGCAAAGCTCGTCCGCGTCTCGATCCGCAACCGCGCGAAGACGGCGCGGCGGTTGAGGCTCTACGGCTATAACGAGTGGGTACTCGGTAACAACCGCGCCCGCTCGGCGCCCTTCATCCTCTCGAAGTGGGATGAGGAGACCGCGGCGCTGGTTGCGACCAACCCTTACAGCATCGACTATGCCGGTCGTTCGGCGTTCTTCACCGCCGATGGCGGCCAGGCTGCCGGTTACACCGCGAGCCGGCGGGAGTTCCTGGGCTCGCTCGGCGGCATCCTCGTGCCGCAGGCGGTGCTTTCGGGTGCCGATCTCTCGGGTTCGGTCGACGTAGACGGCGACCCTTGCGCGGTCATTGCGTCCGATCTGACCATCGAACCCGGTGCCGAGCAGCAGGTCACCTTCATTCTCGGCGATGCCGACAATGAGGATCAGCTTCGTGCCGTACTCGGTGAGTTGCGTGAGACTGCATTCGACACGGTGCTCGGGGCGGCCAAGACGTTCTGGCGCGATTTCACCGATATCGTGAAGGTGGAAACGCCGGATCCGGCCTTCGACGCCATGATCAACAACTGGCTGCCCTACCAGAGCCTCGGCTGCCGCATCATGGCCCGCTCCGCCTTCTACCAGGCGAGCGGTGCCTTCGGCTTCCGCGACCAGCTGCAGGACACGCTGGCTTTCCTGATCCACAGGCCGGAGCTTGCCCGGGCGCAGATCCTGAATGCTGCGGCTCGTCAGTTCGTCGAGGGCGACGTGCAGCACTGGTGGCTGCCGGGAACCGGCGCCGGCGTGCGCACGATGATATCCGACGACGTCGTCTGGCTCGCCCATGCCGTTACGCATTACTGCTCGGTGACCGGTACCTCCGACATCCTGAGAGAACAGATCGCCTTCATCAGCGGTCCGGCTCTCGAAGAGGGCCAGCACGACGCCTTCTACAAGCCTGAGATTTCCGAGGAGGTCGGCGACGTCTACGAGCATTGCGCCCGTGCGCTCGACCTCGCGATCAAGCGGACCGGCGAGAACGGCCTGCCGTTGATCCTCGGCGGTGACTGGAACGATGGCATGAACCGTGTCGGTGCTGCCGGAAAGGGCACCAGCACCTGGCTTGGATGGTTCCTCGCAGGCACGCTCCGCGGCTTCCTGCCTTACGCTCGCGAGCGTAAGGACCAGGCACGCGTCACCCGTTGGGAGGCGCATCTCGAAGCCCTGAAGAAGGCGCTCGACACCGCCGGCTGGGACGGCGACTACTATCGTCGCGGCTATTACGACGACGGCACGCCGCTCGGCACCAGCGAGGCGCTCGAGTGCCGGATCGATTCGATCGGCCAGTCCTGGAGCGTCCTCTCAGGCGAAGGCGACGAGCAGCGTTCGCTCAAGGCGATGGATGCGGTCATGGCCGAACTGGTCGATCCGGACCAGCACATCGTGCGGCTGTTCACGCCGCCGCTCGAGCGGACGTCGCAGGATCCAGGCTACATCAAGGCCTATCCGCCCGGCGTGCGCGAAAATGGCGGGCAATATACCCATGCGGCCACCTGGGTGGCGCTGGCCTTCGCCGAACAGGGCAGGGCGGAAGAAGCCTGGCGCGTCTTCCAGATGCTGAACCCGGTCTCGCATGCGCAGAGCCGCGAGGCGGCGGAACACTACCGCGTCGAGCCCTATGTCGTCGCCGCCGATATCTATGGCGAAGGCGATCTGGCGGGACGCGGCGGCTGGACCTGGTACACCGGTTCGGCTGGCTGGCTCTACCGCGTCGGCGTCGAAGGTATTCTCGGGATCCGCAGACAGGGCGACAAGCTGGTCATTCGGCCGGTGCTGCCGGCGGCCTGGGACGGCTACTCCGCAGAAGTGACGCTCAACGGCGCGCGGCACAAGATTTCGGTGCAGCGCGACCAGAAAAGTGGCGAGCCGATTGTCAGCATAAACAATAGTGTCACAAAAAACGCGCATGAAGGCATTTTGCTGTAACGGCCGGCATTGAAGACAGGATGAGACCGGCTTTGTTCCCGCAAGGGCAAGGCCGGTTTTTCTTTGCGGAAATGCGGGCGGCATGACCCCGACGGCCGGGTGTCGTGTCTTGGAGCGCCAGGCGTTCAGACGAACGCGCAAAGGGCGCTCTAACACTTTGAAGCCAGAGCATCTTATCCGCTTCCAGTGACTTCACTTGAAAGCGGGATGCTCTAGATCATCGGAGCGGGATGGGGCGGAGAACTGCAACATGTTCCTCATCCCACCTAGTTCATGGTGCCGGGCATCTCGCGCGTTTGAATGACGGCGCGGGCTGTCGGTGCCCGTTTCAACAGGGATGGGGCAGGGGCGCCAAATCCTGGAAAACGGACCGCATGCTGCAAAAGACTTTTCAGGGTGGTGTCAACCCGACGTCCGCCCGAATGGTTCCCAACGAGCGTGACACACGCCTCGACGTGTTCAGGGCGCTGTGCCTGCTGACGATCTTCGTCAACCACGTTCCGGGACAGTACCTCGAATATCTGACGCACAAGAACTTCGGCTTTTCCGATTCCGCCGAAGCCTTCGTGCTGATCTCCGGCCTGTCGGTCGGGATCGCCTATGGCGGCAAGTTCGCCGCCGGAGAACGGCTGGCGATGACGCTGAAAATCTGGCGCCGGGCGCTGGCGCTTTATGTCGCCCACATCATGACCAGCATCGTGACGCTGGCGATTTTTGCGGCCGGGGCGATCTATTTCGGCCGGCAGGATCTGATCGGCGAGATCAACATTCGGCCGATGGTGGAACAGACGGAACAGGGCATCGTCGCCATGGTGCTTCTGGGGTATCAGCTCGGCTACAACAACATCCTGTCGATGTATGCGGCGCTGTTCCTGATGCTGCCGGGTATTCTCTGGCTGAACGGCGTCAGCAAGAAACTGCTGCTGTCGCTGTCGGCCGCCCTGTGGCTCGCCGCAGGCATCTTCAAGTTCGTGCCGTCGAATTTCCTCGACGAGGGCTATTGGTTCCTCAATCCCTGGTCCTGGCAGTTCCTGTTCGTCATCGGCATCGTCATGATGACCTTCGTTCGCAATGGTGGATCACTCCCCCGATGGCCCTGGCTGATCGTCCTGTCGGGCGCTTATCTTGCGGTCTCCGCTGTCTGGGTGCTCTTCTCCTTCTGGAGCATCGACCTTTCCTTCGGTCTTCCAGCGGTCTTGACCGGCTTTGACAAGACCTTCCTGTCGGGCCCCCGGCTGCTCCATGTGCTGGCGCTTGCCTACATCGTCGCCGTGACGCCTCGCATCAGCAACCTCGCCAAACTCGACAGCGATCATCCGCTCGCGGTTGTCGGGCGACACTCGCTGCCGATCTTCATCTTCGGCACGATCCTGGCGATGTCCGGCCAGGTGCTGCTGTTCGTCACCGGGAGAAACCCGATCTTCGGCAGCCTCTTCGTGCTCGTCGGCATCGGGCTGCATTTCGCCTATGCCTATTATCTCGAATGGTTGCGCGGCATTGCTACTGCAAAGCCGCTGCGGGCGGCGTAACAGAACGCCGCCCCTGCTGGGCGACTAATTTCTGGAACCAAGGGCAAGGCGGCAGGCGAGCCCCGTGAATACGCCGGCGAGAAGATACTGCGGCAGCTTCGGGAAACGCCTGATGCCAGCGAGCCGCGCGCGCAGATGGCTGCCGACCAGGATGACCGAGCCGTTCACGAGGAAGCCGACCCCGTTCAACACGGTCGCCAGCAGAAGCATCTGCGTGACCATCGACCCGCTCTTTGGGTCTACGAACTGTGGGAGCAGCGCCAGTACGAAGAGCGCCATCTTCGGATTGAGCAGGTTCGTCATCAGCCCCTCGCCGAAGATCCGCCAGTTCGAAAGTCGCTTGAGCGTCGAAACCGGTGACGCGCTCGATGCGTTCGAGCGGACTGTCTTGTAGGCGAGGTACAGCAGATAGGCGCAGCCCGCCCAGCGCACGATCTCATAGGCAACCGGCAAGGTGACGAAGAGCTGGGAAAGACCGAGTGCTGCGGCCAGCGCGTGGCAATAGGTGCCGACTGCGATCCCGGCATAGGTGAGGAACCCGGCTGCGCGCCCCTGGCTCACGCTCCGAGAAGCGATGAGCAGCATGTCAGGGCCGGGCGTGGCGGTGAGCACGAGGCTTGCTGTGGCGAAAACTGCGATTGTGGAGATGTCCGGCATGATGATTCCTTTGGAATTGGGGCCGGAATTCCCGTCTACCAACAATCTCGAGAATGGCAAGGCTGGTCGACGCGACGTTGTCAGAAAGCCGAAAAGCAAAAAACCACCCGCGTTTGACCGCGGGTGGTTCGGTTCGTTCGCTTGACTTCAAGCGCGTGTCTTATGCCGCCGTGTGGCTCATGCGGACGTCTTCGTCCGTCAGGATGCCGCTGGCGCGCAAGAGGGCTGCGAAGCGGCCATTGCTCTGGCTGAGCTCGTTGAAACCGCCCATTTCGACGACGCGGCCCTGATCCATGAAGATTACCAGGTCGGCCTCGCGCACCGTCGACAGGCGGTGTGCGATGATGAAGGTCGTGCGGTTCTTGCGCAGGGCATCGATCGCATCCTTCACGCGGGCCTCGGTTTCGACGTCGAGCGCGCTGGTCGCCTCGTCGAGCACCAGGATCGGCGCGTTCTTGAGGATGGCGCGGGCGATGGCCACACGCTGGCGTTCGCCGCCCGACAGACGGTTGCCGCGTTCGCCGACCACCGTGTCGTAGCCGCCCGTCCGGCCCTCGATGAAGTCGCAGGCGGCGGCCGCTTCGGCGGCAGCCATGACTTCCTCGATCGTCGCATCGTCACGGCCGAGGCGGATGTTGTCTGAGATCGAACGGTTCATCAGGCCCGCGTCCTGGAAGACGGTGGCGATCGAGCGGCGCAGCGACTTGCGCGTTACCTTCGAGATATCGTTGCCATCGATCAGGATCTGGCCATCACGCGGATCGTGAACACGCTGCAGCAGGTTGACGAGCGTCGTCTTGCCGGCACCCGTCGGGCCGACGATCGCGATCGTCTGGCCGGCCTTGGCCGTGAACGAGACGTTGTGCACGCCCTGGTTCGTGTTGGCAAAGTCGAAGGAGACGTTGCGGAACTCGACTTCGCCGACAGCTGGCGGCAGTTCAGTCGCGCCTGCCGGCTCGTCACGTTCGCGCACGGCGTCTTCGAGCTGGAAGAAGTCTTCGAGCTTGGCACGGGCTTCGAAAATCTGCGTCACGAAGGCCTTCATCTGGTCGAGACGGCCGATCAGCAGGTTGGCAAAACCGATGAAGGCGATGACTTCGCCGACGCCGAGCTCGCCGCGCTGCACCAGCACGGTGCCGATGACGAGGATCGCCATCATCGAAATGGTGGAGGCGACGCGGTTCAGCGCGCTCGCCAGTGCCCACCAGTCGAGCACCGGGAACTGGGCGGAGATCAGCCGCTCGGTGAACTTCTTCAGCTCGCGGGTTTCAGCCTCGATGCGGTTGTAGCTGTGCACGACCGAGACGTTGCTGATGGCGTCGGAAACGTGGGAGAAAACCGTATGATAGTGGTTCTCGACCGAGGCCTGACCTTCCTTGGTGCGGCTCATCACCGCCTTGCTGATCATGACATAGGCCGCGCCGAGCACGAGAAGGACGAGCGAGAGGCGCACGTCCATGGCAAAGGCGGTCGGAATGAGCAGCATCAGCGCGACGGCCGTAGCCAGGTGCTGGCGCATGAATTCGAGCCAGAGACCGAATAGGGTTTCGCAGGCGCGCAACAGCGTGTGCAGCGCGTTGGACGTGCCGCGCTGGCTATGCCAGGCGAGCGGCATGGAAACGATCCGTCCAAAGGCTTCCGTCAGGAGCGTGGCGCGGCGGCCATGGGCCAGCCGGTCCGCCTCGCGGGCAACGAGCACGAAGGCGACGGTGTTGAAGACGCCGAGGCCAGCCCACATCAAAAGCATCGGCGTGACCTCGCCCTTTGACGAGATGGCGTCGATGATGCGCCCGAACAGGATCGGTTCGGCAATCGAGATGGCTGCCAGAACGACGTTGGCGAGGACGATCGCCGAGACACGAAACTTGTGAACCGCAAGATACTGGAGCGCTCTTGCATACACTTGGAACAATGACACTGTCTCACCCCTTCCGGGTACCGGATTTGACGCGCCGCAGTCCTTCTGCGGCGGATGCACCCGCGTCCTCGAGCTACGGTTGGCGGGCTTGGGCTCCGCCCCTATACACTCGGGGCCGCGCTGAGACGGTCTTTTGCGGCAAAGGGAAGCCGTAGCCGGACGCATGGACAGCCACTCGTTTTCCCGTTTCGCTCGCATGCGAGCTTGGCGAGAATATTCATAGTCTGCTATCTGTCGTGCCAACTCCGATTTCTTGCATATTTCGCATAAGACCGGGCGTGGTATGAGGGATTATCGCGGGTGCAACATGAATGGTCGCTGAACGGTGCCTTTATGTCCGGATTCGGAAATGCGACCATATGCATCTACCTGGAAGGTGATCCATGAACATTACGCTGCTCGTACAGTTTCTCGCGCTTCTGGAGGAGATGAAGACACGCGAGGAAATCGTCCCGGAATTCGAGCGCCTGCTCGATCGCTGCGGCTTCGACTTCTACGGTGTCGTTCGGCAGCCGAAACCGCATGACAATCCGCTGCGGCTGCTGCTCGCCGGCCGCTGGCCGGAAGGCTGGCCGCAGATCTACATCCGCAAGAAGTTCGTGGTGATCGATCCGACCATCCGCTATCTCGGCCATGCGCAGCGCGGCTTCCGCTGGCGTGACACGCTGTTTGCCTTCCGCTCCGATCCACATCGCAAGCGCATGGAAAGCATGATGATCGAGGCCAGAAACCACGGTCTCTACGATGGCTACATCTTTCCGGTGCACGGCCGGCGCGGCCTGCTCGGCAACCTGACGGTCGGCGGTCGCGTCGTCGACTTGAGCCCGGTCGAGATCAGCCTCTTCGACGCCATCGCCAAGCGGCTGTTCTGGAAGCTTCTGGAGCTGACCGATCCCGAGGTTTCGGCCGAACTCGGCTCGCGCGTCGAGGTGCAGATGACGCGGCGCGAAATGGAAGCGCTCAACTATCTCGCCGACGGCATGACTTCGAACGACATAGGCAAGGTGCTCGATATCTCGAGCCATACGGTCGACTGGTATATGAACGGCATCCAGGAGAAATTGAAGGGCAAGAACCGCCATCACGTCGTGGCGATCGCCTTCCGGCTCGGGCTGATCTCCTAGAGTCGAAGGCTTTCGGTTTCCTGTCGCATCTGAAATTGCGCTCTGCTCGGTGACTCGCTAATACTTTATTTCGCGGGTGCAGCATTTCCCGCAATATCAAGTCATTGAGGAGACCGACTTGCCTATCTCGAAGATCCTTGTTGCCAACCGTTCTGAAATTGCCATCCGCGTTTTCCGCGCTGCAAACGAACTCGGTCTGAAAACGGTCGCGATATGGGCTGAAGAGGACAAACTGGCGCTGCACCGCTTCAAGGCGGACGAAAGTTATCAGATCGGCCGCGGGCAGCACCTTGCCCGCGACCTCGGTCCGATCGAGAGCTACCTGTCGATCGAAGAGGTGATCCGCGTCGCCAAGCTTTCGGGCGCCGACGCGATCCATCCGGGCTACGGCCTGCTTTCGGAAAGCCCTGAATTCGTCGATGCCTGTGATGCCGCCGGCATCATCTTCATCGGTCCGCGGCCGGCGACGATGCGCCAGCTCGGCAACAAGGTTGCCGCGCGCAACCTCGCGATTTCCGTCGGCGTGCCGGTCGTTCCGGCCACCGATCCTCTGCCGGACGACGAAAAGGAAATCCACCGCCTTGCGGCCGAGATCGGCTATCCGGTCATGCTCAAGGCCTCCTGGGGCGGCGGCGGACGCGGCATGCGCGCCATTCGCGACCCGAAGGACCTGATCCGTGAGGTGACGGAAGGCAAGCGCGAAGCCAAGGCCGCCTTCGGCAAGGATGAGGTTTATCTTGAAAAGCTGGTTGAGCGCGCCCGCCACGTCGAAAGCCAGATCCTCGGCGATACCCACGGCAATGTCGTGCATCTCTTCGAGCGCGACTGCTCGATCCAGCGCCGCAACCAGAAGGTCGTCGAGCGCGCGCCGGCGCCCTACCTCTCGGATGCGCAGCGCCAGGAGCTTGCCGACTATTCGCTGATGATCGCCCGTGCGACGAGCTATGTCGGCGCCGGCACGGTCGAGTATCTGATGGATGCCAACACCGGCAAGTTCTACTTCATCGAGGTCAACCCGCGCATTCAGGTGGAGCACACCGTCACGGAAGTCGTGACTGGCATCGACATCGTCAAGGCGCAGATCCACATCCTCGACGGCGAGGCGATCGGCACGCCGGAATCGGGCGTGCCGAAGCAGGAGGACATCCGCCTCAACGGTCACGCGCTGCAGTGCCGCATCACCACCGAAGACCCGGAGCAGAACTTCATTCCGGACTATGGCCGCATCACCGGTTATCGCTCGGCGTCCGGCTTCGGCATCCGTCTCGATGGCGGCACCGCCTATCCGGGTGCAGTCATTACCCGCTTCTACGACCCACTGCTCGTCAAGGTTACCGCCTGGGCGCCGAACCCCCTCGAAGCGATCAGCCGCATGGACCGCGCGCTGCGGGAGTTCCGCATCCGCGGTGTGGCAACCAACCTGACCTTTCTCGAGGCGATCATCAGCCATCCGAAGTTCCAGGATAACAGCTATACGACGCGCTTCATCGACACGACTCCGGAACTGTTCCAGCAGGTGAAGCGCCTGGACCGCGCGACGAAGCTCCTCACCTATCTCGCCGACGTCACGGTCAATGGCCACCCGGAGACGAAGGGCCGCCCGAAGCCGCCGGCGGATGCGGCAAAGCCCGTCGTCCCGTTCATCGACGGCGACATCAAATCCGGTACCAAGCAGAAGCTCGACGAACTCGGCCCGAAGAAGTTCGCCGAGTGGGTGCGTGGCGAACGCCAAGTGTTCCTGACCGATACGACGATGCGCGACGGCCATCAGTCGCTGCTTGCGACCCGCATGCGCACCCATGATATCGCCCGCGTCGCCGGCACCTATGCCCGCGCGCTTCCCCAGCTCTTCTCGCTCGAATGCTGGGGTGGCGCGACCTTCGACGTGTCCATGCGCTTCCTCACCGAAGACCCGTGGGATCGCCTGGCCCGCATTCGCGAAGATGCCCCGAACCTGCTGCTGCAGATGCTTCTGCGCGGCGCCAATGGCGTCGGCTACAAAAACTACCCCGACAACGTGGTCAAATACTTCGTGCGCCAGGCGGCAAAAGGCGGCATCGACGTGTTCCGCGTCTTCGACTGCCTCAATTGGGTCGACAACATGCGGGTGTCGATGGAGGCCGTTGCCGAGGAGAATCGCATCTGCGAGGCGGCGATCTGCTATACCGGCGACATCCTGAATTCGGCCCGGCCGAAATACGATCTCAAATACTACACAGCCCTTGCCGCCGACCTCGAAAAGGCCGGCGCGCACATGATCGCCGTCAAGGACATGGCGGGCCTGTTGAAGCCGGCGGCCGCACGCGTGTTGTTCAAGGCGCTGCGTGAGGCGACCGACTTGCCGATCCATTTCCACACCCACGACACCTCGGGCATTGCGGCCGCGACCGTGCTTGCCGCCGTGGAGACCGGCGTCGATGTCGTCGATGCGGCGATGGACGCGCTTTCCGGCAATACCTCGCAGCCCTGCCTCGGCTCGATCGTCGAGGCGCTCCGGGGGTCGGACCGCGATCCGGGTCTCGATCCCGAGTGGATTCGTCGCATCTCCTTCTATTGGGAAGCGGTGCGCCACCAGTATGCCGCCTTCGAAAGCGACCTCAAGGGACCGGCGTCCGAAGTCTACCTGCACGAAATGCCGGGCGGACAGTTCACAAACCTTAAGGAACAGGCGCGTTCGCTCGGTCTCGAAACCAAGTGGCACCGCGTCGCCCAGGCCTATGCCGACGCCAACCAGATATTCGGCGATATCGTCAAGGTGACGCCATCGTCCAAGGTCGTCGGCGACATGGCGCTGATGATGGTGAGCCAGGACCTGACCGTCGCCGACGTCGAAAATCCTGCGAAGGACATCGCTTTCCCGGATTCGGTCGTCTCGATGCTCAAGGGCGATCTCGGCCAGCCCCCGGGCGGCTGGCCGGAAGCGCTGCAGAAGAAGGCGCTGAAGGGCGAAAAGGCCTATACCGCCGTTCCGGGCTCGCTGCTGCCGCCGGCCGACCTCGATGCTGAGCGCAAGGCAATCGAGGACAAGCTTGAGCGCAAGGTCGACGACTTCGAGTTCGCCTCCTATCTGATGTATCCGAAGGTCTTCACCGACTATGCGGTTGCTGCCGACACCTATGGCCCGGTCAGCGTCTTGCCGACGCCGGCCTATTTCTACGGGCTTGCGCCGGGCGAGGAGCTGCAGCCGGAGATCGAGCGGGGCAAGTCGCTCGTGATCCTGCACCAGGCCAAGAGCGAGCCGGACGAGAAGGGCATGGTCAAGGTGTTCTTTGAGCTCAACGGCCAGCCGCGCCTGATCAAAGTGCCGGACCGCAACCGCAGCGCTCAGAGCGCGGTGCGCCGCAAGGCCGAGGTCGGTAACGCCGCCCATCTCGGCGCGCCGATGCCGGGTGTCATCTCGACGGTCTTTGTCTCGCCAGGACAGGCGGTCAAGGCGGGCGACGTGCTGCTTTCGATCGAGGCGATGAAGATGGAAACGGCGCTGCATGCGGAGAAGGACGGCACGATTGCCGAAGTGCTGGTGCGCGCCGGCGACCAGATCGACGCCAAGGATCTGCTGATGGTCTTCGGCGCCTGAGGGTAAGTTCAAACAAACAGAAACGGCCGGATGCGAATCCGGCCGTTTTGTTTTCTGGAAGTAGAGGGGGCGTCTAGCCTGCTGGGGTCGTCCGTCCTGCTCCCCGGACTGAACATCAAGCCCGAGGATGACGGTAGAGATAGACAAGGCTGGCGCAAAGGGTGCCCGACCCACACCCGCCGGATCGTCCTGTGATCCGTCGTCCCCTCCGCTCAGATTTCGTAGTCGTGCGGGGCGCTCAGCGAGGCGATGAACTTCTTGGTACGCTCACGCTCGGGCGCCGAGAAGATCGTCTTCGGGGCACCGCTTTCGACGATGACACCACCATCGAGGAAGATCACCTTGTCGGCGACGCGGGAGGCGAGGCGCAGGTCATGGGTCGCCATGACCATGGTCGTGCCTTCACGGGCAAGCCGGCTCAGGACTTCGACCACTTCCTCCGCCAGTTCCGGGTCGAGGGCAGAGGTCGGCTCGTCGCAGAGAAGCACGCGGGGCGACGGGGCAAGCGCGCGGGCGATCGCCACGCGCTGTTGCTGGCCGCCGGAAAGGGTCGCCGGCCAGGCGTCGGCCTTGTGCGCCATGCCGACCTTTTCCAAGAGTTCCATCGCGCGCGTCTTCGCCCTGTCGGCCGGCCACTTCAGCACCGTGACGAGGCCTTCCATGACGTTGCCGAGCGCGGTCTGGTGGGGGAAGAGCTGGAAGTTCTGGAACACCATTCCGGTCTGCCGGCGCAGGCGCTGGATCGCCGCCCAGCCGACCTTGCGGCCGGGCGAAAATTCGAGCGTCTCGTCCCCAAGCCGGATTGCGCCGGACGTTGGGATTTCCAGCAGATTGATGCAGCGCAGCAGCGTGCTCTTGCCGCCGCCGGATGGGCCGACAAGCGCCGTCACCGTGCCTTCGGCGAGTGTTACGGAAATATCCTTCAGCACGAGATTGTCGCCGAAGCGCTTTTCGATGTGGGAGAGCTCGATCATGCACGTGCCTCCAGGAAGCCGCCATAGCGGGCAAAGCGCCGCTCCAGCCGCACTTGCAGGGCCGAGAGCACGGAGCTCATGGCGAGATAGATCAGCGCCGCCAGGATATAGAGGATCAGCGGCTCGTAGGTGGTGGCGACGATGCGCTGCGCGGTCTGGAACATCTCCGGCACGGTGATGGCGGCGGCCAGCGAGGTGTCCTTCACCAGCGAGATGAAAGTGTTCGACAGCGGCGGCACGGCGACGCGGGTCGCCTGCGGCAGGATGGTGCGACGCATCGCCTGGCTCCAGCTCATGCCGATGGAGTAGGCCGCTTCCCACTGTCCGCGTGGCACTGACGAGATGACGGCGCGGATGATCTCGGAGGTATAGGCGCCGACGTTCAGCGAGAAGCCGATGAGCGCGGCGGTGAAGGCGTCGAGCAGGATGCCGGCGCTCGGCAGCCCGTAGAAGATCACGAAGAGCTGGACGAGCAGCGGCGTGCCGCGGATCACCCAGACGTAAAATCGCGCGATCGCGACGACCGGCGCCGGTCCGAACAGGCGGGCGACGGCGGTTGCGAGCCCGAGGATCAGGCCGAAAATGAAGGAAAGCAGCGTCAGCGGGATGGTGAAGGTGAGGCCGGCCCAGAGCAGGGACGGCAGCGAATCCAGCATCAGTTGGAGCCAGGTGGGCAAGGGGCGGGCCTTTCAAAAAGCGCGATCCGCCCCGGTGTCCGGAACGGATCGCGATTCATAACCGAGAATGGCCGGCGGAGAAACCGACCCGGCGCTCGGGACAGGGGTTACTTCGAGACGTCGGCGCCGAAGTACTTCTGCGAGATCTTGTCGTAGGTACCGTCGGCCTTGATCTCGCCGAGCGCCTTGTTGATCGCTTCCAAGAGTTCCGGCTCGTCCTTGCGGATGATGATGCCGGAGAAGTCGGCGTCAGCCTGTTCGGCCGCGATCTTTACCGGCGCGTCGGGCTTCTTCTTCTTGAAATCGAGGAAGGAGAGGCTGTCGTTTATCGTGGCATCGGCGCGGCCGGTGAGCACGAGCTGGATCGACTGGTCGAAGCCGTCGGTGCCGACGAGTTCGGCGCCGGAGGCGGTTGCGAGCTTGCCGAAGTTGCTGGTCAGCGACTGAGCCGACTTCTTGCCCTTGAGATCGGCGAAGCCCTTGATCTCCTCGTTGTCGGTCTTGACGATCAGCACGGCCTTCGAGGCGATGTAGGGCTCGGAGAAGTCGTACTTCTTCTTGCGCTCTTCGGTGATGCCGACCTGGTTGATGACCGTGTCGTAGCGGTTGGCGTCGAGGCCGGCGATCAGGCCGTCCCACTTGCCTTCGAGGAATTCGGCCTTGACGCCGAGCTTCTCGGCGACGGCCTGGCCGATCTCAACGTCGAAGCCGACAAGAGCGCCGGAGGCATCGTGATAGGTGAAGGGCGCATAGGTGCCCTCGGTGCCGATCTTCAGGACGCCGGCGGATTTGACCGCGTCGAGATTCTCGCCGGCTTCAGCGGAGGCGAGGGCGGCAACCTGCATCAGAGCGGCGGCGAACAGCGTGGGGAGGAGCTTCATCGTAATTTCCATCTTCTTTGTGGTCCGGCCCGTCGTCCGGATTGAGCGGACAATCGCACAAAAGATTGGCGATCTGAGCGTATAAAACACCAATTCCCGAGCGTTTTGATGAAGAATTTTCCTCGAAATGGCGTCGACCACGCGCAAAAGGCACGGTTTGCTCGAATTGCTGGCCCGCGGTGATTTGGCTGACTCCGCGACTTGAAATCGGTTTCAAAATTCGCTATGCACATTTATGGCGATTCATGCACGTTTATGCACGATTGGTAAAAATGTCCGGTGAACTCCTTCTTCGTGAACGAAAGACGCTGATCCAGGAGCGGCTGAAGGCCAAGGGCCGGGTGCTGGCTGCGGATCTTGCTGCCGAGCTCAATGTTTCCGAAGACACGATCCGCCGTGACCTGCGCGAAATGGCGGCAGCGGGGCTTTGCGAGCGGGTCTATGGTGGCGCGCTCCCGGTCGTTCCTGCTGCACACAGCAGTTTGAGCGAGCGGGCGGCGATGGCGCCGGAGCGCAAGGCAGCACTTGCCCGCACGGCGGTCGGATTGATCAAGCCGGGCATGACCGTGTTCCTCGATGCCGGTTCCACAAACCTCGCCATCGCGCAATTGATCGAGCCGGAGCTCCAGGTCACGATTGTCACCAATACGCCGCTGATCGCTGCAGCGCTGATGGAGAAGCCTGGCGTCGATCTCATCCTGCTTGGCGGGCCACTCAACCGTGCGGTCGGTGCGGCCATCAGCGCGCGGGCGCAGCGCGACGCCGAACTGCTCAGGCCCGATCTCTGCTTTCTCGGCACCTGCGGCGCCGATGCCGAAGCGGGCCTGACGGCGATCTATTTCGAGGACGCCGAATTCAAGCGGCTCGTCGCCTTGCGCAGCCGCCGTCTGGTCGTTGCCATCACCAGCGACAAACTCGGGACGGCTGCCGCTCATGGGATCGTCGATATCGACGACAAGGCGACGCTGCTTCTCGAGGCAGACGCGCCTGCTGAGCATCGCGCGGCATTCGAGGCAGCGGGTGCAGACATCCTGATTGCGGGAGGGGTGGAACAATGACGATAACCCATGTGGCTCTCTGGACCCACGACCTCGATAAGATTGCCGGATTCTGGTCGGCGTTCTTCGGTGCGGAGGTCGGCGACGTTTACGAAAGCCGGCGGCGGCCTGGCTTCCGTTCGCGCTTCCTGACACTCGGCAAAGGACCGGCGATCGAGATCATGGAAGGTCCCTGGGTCGCTCCGGGTGATCCGGCCGAGCTCGAGCGCGCAGGCTTTGCCCATGTCGCGCTGTCGCTCGGCAGCGAACAGGCGGTCGATGCCATTGCTGTGCGCGCCGAGGCCGAGGGCATCCTGGTCGCGAAGGCGCGCTGGACCGGCGACGGCTTCTACGAGGCGGTGCTGCGCGACCCCGATGGAAATCTGATCGAAATCACTGTTTGAGCCGGCCCGATCCGGCACAGAGGCAATACCATGGACCAACGTTCTCCCACTGCAACCGTCCGCCAGGGCTATATGACCCGCAACCGGCTGGCGGTTTCCCTGCTCTTTCTGATGAATGGCTTCGTCACCGGCAGCTGGGCGCCGAAGATCCCCGAGTTCAAGGACCGGCTCGGCATCAGCGAAAGCGTACTCGGCCTCCTGATCCTGATGTTTGGCATCGGCTCGCTGGTGCTGATGCCGATTGCCGGCGGCTACATCGCCCGCATCGGCTCGCAGAAGGTCGTCAAGGTCACGGCCATCATCCTGTCGCCGCTGCTTCTGCTTTTGACCTTGGTGCCAAACGTCTGGGCGGCGGCGATCGGCATGTTCGTGCTCGGCGGTTTCGTCGGCGCGATGGATGTCGCCATGAACGCCAATGCGGTCGAGGTCGAGAAATCGATGCGGCGGGCAATCATGTCCTCCTGCCACGCCTATTGGAGCCTCGGCGGCCTGATCGGCGCCGGCATCGGCGGGTTCCTCATGGCGCGCGTCGGCGTGCTGCCACATGTCTTCGTCGTCACCGTGATCTGCCTGACGTTGATTGCGATTGCCTGGCCGATGATCCTTGCCGACAAGCCGCATCCGGCCGCCGCCAAGGAAAAGCTCCGCCTGCCGATGACGCCGCTTCCCTGGCTGATCGGCATCATGGCGCTGTTTTCGATGGTGCCGGAGGGCACGGTGCTCGATTGGGGCGCGCTCTACCTGCGCAACGAGCTTGGTGCCTCGGTGGAACTGTCCGGCTTCGGCTTCGCCGCCTTCTCCGCCACCATGGCGACCATGCGCTTTGCTGGCGACCTCGTGCGCGACCGCTTCGGCGCCAAGAAGACGCTGCGCATCTGCACGGTCACTGCGCTTATCGGCATGATCATCGCGGGCACGGCGCCGAATGCCTATATCGCCATCCTCGGCTTTGCGATTGCCGGCGTCGGCATCTCCAACATGGTGCCGATCGCTTTTTCGGCGGCTGGCAACATGCCGGGCCTGCAGCCTGGCATCGGCCTTTCGGTCGCGACCTTCATGGGCTATTCGGGCATGCTGTTTGCGCCATCGGTGATCGGTTTCGTCGCCGAGCATACGGGCTTTGCCATCGTCTTTGCCTCGGTGCCGGTGCTGTTCATCGTCGTGCTGATGCTGTCGCATCATGCTCATCATGCCGACCACGCAAAGGGACACTGACGGCGGCCGCCTGCCATCAAATCGCCGTCAGGGCATGATGTCGCCGTTGACAACGGTGCTTTCCTCATCCACCTGATGGACGAAAAGCAAGAGCGGGACGGGCAGAAGTCCATGTGGTTTTCCGCCCGCATCCCGCGCTGAAACGATGAGACCAGGTCACTGGCGTGACCTGGGGACCAAGAGGCCTTCATGTCTGCCGCCTTCGATTTTGATCCGCAGCCCCGCCGCGCGTCCGTCGCCGTCGATGTCGGCGGGGTCATAGTGGGCGGTGGCGCGCCGGTGGTCGTCCAGTCGATGACCAACACCGATACCGCTGATATCGACGGAACGGTGGCCCAGGTGGCGGCCCTCCACAAGGCCGGCTCGGAACTGGTGCGCATCACCGTCGACCGCGACGAAAGTGCCGCCGCCGTGCCGAAGATCCGCGAGCGCCTCGAGCGCCTCGGTCTGGATGTGCCGCTCGTCGGCGACTTCCACTATATCGGCCACAAGCTGCTCGCCGATCATCCGGCCTGCGCCGAAGCGCTCGCCAAGTACCGCATCAACCCGGGCAATGTCGGCTTCAAGGACAAGAAGGACAAGCAGTTCGCCGAGATCGTCGAAATGGCGATCCGCTACGACAAGCCGGTGCGCATCGGCGTCAATTGGGGCTCGCTCGACCAGGAACTGCTGACGCGGCTGATGGACGAGAACCAGGCGAACGGCTTTCCGCTGACGGCCCAGCAGGTGACGCGCGAGACCATCGTGCAGTCGGCGCTCTTGTCGGCGGATCTCGCAGAAGAGATCGGCCTGCCACGCAACCGCATCATTCTCTCCGCCAAGGTTTCGGGTGTCCAGGACCTGATCGCCGTCTACGCCATGCTGTCGGCACGCTCCGACCATGCGCTGCATCTCGGGCTGACGGAAGCCGGCATGGGCACCAAGGGCATCGTCGCCTCCTCGGCCTCGCTCGGCATCCTGATGCAGCAGGGCATCGGCGACACGATCCGCATTTCGCTGACGCCGGAGCCCGGTGGCGACCGCACCCGCGAGGTGCAGGTGGCGCAGGAACTGCTACAGGTCATGGGCTTCCGCCAGTTCATTCCGGTGGTTGCAGCGTGTCCCGGCTGCGGGCGCACGACGTCCACCGTGTTCCAGGAGCTCGCGCAGAAGATCCAGGACGACATCCGCCGCAACATGCCGGTCTGGCGCGAGAAATATCCCGGTGTCGAAGGCCTGAAGGTCGCGGTGATGGGCTGCATCGTCAACGGCCCGGGCGAAAGCAAACATGCGGACATCGGCATCTCGCTTCCGGGCACCGGTGAAATGCCGGCCGCCCCAGTTTTCGTTGACGGCCAGAAGGCGATGACCCTGCGCGGCCCGAACATCGCCGCGGACTTCGAGACGCTGGTTTCCGATTATATCGAGAAGCGTTATGGCCGCGGCCAGGCGGCTGCCGAATAGGCGGTTTCTTCCGGGCAGTTCCAAGCGACGTACAAGGCTCCTGCCGCCCGGAAGCGCGCGGCTTGGGGCCTATCGCCGCGACGTCAGCCCGCTCTCAGGTGGAATCACTCGAAGCGGAAAGACGCTCTAGAGGATCTCGTCCAGCGCTTCGATCAGTCGCGCGCATTCCTGATCGGTGCCGATCGTGATGCGTAGGAAATCGGAAATGCGGGGCTTGGCGAAATGGCGGACCAGCACGGCCCGTTCGCGCAGCGCCTTCATCAATGCCTCGCCGTCATGGCCCGGATGCCGGGCGAACACAAAGTTGGCCTGAGATGGCAATACCTCGAAGCCGCGTTGAGCGAGGTCCGCCGCAAGCTGTTCGCGGGAGCCGATGATTTTTGCGCGCGTTTCCTCGAACCAGGTTTCGTCCTCGATCGCGGCGATGGCGCCTGCCTGCGCCGGACGGCCGAGCGGATAGGAGTTGAAGCTGTCCTTCACCCGCTCCAGCGCCTCGATCAGCGGCCGCTGGCCGATGGCGAAGCCGACACGAAGGCCTGCAAGCGCGCGCGACTTGGAGAAGGTCTGGACGACCAGCAGGTTCTCGTATTTCGAAACGAGTTCTGCTGCCGACTGGCCGCCGAAGTCGACATAGGCCTCGTCGATGACGACGGGCTGGTCCGGGTGGCTTGCGACGAGCCGCTCGATTTCGGCGAGCGGCAGGCCGATGCCGGTCGGAGCGTTCGGGTTCGGCAGGATGATCGCGCCGCAGGGGCGATCATAGTCGGCGATGTCGATCTCGAAGGCGTCGTTGAGCGGGACCTCGACCGTGTCGATCTCGAAAAGCCGAGCGTAGGTCGAATAGAAGCTGTAGGAAATATCCGGATAGAGCAGCGGAGAGTCGTGCTTCAGGAGGCCGGCGAAGATATGGGCCAGCACCTCGTCCGAGCCGTTGCCGACGAAGACTTCTTCCGCCGTCACGCCATAGCGCGCGGCGATCGCCTGGCGAAGCTTCAGCGCCAGCGGGTCGGGATAAAGGCGGAGATCGCTGCTTGCTGCAGCACCGATCGCGTCGAGCACGTTTTGCGAGGGACCGTAGGGGCATTCGTTGGTGTTGAGCTTCACCAGATTGGCGATGCGCGGCTGCTCGCCCGGGACGTAGGGCTTGAGCTTGGAGACGATCGGCGACCAGAATTTGCTCACGGGGCTAGTTCCTGCGGTTGGCGACGAAGCGGGCGGTATCGACGAGAATGGCAGAGCGCTCGCCATAGGGCGCGAGCAGGGCTTCGGCTTCTGCGACCAGTTGCTCCAGCCGCTCCTCTGCCCAGACCTGGCCGTGCAGCGCGACGAGCGTGCCTTTGCCGCGAGCGGCGTCCTTGCCGGTCGCCTTGCCCATGGTCTCTGCGTCAGCGGTGAGGTCGAGCAGGTCGTCGGCGAGCTGGAAGGCAAGGCCGATCTTTTCGCCGAAGTGGCGAAGCCGGGCGCGGTCGTTTTCCGATGCGCCGGCGACGATGGCGCCCGCTTCGCAGGCGAAGCGGATGAGGGCGCCGGTTTTCATGGCCTGCAGCGTCACGATGCCGGCCTCGTCGGGCGGCGACTTCTCTGCTGCCAGATCGAGCGCCTGTCCGCCAGCCATGCCGCCGTGGCCGGCGGCGCGTCCGAGCGCCAGGATCAGCTCCACTTTCTGGCCGTCCGTCAACAGCGTTTCGGGGGCCGCGATGATGTCGAAGGCGAAGGTCAGCAGGCTGTCGCCGGCGAGGATCGCGGTTGCCTCGTCGAAGGCCCTGTGCACCGTCGGCTGGCCGCGCCTGATATCGTCGTCATCCATCGCCGGCAGGTCGTCATGGACGAGGGAATAGCAATGTACGCATTCGAGTGCCGCGCCGACGCGCAAGGATGCATCGAGGCCGCCGCCGAGAAGATCCGCACATTCGATCACCAGGAAGGGGCGCAGACGCTTGCCGCCGTTCAGCACGCCGTGCCGCATGGCCGCGAGCAGGTTTGTCGGTCGCGTGATCTCGTCGACCGCCGTCGCCGAGCCGAGCAGGCGCTCGAGCAGAGCTTCGACGGCGCGGGCATTGCCGGTGAGGCGGCGGGTGAAGGGCGATGTGTCCTGGCTCATGCGCGCTCTTTGGCACGGGCGAAGAGGGCTTTCAACGGGGATTCGTGTCGCAGCGGCGCGCTTTCCCTGGGACAGCCGCCTGGGCGCCTTGCCTTTTACCAGAAAGCCCGTTCAACTTTGCCGGACCATACACTAAGAGAAGCGGATGGACAGCGAGGTGAACAGTCAGGCCGTGAACGTCGTTCCGGAAGCGCGCGAGGAGGGCGAAGTGCCTTCCAGTCGCTGGTCGTCGCTTCGCCGGACGTTGCGCACGAAACGCCGCCAGATCATCCTGGCTGTCCTGGGTTTCGTTGCCCTGCCCTATGTGCTGATCGTTCTCTATCTCTTCGAGTTCGTCCACCCGGTCTCCACCTTGATGCTGCGCGATCTCGTTCTACTTCGCGGCTACGACCGCCAATGGGTCGATTTCGAAAACATCTCGCCGGTGCTCGTCCAATCGGTGATGATGTCAGAGGACGGTCAGTTCTGCGCCCATGACGGCGTCGACTGGGGCCAGATGCGCGGCGTGGTCGAGGATGCGCTTGAAGGGGAATCGACCCGTGGCGCCAGCACCATCCCGATGCAGACCGTCAAGAACCTCTACCTCTGGAACGGCCGCTCCTTCCTGCGCAAGGGCATGGAGCTGCCGCTGGCGGTCGCTGCCGATTTCGTCTGGAGCAAGCGGCGGATGATGGAGATCTATTTGAACGTCGCCGAATGGGGTGATGGGATCTACGGTATCGAGGCGGCGGCCCGCCACCATTTCGGCGTTTCCGCGGCGAAGCTCTCGCGCCGGCAGGCCGCACTGCTTGCGGTTTCGCTGCCCAACCCGAAAGAGCGCAATGCCGGCAAACCCGGCCGTGGGCTCAAGCGTCTGGCGAATTTGATCGAGCGTCGCGCCAGCCGCTCCGGCGGCTACATCACCTGCCTTTATGATTGAGATCAGACCTTTTCATTGGATGCGGTTGCCGGGGGATGTCATCCTGGCTTCGTAGAGTTCTGCCATCTGGGCCCTCTCTCCATTCAAAAGGCCCGATCGCTCCCATGACCTCGATTTCCCCTTCGCTTCTCGCCTTTGGCCGCAACGCGGACACCATTCCGCCGAAGCATCTCGGAACCCGCTACGCCACGGACGGCCGCTTCCTGCGTGAGCCGGGCAACACGGTCGTCTCCCACGTCACCGCCGGATCGCCGTCCGAGACGGCCGTGCTTGCCGTGCGCGAGCGTCTGATGGCGATGCCCGAGGCGGGGCAGTTCGCCTTCACGCATCCGTCCAGCCTGCACATGACGATCTTCCAGGGCATCATCGAATATCGTCGCAGGCTACCCTATTGGCCCGTCGATATGGCGCTCGATACACCGATCGATGTGATGACCGAACACTACTGTGCGCGGCTGAGGCACTTTGCGCCGTTGCAGCCCTTCCGTGCCCGCGTGACCGAGATCACGCCAACCGGTCTCGCGCTTGAAGGCGACAGCGTCGCCGATCGGGCTTGCCTCAAGGCCTGGCGCGATGCTTTCGCCGAAGTCTTCGGCTATCGCCATCCTGATCATGACGACTATGCGTTTCACATCACCTTCGCCTATGTCATCGACTGGCTCGATGACGCGGCACTGCCGCGCTGGCAGGAAATGTTGAGCGAACAACTCGCCTGCCTCAGGGAGCGGGCGCCCGTGATCGAGCTCGATCCGCCGGCCTTCTGCTCGTTCGAGGACATGAACCATTTCGAGGAACTGATCGTTTTCTCGGACAGATCAGCAATCACGGCCAGCAATTAAGGCCAGCATCAAGGAATGTAGATGACCGGACTTACCCTTTACGTCGGCAACAAGAACTATTCGTCCTGGTCGATGCGGCCCTGGATGGCGATGACCGCCGCGGGCATCGCCTTCGAGGACGTGGTCATTCCCTTCGATTTCGCGGCCGGCAATCCTGATATCCGCGCGATCTCGCCGACCGGAAAGGTGCCGCTGCTGCGCCACGGCGATCTGCTCGTCTGGGAATCGCTGGCGATCATCGAATATGTCGCCGAGCTCTTTCCCGACGCCGGGCTTTGGCCGTCCGATCGCCAGGCCCGCGCCCGGGCCCGCAGCTATTCCATGGAGATGCTCTCCGGTTTCAGGGCGCTGCGCGGTGCCTGCCCGATGAACATCCGCCGGGAGAGGCGGGCGCTTCAGGTGGATGCCGACGTTCGCGCTGATGTCGTGCGCATCGAGCAGATCTGGAAGGAGGCGCTTGCCCACTCCGGCGGGCCGTTCCTCTTCGGATCCTTCAGCGCGGCCGATGCAATGTACGCGCCTGTGGTCAACCGCTTCGACGTCTACGATCTCGTTGCGGATCAAGAAACGCTCGGCTACATGCAACGGGTGAAGGCACATTTCGCTTTCCGGAAGTGGGAAGAGGCTGCCCGCGCCGAGCCGTGGGTCGTTCCCGATGACGAGGTCTGAATCGGCGCCGCCAGATCTTGAGTCGAAAAATTGCGGCTGGGGACTGGTCAAACAGCAGTTGCCCATGTATAAGCGCGCCAAATTTCCGTGATTGACATCTGTTTAACACGGCCATTTCGGCTGCTGAACAGTGTTTGCCCGATAAGTGGAGAATGAAATGGCTGTACCTAAAAGAAAAACGAGCCCGTCCAAGCGTGGCATGCGCCGTTCCGCTGACGCTCTCAAGACGCCGACCTACGTCGAAGACAAGAACTCCGGCGAACTGCGTCGCCCGCACCACATCGACCTGAAGACCGGCATGTACCGTGGCCGTCAGGTTCTGACCCCGAAGGAAAACGCATAAGCGTTTCCGTTCGTGGAATGGTTCAAAGGGCTGGCTCTGCCGGCCCTTTTGTTTTGCGTCTGACATTTTCTCGCTTGGACCCTGTGTTATCCGCAGGAGCTAGAGCATCACGCGCCAAGGTGAAGTCACTGGAAGCGGAGAGATGCTCTAGACCCTAAGTGCTGGAGCGTCCTTGGTGCGTTCATGCGAACGCACAGCGCTCTACAGCGCCGCGCGTCTTATCAGACGCGCAAACGTCGCTGTAGCACTTTGAATTGCTGCATGTTTTTGTCCTTTAACCGGCTACGATTAAAGGAAACATGCAGTAGGCCTGAAGACGCCGCAAGACGCGGCAAAGGAGTTCGTGCCCGATGCTCGCTGCCGTTCCGCTGCTGATCCTGCCGTTCGTTGTCTACAATCTCGCGATGATCGGAATGTTCGGCGGTATTGCCGGCTTGAACGCCGAGATGCTGTCGCTGTCCATGCTGTCGGGCGCGACCTGGACGATGCGCTTCGGCGACCTCCTGATCGTCGTCGCACTGCTGTTGCTCTTCGTCGAATTGCTGAAGGCGACCCGCACGAGCACGCGTGTGCTGATGGATCACCTGTTGTCGATGATTCTGTTCATCGCCTTCCTGATCGAATTCCTGCTGCTGGCGCCGGCGGCAACCCAGCTCTTCTTCATCCTGATGACGATCAGCTTCATCGACGTCATCGCCGGCTTCGCCGTCTCGATGCGCTCGGCCGGACGGGACGTGTCGATCGGCCTTTAAAGCCTGTCGCGCAAAAGTGCGCAGCGGTTTTGCGACAACGACATGCGAAATATCAAGAACTTAAAGCGCAAGGCGCGAATCTGAAAGATCGCGACGCGCTTTAGGTCACGATCGATCCCGGGGCGTTGGCCCAATTCAAAACATGGTTTGCTGGACGGGAATTGGGCGGGTGACTCACACCCGCCTTTGCAAGGAGAATGCGCTCAGCCGAGATTGTCGAGCTTGGTCTGGAGCGCGCGAAGCTGTTCCTTGAGCTCGTCGATATCCTTGGCTTCGGCCTTCTTGGTTTCCTTCACCGGCGGGGCGGTGATGAAGGGCGAGAACATCTGCATCGCCTGATGGAACATCTCGGTATTGCGGCGGACCTGCTCTTCGACAAGTTGCAGCGGAACCTGCAGGTTCTTGCCGAGCGGCGTGTCACCGAAGGCCTTGTTGATCTGCTCGCGCATCTGCGACTGCTGCTCGGTGAAAGCCTGCATCGAATGCTCGAGATAGCTCGGCACCACCATCTGCATCTGATCGCCGTAGAACGAGATCAGCTGGCGCAGGAAGGAGATCGGCAGCAGCGTGTTGCCGGTCTTGGACTCCTGCTCGAAGATGATCTGCGTCAGCACGGAATGGGTGATGTCCTCTCCGGACTTTGCGTCCTGGACGATGAAATCGTCGCCCTTCTTCACCATGACAGCCAGGTCGTCGAGCGTGACATAGGTGCTGGTCCCGGTGTTGTAGAGCCGCCGGTTCGCATATTTTTTTATAACGATCTGGCCTTCGTGCTTCGCCATCAGGGTCTCCTCTCACCCATCATCCCGTCTTTATTGCGTTTTTCAGAGTATCCGCAAAAGAGCGCCGCTGACAATGTCTTTGTGCGTTGCGGCGACGCAAGTGCGAAATCTTGCGGTTGCGTCTTGGGTGACGGTTTTGTGGCACCGCATCAAGGCGTTTGACTTGCGCCGCGCGCTTTGCCAGTCTGCTTCCATTAGGCAAGAAAGATCTGAGGAAACGTCCCATGAGCAATCCCTCCATCGTGATCGCCAGCGCCGCCCGTACCGCGGTCGGATCCTTCAACGGTGCATTCGCCAACACACCGGCGCACGAACTCGGCGCCGCCGTCATCAAGGGCGTGCTCGAGCGCGCAGGCGTCGAGGCAGGCGAGGTCGACGAGGTGATCCTCGGCCAGGTCCTGCAGGCCGGCGAGGGCCAGAACCCGGCGCGCCAGGCGGCGATGAAGGCGGGTCTTCCGCAGGAGAAAACCGCCTGGGGCATGAACCAGCTCTGCGGTTCCGGTCTTCGTGCCGTGGCGCTCGGCATGCAGCAGATTGCAACCGGTGATGCGGATATCATCGTCGCCGGCGGCATGGAGTCCATGTCGATGGCGCCGCATTGCTCGCATCTTCGCGGCGGCGTGAAGATGGGCGATTTCAAGATGATCGACACGATGATCAAGGACGGTCTGACCGACGCCTTCTACGGCTATCACATGGGCATCACCGCCGAAAACGTCGCCCGCCAGTGGCAGCTCAGCCGTGAAGAGCAGGACGCCTTCGCGCTCGCCTCGCAGAACAAGGCCGAAGCGGCCCAGAAGGCCGGGCGGTTCGCCGACGAGATCATTCCCTTCATCGTCAAAGGCCGCAAGGGCGACGTCACCGTCGACCAGGACGAATATATCCGCCATGGCGCAACGCTCGACCAGATGACGAAGCTGCGTCCGGCCTTCGACAAGGAAGGCACGGTCACCGCCGGCAACGCCTCTGGCCTCAATGACGGCGCCGCGGCCACTCTGCTGATGACCGAAGCGCAGGCTTCCAAGCGCGGCATCCAGCCGCTCGCCCGTATCGTTTCCTGGGCAACGGCCGGCGTCGATCCGCAGGTCATGGGCACCGGCCCGATCCCGGCTTCGCGCAAGGCGTTGGCGAAAGCCGGCTGGGCGATCGGCGACGTCGAACTGGTCGAGGCCAACGAGGCTTTCGCGGCACAGGCATGCGCGGTCAACAAGGACCTCGGCTGGGATCCGTCGATCGTCAACGTCAATGGCGGCGCGATCGCCATCGGCCATCCGATCGGCGCTTCCGGCGCCCGCGTGCTCAACACGCTGCTCTTCGAAATGAAGCGCCGCGGCGTTTCCAAGGGGCTTGCAACGCTCTGCATCGGCGGCGGCATGGGCGTCGCCATGTGCGTCGAACGGCTCTAATCGGTTTGGCGGCATGAACAGCGCCAGGTGGGTTCCGTTTTCCCTTCTTCTGGCCGGTTCGCCGATCGTTTCCGCACATGCCAATCCCGCGCCTCTCGACGAGGCGCGGTTGGTTCAGTGCATGCTGGAACATACGACCTCGGACGACGAGGCCGTTTTCAAGGACATGATGGTTGCGGCCCCGAACGATGACAGTGGCGCTTTGAAAGCGTCGCTCGTTCAGCTCTCCAGTCTGATGATGAACCTCGCGCTCACCAAGTGCGAGGTGGGTATGTCAATGCTCGCGACGCCTCAGTTCCAGGCTGCCGCCGAGCTCTACGGACGACAGGTCGGCGAAAAGCTGATGAAGAAGGCCTTTGAGAAACTGAACTGATCAAGTGGGAGGCGTGCATGAGCAGGGTAGCATTGGTCACAGGTGGGTCGCGCGGCATCGGCGCGGCAATCTCCATCGCACTCAAGAATGCCGGCTACAAGGTGGCCGCAAACTATGCCGGCAATGACGAAAAGGCTGAGGCCTTCAAGCAGGAAACCGGCATCCCGGTCTACAAGTGGGATGTTTCCAGCTATCAGTCCTGCGCCGAAGGCATCGCCAAGGTCGAGGCGGATCTCGGCCCGGTCGAAGTGCTGGTCAACAATGCGGGCATCACCCGCGACGCGATGTTCCACAAGATGACGCCCGAGCAATGGGGCGAGGTGGTCGGCACCAACCTCACCGGTCTCTTCAACATGACGCATCCGATCTGGTCCGCCATGCGCGACCGCGGTTTCGGCCGCGTCATCAACATCTCGTCGATCAACGGCCAGAAGGGCCAGATGGGCCAGGCCAACTATTCGGCGGCCAAGGCCGGTGATCTCGGCTTCACCAAGGCGCTCGCCCAGGAAGGTGCGGCGAAGGGGATCACGGTCAACGCCATCTGCCCGGGTTATATCGGCACGGAAATGGTGCGGGCGGTGCCGGAGAAGGTGCTGAACGAGCGGATCATCCCGCAGATCCCGGTTGGCCGCCTCGGCGAGCCGGAAGAAATCGCCCGCTGCGTTGTGTTCCTGGCCTCCGACGACGCCGGCTTCATCACCGGCTCGACGATTTCGGCGAATGGCGGACAGTTCTTCGTCTGACCTTTTGATCTCATCATTGCTTTTGAACGGCGCCCTTCGGGGCGCCGTTTTTGTGTAGGGCGGAGAGAAGAAACGGCTGTTCCCCCGGCATTTGGACCCGAAGCTGCGCCCGTGATTCTGTTGCCGGCGCGCGGCGCAGACACTATATCTTGTGGAGAACAAAAGCGGAATGATGCGCGTATCACGAGTCGCCATCGGATCCTCCCGTATTGGTCGAGGGTGCTCGGTGCGATTCTCATTCTCTCTGCCCAGCGAATCTGCGATGAATTTCGTTAAAAATTTTCTAGGCTTTCCAGAGTCTTGGATTCGGAATCCTTTGACCTGTCTGGCAATGGGACAGCCAGAATTGAGGCGAGTCGTGGGCTCTAACACAAGCGCGCGGCGTCAGATTCAGCATGTGGTGCAACGTTCGGTGTTGAAATCTATATGTAGTCGTGAACATACAGTGAATCGCGATGAGTCTTCGATTCGTCGCCGATTCGTTCCATGGCTGTTCCTGTTCTCGATTGCGCCAACCACAACAGGTGGTGCAATGGGCTGGGAGACGCCGAACATGGTTTTAGTTGTCGGCGCCCCTTGCGTTTGGCTCGGTGCGTGGGCATGTGTTTGCCGCCAGCGTGAAAAGACGCTGTCGTAATTTCTGAATGCCCGGGATCGATGACGTGTCCGTTCACCCCATGATCCTGAGCGGCCGCGGCGTAACCGCGGTGCTCGGGCCAACCAATACCGGCAAGACGCACTACGCGATCGAGCGCATGATCGCGCATGATAGCGGCGTCATAGGCCTGCCGCTGCGCCTCCTGGCGCGCGAGGTCTATACGCGCCTGGTCGAAAGGGTCGGCCATCACAATGTCGCGCTGATCACTGGCGAGGAGAAGATCACTCCGCATCGCGCCCGCTATTCGGTCTGCACCGTCGAAGCGATGCCGCGCGAGACGACCGCGTCCTTCGTGGCGATCGACGAAGTGCAGCTTGCCGGCGATCTCGAGCGCGGTCACATCTTCACCGACCGGATCCTGCATCTGAGGGGGCGTGGCGAGACGCTGCTTCTGGGGGCTGCAACGATGCGGCCGATCCTGGAGCACCTCCTGCCCGGCATTACCGTCGTCGAGCGGCCGCGCATGTCGCAACTGCTCTATGCCGGTTCGAAGAAAATCACCCGCCTGCCGCATCGCTCGGCGATCGTCGCCTTCTCGGCCGACGAAGTCTATGCGATCGCCGAACTGATCCGTCGCCAGCGCGGCGGTGCCGCCGTCGTGCTCGGCGCGCTTTCGCCGCGCACGCGCAATGCGCAGGTGGCGCTCTATCAGGAAGGCGACGTCGAATATATGGTGGCGACCGACGCGATCGGCATGGGTCTCAACCTCGACGTCGATCACGTCGCCTTCGCGCAGGACCGCAAGTTCGACGGCTACCAGTTTCGCAACCTGAACCCGGCGGAACTGGCGCAGGTCGCCGGGCGCGCCGGGCGACATCTGCGTGACGGAACGTTCGGCGTCACGGGTCGCGTCGATCCTTTCGACAACGAGCTCGTCCATCGCATCGAGTCGCACGAGTTCGATGCGGTCAAGGTGCTGCAATGGCGCTCGAAGGCGTTCGACTATTCCTCGCTTACCGCCTTGAAGAAGAGCCTCGATGCCGCGCCGAAAGTTCCCGGCCTTGCCCGGGCGCTACCTGCGGTAGACCAGCAGGCGTTCGAGCATCTGGCCCGCTACCCGGAGGTCGTCGACATTACGACCAATGCCGAGCGCGTCGAAAAACTATGGGAAGCCTGCGCGCTGCCGGACTATCGGCGCATCACGCCCGCCCAGCACGCCGATCTGATCTCGACGATCTACACGGATCTCGTTCGCCGGGGTACGGTGAACGAGGACTTCATGGCCGAACAGGTCAGGCGTGCCGATCACACCGACGGTGAGATCGACACACTTTCGGCGCGAATCGCGCAGATCAGAACCTGGACCTATGTGTCGAACCGGCCGGGATGGCTGGCCGATCCGACACACTGGCAAGAAAAGACGCGGGAAATTGAAGATCGATTATCCGACGCACTACATGAACGGTTGACGAAACGCTTTGTTGATCGCAGGACATCTGTGCTCATGAAGCGCCTGAGAGAGAATGCTATGCTGGAAGCTGAAATCAGTGTGAATGGTGATGTCTTCGTCGAAGGACACCACGTAGGACAACTAACCGGTTTCCGGTTTACGCTGGCGACCGGCGGCGACGGCCCGGATGCCAAGGCCGTGCAGGGCGCTGCCCAGAAGGCGCTGGCGCTCGAGTTCGAGGCGCGGGCCGCACGTCTGCACGCCTCGGGCAACAACGACCTGGCGCTTTCGTCGGATGGTCTCGTGCGCTGGCTCGGCGATCCCGTCGCCCGTCTGGCAGCGAGCGACCATGTCATGCGTCCGCGCGTCATCCTGCTTGCCGACGATCAGCTGCAGGCGAACGCCCGCGAGCATGTCGTGGCGCGCATCGAGCGTTTCGTGAACCATCACATCGGTACGGTGCTGAAGCCGCTCGACGATATCTCGCGCGCTGAAGACCTCGAAGGCCTCGCCAAGGGCCTTGCCTTCCAGCTCGTCGAGAACCTCGGCGTGCTCTTCCGCCGCGATGTCGCCGACGACGTGAAGTCGCTGGACCAGGACGGTCGCGCGTCGATCCGCAAATACGGCGTTCGCTTCGGCGCCTACCACATCTTCCTTCCGGCGCTCTTGAAGCCGGCTCCGGCCGAGCTGATCACGCTGCTCTGGGCGCTGAAGAACGACGGCCTCGACAAGCCCGGCTATGGCGACCTCATCCCGATGCTCGCTGCCGGCCGTACGTCGGTCGTCACCGATCCGTCCTTCGAGCGCACCTTCTACAAGCTTGCCGGCTTCCGCTTCCTCGGAAAGCGCGCCGTGCGCATCGACATCCTCGAGCGCCTGGCCGATCTCATCCGGCCGCTGCTGCAGTGGAAGCCCGGCGCGCAGCCGCGTCCTGAAGGCGCCTATGACGGCCGTCGTTTCACCGCCACCACCTCGATGCTTTCGATCCTCGGCGCAACGCCTGATGATATGGAAGAGATCCTGAAGGGCCTTGGCTATCGGGCCGACAGCGTCAAGGCCGAGGAGGCTGCGGCCTTCCTCGCCAGCCAGGACGGTGCGCCCGCCTCTGCTGCCGCCGCCTCCGAGCCGGTTGCCGCCGTCGATGACGCGGACGCTGCTGACAGCGCGACGGATGCCGAGACCGCAGCCATTGAGGCACCTGCCGCCGAGGCCGAGAACGCTGAGGGCAAAGTCGCCACCAGCGACGTGCAACCAGCCGAAGCTCAAGTCGCCGAGACCGGAGAACCGGTCGAAGCCAAGCCCGTGCTGCTGTGGCGTCCCGGCACCCGCCAGGATAACCAGCGCCAGGGCGGCGGTCGCCACCAGGGCGACCAGCGTCGCGGCGGCCAGCGCCATGGACATGGCCAAGGCCAAGGCCAGGGCGAGGGACGTGAGGGCGGACGCAAGGGCGGCCAGCCGGTGCGCGGCAAGCGCCATGACGGCGGCAAGTCGGAAGGCGGTCCGCGCCAGGACCGTGGTGACCGCCATGATCGCCACGACCGCGGCGGCAAGCCCGGCCAGGGCAAGTTCGAGGCGCGCCCGCCGCGTCGCGAGAAGCCGGTGGATCCGGATTCGCCCTTCGCCAAGCTCGCGGCGCTCAAGGAGCAGATGAAGAAGTAAGGCAGGTCATGGAAAAACAGCCCACGTCCAACCCGGCATCGCGCCAGCGTCTCGACAAGTGGCTGTTTTTCACGCGGCTGATCAAATCGCGCTCGCTTGCGCAAAAAGCGATCGAGGACGGCCGCGTGGCCGTCAACGAGCAGCGCGTGACGCAGTCGTCGTTTCAGGTCAAGACGGGGGACCTGCTTGAGCTCGTCCTCGACCGCCGCAGCGTGACCGTGCGCGTGCTTGCTCCAGGGGAACGACGTGGCCCCTACGAGGAAGCGCGGCTTCTTTATGATGATCTCACGCCGGAATTGCCTAAGGAGAAACTCTCGGCATTTGATCTCGCCACACGCGACCGTGGGGCGGGACGCCCGACCAAGAAAGAGCGGCGGGATACCGATCGGCTAAAACCCGATTTCGATCCGCGCGAGGATTAGAAAACTCTGCCTTTGCCGCGGCGTTTCGCGCATTGAATATTCTTGCAAAGGGTCCATAAAGCCTTTACCTGACAGACCCACGTTGGGTGCATCGGTCTTGCTTCGGCAGCTATGCGCGCCGGACATTCCTAGCATGCGCGGACGATGAGCATCACCATTGATTGCCGTCTGCCATCAAACGTGAGCATTGGCTGGAGTACCTCATGACGTATGTCGTGACCGACAATTGCATTCGCTGCAAGTATATGGACTGTGTCGAAGTCTGCCCCGTGGACTGCTTCTATGAGGGCGAGAATTTCCTCGTCATCCATCCCGACGAGTGCATCGATTGCGGCGTTTGCGAGCCGGAATGTCCTGCCGAGGCGATCAAGCCGGACACCGAGCCGGGCCTTGATATGTGGTTGAAAGTGAACGCTGATTTTGCCACGAAGTGGCCGAACGTCACGGTCAAGCGCGACCCGATGCCGGAAGCCAAGGAGATGGACGGCGTCGAAGGCAAGTACGAGAAGTTCTTCTCCGCCGAGCCGGGACAGGGCGACTGAGACGGACGATCTCTATCGTTCGTCGAGGCTGACGCAGCGAGCGCGACCCAGCGCGCCAAACCTGGGGAAAAACCCGCACTGCGCTCGCAGGTGCGAGAATGGTGGCTTGATGGCTGCCATGCAGCAAATTATTGATTTCGGCACTTTTTTGTGATAGGTTCCTTCTACTGATCCACAGAGGGTGTTTTTGCGCGCCCGAAAACCATCACGAAAGCAAACGATCTCCAAAAGGCGGTTTCTCCCTATTACGCAACATGGCTTTGCTCTGTTGCGACCGCATTTCATGAGGCTGTTTGCGTTCCGTGGACGGACCAGGATGTACCCACCCGGCGGTATCCCCGTCTATCCCGGGCCTCACTGACCCGGCCCCGGCCAGAATGGCCGGCGCGAAACAGGGAGTTTTTGAAACGAATGACGACCCAGCAGAAAAAATCTTCGACACGCCAGGGCTTCAAGACCGGTGAATCGATCGTCTATCCGGCCCACGGCGTTGGCCAGATCGTGGCGATCGAAGAGCAGGAAGTCGCGGGCATGAAGCTTGAGCTTTTTGTCATCGATTTCGAGAAGGACAAGATGCGGTTGAAGGTGCCGGTGGCCAAGGCTGTCAGCATCGGCATGCGCAAGCTGTCTGAAACCGATTTCGTCGATCGTGCGTTGAAGGTTGTGCAGGGCAAGGCTCGCGTGAAGCGCACCATGTGGTCGCGCCGCGCCCAGGAATACGATGCCAAGATCAACTCCGGCGACCTGATTTCCATCGCGGAAGTCGTTCGCGATCTCTATCGCGCCGAAAACCAGCCGGAACAGTCCTATTCCGAACGCCAGCTCTATGAAGCTGCCCTCGACCGCATGGCGCGCGAAATCGCTGCCGTGAACAAAATGTCGGAGACCGAAGCTGTGCGCCTCGTCGAGGCCAACCTCAGCAAGGGCCCGAAGCGCGGCAAGGCGATCGACGAAGACGACGCCCAGGACGAAGCAGCATAAGCTTCCAACCCGCAGTGAGACTGCAAAAAAGCCCGGCCATCGCGCCGGGCTTTTTCTTTGATCTGATGGAACTTTTGCCCGCCACGCGCATTTACATTAGCCGGCAGGAACGCGCCGCTTTCGCGCCGGGCGATCTTGGTTCTGTGATCCGTCACCGTTCAGGTTCGTGATTTTGAAGTTAGGGCGCCGCGTCGTTTCTTCAAGTTCGGCGCTGGGGCTCTTGAGCGGGGAAGGAAAAGATCATGCGGTTTTCCGCGCCCATCCCGCTCTGACTTAAAAGAACCGATCACGATGATTTGGATCGATCCGATCCAAATCATCGTGATCTAGACGCCCCTGCTGCCGGACGCGCCATCTGTCCGGCCTTTTAGACTTCACACGCAATGGCGCCCGGGCGCCAGTCACGGAGTGATCGATGAAAACTCTCACTGCAGACCGGCGGATGATCAAGATCGCAATGGAGGCGCCTTATCTCGAGCGCGACGAGGAGCACGCGCTGGCACAGGCCTGGCGGAACGACCATGATCAGGAAGCCCGCAACAAGATCGCCATGTCGCATATGCGGCTCGTGATCTCGATGGCAGCGAAGTTCCGCAACTTCGGCCTGCCCATGGGCGACTTGGTGCAGGAAGGCCATATCGGCCTCCTGGAAGCGGCGGCCCGCTTCGAACCCAGCCGTGAGGTCAGGTTTTCGACCTATGCGACCTGGTGGATCCGGGCATCGATGCAGGACTATGTCCTGCGCAATTGGTCGATCGTCCGGGGCGGCACGAGTTCGGCTCAGAAGGCGCTGTTCTTCAATCTGCGGCGGTTGCGTGCACGTCTGGCGCAAGGCGACAGGCAACTTACATCGCAGGCTATGCATGAGGAAATTGCCGCGGCGCTCGGCGTCAGCATCGCCGATGTGCAGACCATGGATGCGCGGCTTTCCGGCAGCGACACTTCCTTGCAGGCCCCCGTTGGCGGCGCCGATTCCGATGGCGGCGAGCGGCTGGATTTCCTGGCCAGCGATGCGCCGCTTCCGGACGAACAGGTCAGCGACATGATCGACGGCGAGCGGGCCCGTGTGTGGCTCCGCGATGCGCTGGGTGCCTTGACCGAAAGGGAGATGCGGATCATCCGTGCACGACGACTGTCGGAGGACGGTGCGACGCTGGAAGAGCTCGGCCTCGATCTCGGCATTTCCAAGGAACGGGTGCGACAGATCGAAACTCGGGCGCTCGAAAAGCTCAGAGTGGCGCTCGCGACCAAAGCGCCGGCCCTGACTGCGGGCATTCACTAAAGCTTGTCGCGCAAAAGTGCGCAGCGGTTTTGTGATAACGACCTGCGAAATGTCGAGGGCTTAAAGCGCAAGGAGTGAATCTGAAAGATCGCGACGCGCTTTAGCCGTGCATGTTTTCTTTGGCCGTAGCCGGTCAAAGGACAAAACCATGCAGCACTTCAAAGTGCCTTTGCGTGTCTGACAGGACGCGCGGCGCTGTAGGCCTCAGGGGCATAGTCGTACGGGCTCGGACCTCAATCTGAGGCACTGCCCTGTGTTCGAACATCGAGGTCTGGCGCAGCAGCGAAGGCCGGAGCCTTCAGCAGCATATGCGCCTTGGTGCAGGTGCGGTGAGGCTGCCGTGCTTACTCGGAAACGATCTTGACCTTGTCGCCCGGCTTCACTGTCGAGGTGACCTGCATCGCATTGATCACCCGGAACAGGTCCAGCTTGCGATCCGTCCCCATCATGCGGGCGGAAAGCGTTGCGATCGTCTCGCCGGGCCTTACCGTTACGACGCGGATGCGCAGCGGCTTCAGCGATTGGGCCTCGCCCTGCGTCATGCGGCGGAACGAGCTGCGCAGCTGGTTCGCTGTCGGCTCGAGCGCGTTCGAACCCTTGGGAACGGCGGTCAGGAAGCGGTAGATGCGGGTGTCGATGCGGATGACCGTGACATCGAAATCCCAGCGATCGGCCGAGGCACGCGCGGTCGCGGCTTCCAGACCGTTGATGTTGATCGGCCTGATCGTGTCGGGCTGCAGGCCGGTGACCCAGCCGCTGGCGATATAGTCGGTCAGGCTGCGACCGCCCGTATCCGCCACGCCGTCGAAGCGCACAGCGATGTCACCGGGTCCGGTCGCAAGGACCGCTTCTGCCTTGTTGTCGATCTGGAAGCCGGTCGGCACGTCGAAACGGATTCCGAGCTGGCCGTGCAGGAAGGTCTGGCCGCGGACATAGCCTTCCTGGGGGCTGTCGCCGTAGAGCAGGCCGTCGATACCGGCGAGGTAATAGTCCCGGCCGCGATCGCCGCTGGTGCCTTCCGGCCCGAAGGCGCGGGCATGCCTGCGCGCAAGGTCCACACGCTGCGGTGCATTCGGGTGGCTCGACAGGAAGTCGAGGCTCTGGTCGGATTCCGGATCGACGGCGGTAAAGCGGCTATAGGCTGCCATCGAGTCCAGGAAGCGTGCGGCGGCGTAAGGATCGTAGCCGGCTTCGCCGAGCATGCGCACACCGATGACGTCGGCCTGGAGCTCCTGGTTGCGCGAGAAGGCCGCAAGCCGCAGCTTGCCGCGGGCGAGCGCCTGCTTGCCGGCGAGATCGGACGACAGCACCTCGGAGACCACGCGGCTGGCGATGACTTCCGCTTCCTCGCGTTGCTGACGTTCGATGCCGTGGTTGGCGGTGACGTGCGCCATCTCGTGCGAGAGTACGGCGGCGACTTCGGAGGCATCATTGGCAAGGGCCAGCAGGCCGCGGGTGACATAGAGATAGCCGCCCGGCAGTGCAAAGGCGTTGATCGCCGGCGAATTGAGGATGGTGATGCGGTAGGACTGCTGCGGGTTCTCCGAGACGGCGGTCAGCGCTCCGGCGATGCGGGCGACCAGCCGTTCGGTCTTCGCGTCCTTGTATTCGCCGCCATAGCTTGCGACGATGCGCGGATGTTCGCGTGCGCCCATCTTCGCGCGCGGATCGTTCTTCTGGACCTCGTCGACAATCTGCGGATTGGACGAGGGCGAAACTGTCGGCTCGTAGGATTGCTCGATCACCGACTGGCATGCGGAGAGAAGCGCGGTCGCGATCAGTGCAACCACGGCGCGTGCACGCAGCCGTCCGCGTTTCGGCGGGAACCGGTCGTGTGTGACTGTATGCCTCTCCATGCCTCAGCCCGTTTCCCGTCTGTCGCTCCACCCGCATGCAGCGGGGCAATGGAACGACAGCGTTGAAAGTCCTACTTTTTCAGTCCGGCAGCGTTGCTCCGCCGCGACTGTTCAGCCCTGGTCTTGCTGTATCTGATTTCAGCGCCACCTGCCTAGTTTGTCTCGGTAGAAATAGTTGCCCCGTGGTATCACGGCAACGGATGCGCGAATATTCGCGCTCCCGGCCGGATATTTCGCGCGTCGCACGGCGCCGCGGTCAAATTGTGGCGATCGGCTGAGGGCGAGGAGAAACCGGCCCCACCGTCACGCGTTGCCAAGAAAGCGGTCGATTGCCGCATTGTCGCGCCGCTCCAGGAAGCGGTCGAGCGTATCGTGTGCAATGATACGCCCCTGGTCGAGAAAAAGCACGCTATCGGCCAACGCCTTCACGTCTTCGGGATGGTGCGTGATCATCAGAATGGTGTTGCCTTCTTCCGCGTGCAGTTCGCCAAGAAGCGTGCGCATGCCGGTGCGCATCCCGGGGTCGAGGGCCGCAAATGGTTCATCCAGCAAGAGCAGGGGGCGGTGCCGCACAAGTGCGCGGGCGAGCGCGACCCGCTGGCGTTCGCCGCCGGAAAGCGTAGGCGGCAGCCTTCGTCCGAAGCCTTCAAGCCCAACGCGGCGAAGCGCGTCCTCGATCCTCTTCCGATCTTCGTCCGTCAGGCGAAGTGCCGGGTCGATACCGAGGCCGACATTGGTCGCGACATCGAGATGGGCGAAGAGATTGTTGTCCTGGAAGATCATCGAGACCGGACGCTCCGAAGGTGCCTGGTTGGCAGCGTTCTGGCCGAGGACACGGATCTCGCCGTGGTCGGCATCTTCAAAGCCTGCGATGAGGTGAAAGAGCGTCGACTTGCCGGAACCGGAGGCGCCGGCAACGGCGACGATGCCGCCGGCAGCGATAGTGCAATCGAAGTGCAGCGTGGTCGTTTCGAAACGAATCTCGACATTGCGCAGTTCTATGGCAGCGTTGGGCTCGGTCATGCTTTGCGTCCTTCCCGCCGGCGGACGTCTTCCGTTGTGCCGAGGATGGTGAAGATCAGGCAGAGAAGCCCGAGGAAGAGGGCGAGGCCGGCCGCATCGGCGGTGCGGTAGCTGCCCATGCGGCTATAGAGCAGCCAGGGAAGCGTCACCATGTCCTGCGAGCCGAACAGGGCGACGGCGCCGAGATCGCCGAGCGATAGCGCCATGGCGAAGGAGAGCGCCATCAGCAGTGGCCTTCGGAGCGCCGGAAGGTCGATCCATCGCAGGCGATGAAAACCGCGGATGCCGAGGCTCGCGGTCAGCCGCTCGGAACGCGCCGCGTGCGTCGCCATGGCCGGCGCCAGGATGCGGTGGACGAAAGGAAGCGCCATCAGGGCGTTGATTGCCACGACGATGGCAGGCGCAAAGCGCGCGACATCGCCGAAGGGGCGAAGGAGCAGAAACCAGCCGGCGCCGAGCACGACAGGCGGCACCAGCAGGATCAGCGAGGTACTGGCGCCGATCGCACCGGCAAGGCCGTGTGCCGGCGCGCCCGCATGGCGTGGCGCGGTGACCGTCGCCGCGGCGCGGATCATCACGGCCGCCATGGCGACGGAGGCGAGTGCCGAGGCGAGCGCGATCGCCGCACTCGTCATCAGTGCCCGGTGCACGCTCGGATCGCGCGCGAGCTTCAGAAGATCGGCCTGCAGGCCGGAGACGACCACCGCAATCAACGGGGCGATGAGAAAGAGCAATGCCAGGATGATCCAGGCGCCATCGTTGAACAGCGCCGCTGTGGTTGTGCCATCGAAGCGTCGAACGGTTCGGCCGCCGGTCATGCCCTCTTCCGGATCCGTTGCCAGACGTCTGAGGATGAGAAGCAGGACGCCGGTCATGGCGATCTGCAGGCCGGACAGCGCGATGGCGCGTGGCGGATCGAAATCGAAGCGCAGCGCCTGATAGATCGCGACCTCGATGGTGCTGGCAGCGGGCCCGCCGCCAAGCGTCAGCACGAGCGTGAAGCTGGTGGCGCAGAGCATGAAGACGAGGCCGGCCGCGCCTGGCAACAGGCCGCGCAGGACGGGCCATTCGATGAAGCGGAAGAGCGCTCGGGAGGGCATGCCGAGATTGGCAGCGCTGCGCCAGTATTCGGCGGGAATGCGCTCGAGGCCGGCCAGGAACAGGCGCGCCGCAAGCGGCATGTTGAAGAAGACATGGGCAAGCAGGATGCCGAACAGGCCATAGATGCTGATCGGTTGCTCGAGGCCGAGCCAGCGCAGGCCGGAATTGAGGAAGCCCTGGCGTCCCCAGATCTCGATCAGCCCGAGTGCGCCGACGAGAACGGGCAGGCCGAGCGGCAGCGCCATCAGCCGCAACAGCCAGATCCGGCCGAAGAAACGCGGCCGCCGCGCCAGCGCCCGCGCCACCGGTATCGCGAAGAGCACGGACAGCAGAGTGGAAAGGCTTGCCTGCAGCAGCGTGAAGCGGGTGACGCGCCAGATATAGGCGTCGAACAGAGTGCCTTCGTCCGTGCCGCCGGTTTGGGCGAGCAAGGCGGCGATCGCCAGGCCGACGAAGAGCAGGAAGGCGCCGAGGCAAATCGCCCCGGCGACAACAGTCATGCGGTTTTCGCGAAGTGCGAACAATCCGGCCTCAGTTCTTGCTCATGGCAGCAAGCCACTCGTCGATCCAGGCCTTGCGGTTCTTCGCGACCTCTTCCGATGGCAGCAGGAAGGTCTTCTCCGGGTTGACCAGCTTGTTGAAGGCGTCCGGCAGCGGCTCCTTGGTTGCTGCGACCGGCATCATCCAGTTGGTTGTCGGAATGATCGACTGGAATTCCGGACCGGTCATGAACGCGAGGAACTGCTTTGCCAGTTCCGGCTCCTTGGCACTCTTGGTCATGCCGGCGACTTCGATCTGGATGTAGTGACCTTCCGAGAAGGTGGCCGCCTGGTAGCGCTCGGTGTTCTCAGCGACCATGTGGTAGGCGGGCGAGGTGGTGTAGGAGAGCACCATCGGCGCTTCGCCCTTGGTGAAGAGGCCATAGGCTTCCGACCAGCCGGGGGTGACGGTCAGAACACGGTCCTTGAGCTTCGCCCAGGCAGCACCCGCCTCGTCGCCATAGACCGCCTTGACCCAAAGCAGCAATCCGAGGCCCGGCGTCGAGGTGCGCGGGTCCTCGATGACGATCTTCTGCGACGCGTCGCCTTCGACCAGTTCCTTGAGGCTCTTCGGCGGTGTCTTCAGGGTCTCGGTGTCGTAGACGACGGCGAAATGGCCGTAGTCATAGGGCAGGAAGGTGTCGTCGGAGAAGTTGCCGGGCACCTTCAGGTCCTTCGCTTCGATGCCATGCGGTGCGAAGAAGCCCGTTGCCTTTGCTTCCGCCACGAGGTTGGTGTCGAGACCGAGCACGATGTCGGCCTTCGAGGCAGCACCCTCGAGCTTTAGGCGCGTCAAGAGTTCGACGCCATCGGCAACACCGACATAGTTGACCTTGCATTCGCAGGTCTTTTCGAAGGCTTCCGCCACCTTGGCGCCCGGCCCCCATTCGGTGATGAAGCTTTCATAGGTGTAGACGGTCAGCGTCTTGTCGGCAGCGGCGGCATAACCGGTGAAAACAAGGCTTGCGCTTGCGGCCAGCGCTAGCCGGCTAAGTATTTTGAGCTGTGATGAATTGGACATGCGAAGCACCTCTCCCAAAGTTCGTTGTTGCACGGGAAAAGGGCGTATCGGTGCGATCGCGTCTAATCCCTCCGCCGGTATGAGCCGGATCAGGTTCCGCGGGTTGGCGTTTTGACGCCTCTCAGCCTCCGGCCGCCATGCGGTCGGGAGGCACCCCGTTAGAGCGGCAAGAGATTTACCGCTGCGGCGGCTTCATGGCAAGCGGTGTTTGGAATGGGCGACGCATGGGGCGAGCCCATTTTCTGTCGGGCGTTTTCGCCAACCGGCAACTGCGCTATGACACCATCACGCTTGGCCGCAAGGAGGAAATCCCATGCCAGATATGCTAGTTCGCCTTTATGCCCTTCCGGCAGAGCCCCAGTCGCGGCTTGGTTCAGGCATCAGCATCCGTCGCGCCATGGCGCCGGAACGCCGTCTGGTGGTCTCCTGGATCGAAAAGACGTTTGGCGCCGGCTGGGCAGGCGAAGCGGAAGCTGCCTTCTCCTCGACCCCGACACGCATGCACGTCGCGGTGCACGACGAAAAGATCGTCGGCTTTGCCTGCCACGACGTGACAGCGCTCGGCTTCTTCGGCCCAACCGGCGTCGATGAAGGTATGCGTGGGCAGGGCATCGGCGAGGCGCTGCTGCTTGCAAGCCTGACGGCGATGCGCGAGGCGGGCTACGGCTATGCGGTCATCGGTGGCGTCGGCCCGGCGAAGTTCTACGAGCGCGTGGCCGGCGCGATCGAAATTCCCGATTCAACACCCGGGATCTATGCCGGCATGCTATTCCCGGAACCGGTGCCGGAAGGACACTGACGGCTTCGGCAAATTGCTGCGATCGCAGCGGTTTGCGGTTTTCTTCGTTTTCCTTCCGCGATCCTTTGCGCTATGGGCATTGCCATGGCTCGATCGACCTTCACCATATTGCTTGGCGGCGCCCTCTCGGTGACCAGCCGGCTGACAGAGCAGCTCAGCGGCAGCCGCTTCGTTGCCGCTGACGGCGGCATGCGCCATGCCCGCTTGCTCGGCGTCGTGCCGGATGTCTGGGTCGGCGATTTCGATTCGACCGAAGACGCCCTGCTGTCCGAGTTCGCCTCCGTTCCACGCGAGCCCTACCCGGCGGCAAAGGCTGCGACGGATGGCGAGATCGCGGTCGAGGCTGCGTTGTCCCGCGGCGCTGATCGGCTGATCTTTGCCGGCGCGCTTGGCGGCAGCCGCAGCGACCATGCCTTCCTGCACCTGCTGCAGGCCGCAGCGCTTGCCGAGCGCGGGCTTTCGGTGCTGATGACCTCGGGCGAGGAAGAAGCCTACCCGCTGCTGGCAGGCACGCTCGATCTCGACCTGCCGAAAGGTTGTCTCTTTTCCGTGCTGGGATTGACCGAGCTGACCGGCCTTTCGATCGTCAATGCGCGCTATCCGCTTGACGATTTCACCCTGCCGTTCGGATCGTCCCGAACCGTTTCCAACGTCGCGGAGGGTCCCCTTCGCTTCAGCCTCAAGAGCGGACGCGCCATCGTGCTTGCCCGCCCCTATGATCTTTCCGGAGCCTGAGCCTTGGCGCCCCCAATTCTGAAACTCGACGATATCTTCTTGACCTTCGGCGGCGCGCCGCTGCTTGCCGGTGCCAATCTGCAAGTGGAACCGGGCGATCGCATCTGCCTTGTCGGGCGCAATGGCTCGGGCAAGTCGACCTTGATGAAGATCGCCGCGGGCCTTTCAGAGGCACAGTCGGGCGAGGTGTTCCGCCATCCCTCAGCGACCATCCGCTATCTCCACCAGGCGCCGGATTTCGACGGCTACGACACGGTGCAGGCCTATGCCGAAGCCGGCCTCGGACCGAGCGACGATCCCTATCGCGTCGCCTACCTGCTGCAGCATCTGGGCCTGACCGGCGAAGAAGACCCGACGCGCCTTTCGGGCGGTGAGGCGCGCCGTGCCGCACTGGCGCGCGTCATGGCGCCGGAACCTGACATCTTGCTGCTTGACGAACCGACCAACCATCTCGACCTGCCGACGATCGAATGGCTGGAAGAGGAGCTTACCCGCAGCCGTTCGGCGCTGGTGTTGATCTCGCACGACCGGCGCTTCCTGGAGAAGGTCTCGACGGCGACCGTTTGGCTCGACCGTGGCCAGTCGCGCCGGCTCGATCGCGGCTTTGGCCATTTCGAAGCCTGGCGCGACGAGGTGCTGGAGGCCGAGGAACTGGAGCAGCACAAGCTCGGCAAGGCGATCGAGCGCGAGGAGCACTGGCTGCGCTACGGCGTGACGGCGCGGCGCAAGCGCAACATGCGCCGCCTCGGCGAGTTGCAGACCATGCGCGCGGTCTATCGCGGCCACAAGGGGCCTCAAGGCACCGTGCAGGCAACGGCAGCTGACGCCAAGGAGTCCGGCAAGCTGGTGATCGAGGCCGAAAAGGTCAGCAAGGCCTATGGTGACCGCACCATCGTCGCGCCCTTCTCGATCCGCGTCCATCGCGGTGACCGCATCGGTCTCGTCGGTCCGAACGGTGCCGGCAAGACGACGCTCCTCAAGATGTTGACCGGTCAGATCGAGCCGGACACAGGCACGGTCAAGCTCGGCACCAACCTCGAAATGGCGACGCTCGACCAGAAGCGCGAAGACCTCAACCTGGACGACACGCTGGCCCATTACCTGACCGACGGGCGCGGCGACAACCTGCTTGTCAACGGTGAGCAGCGCCACGTTACCGGCTACATGAAGGATTTCCTGTTCCAGCCGGAACAGGCGCGCACGCCGATCCGCGAGCTCTCGGGTGGCGAGCGCGCTCGGCTGATGCTGGCGCGCATTCTTTCGCGGGCGACCAATCTTCTGATCCTCGACGAGCCGACCAACGACCTCGACATCGAGACGCTGGACCTGTTGCAGGAGATCGTCGCCGGCTTTGCCGGAACGGTCATTCTCGTCAGCCACGACCGTGACTTTCTCGATCGCACCGTCACCTCGACGATCGCGCCGGCAAACCCGGAGGAGCCGGATGGCCGCTGGATCGAATATGCTGGCGGCTATTCCGACATGATGGCGCAGCGCAAGGGCGCGATTGAAGAAAAGCGCAAGGCAGAGAAGGCGGAAAAGGCCAAAGCCGACGCCGCTGCACCCTCCGCCGATGCGCCGAAGGCCGCCAAGGGCAAGCTTTCCTACAAGCAGAAATTCGCGCTCGAAAACCTGCCGAAGGAGATCGCCAAGGCAGAGGCCGAGGCCGCCAAGCGCGAAGAAAAGATGGCTGATCCCAAGCTTTTCACAAAAGATCCAAACGCCTTTGCGAAGCTCGCGCAGGAACTGGAGAAGCTACGTGCGGATCTCGCCCGCATGGAGGAGGAATGGCTGGAGCTCGAAATGCTGCGCGAGGAGCTCGAAGGCTAGCCGCAACCAGTGGCGCGTTGAACAGCGTCAGGAGATATGATAAGAAAAACTTATTATATCATTTGTGAATGATCCTGATGCCCTTCAAACTTGAATCCGAAACCATCGGAATGCTGCTCACGGACGTCTCGCGCCTTTTGCGCGGGGCTTTCGACCGCAAGGTCAATGCCATGGACCTGGGCATCACCCCCGGCGAGGCGCGCACGCTGATCCAGGTGGCGCTGAAAGAGGGCATCAAGCAGGCCGAGATCGCCACCCGCATGGGCATCGAGCCGATGACGCTTTCGGCCTATCTCGATCGGCTGGAGGCGATGGGCCTTGTTGCCCGCGTACCGGATCCGGCGGATCGCCGCGCCAAGAACGTCGCCATCACCGAGAAGGCCGGTCCGCTGCTCACCGAGCTGATGACGGGGCTCAGGGAGATGATGAACGCCTATACTGCCGGGCTCGACGAGGCGACGCGCGAGGTTCTCTGCGCCAATCTGCGCATCCTGCGCGACAACTTGCGTGAGCTTGACCCGTGCCTTGCCGGCAAGGAGACAGCGGAGAAGTCCGAGGACCAGCCTGGAGCCTCGCAATGACGCGTCGCATGAGCGAGCGGCGCACCAGCATCATCGGGGCGTTCCTGGTGGCGCTCGGGCCAGTTTCCATGGCGCTCTATACGCCGGCGATGCCGGAGCTGGTGCGGGCGTTTTCGTCGAGCGAAGCGGCGATCAAGATGACGCTGTCGCTCTATTTCGCCGGCTTCGCCTTTGCCCAGCTCGTTTCCGGCACGCTATCCGACGTCATCGGGCGCCGCCGCGCGACGCTGATCTTCATGGCGATCTATCTCGTCGGCAGCCTGATGTCTGCCTTTGCGCCGTCGGTTGCGGAGCTGCTTGCCGGGCGCCTGGTTCAGGGTATCGGTGCTTCCGTCGGTATGACGGTGGCGCGGGCGATCGTGCGGGACCAGTTCACCGGGACCGAAGCGGCGCGGATCATGAACATGATCGGCATGATGCTGGCGCTGGGGCCAGCCTTATCGCCGACGCTCGGCGGTCTGGCGCTCGGCCTTTTCGGCTGGCAGTCGATCTTCTTGCTGATGGTCGGCTTTGCCGCCATGGCTTGCATCACCGTGCAGTTCTTTATGGCCGAGACCGCGACGCCCGATCCGAGCAAGGGACACCTAAGGCCGATCTTGGCGGCCTATCGCAGGTTGGTGAGCGACAGCCGCTTCGTCTCCTCGACGCTCGTCATCGGCGGAGCTGTCGGCGCGCTCTATGCCTGGGCGACGATGCTGCCTTTTGTGCTGATCAACGAAGTCGGCCTGACGCCGACCGAGTTCGGTGTCGGCATGCTGATGCAGTCGGGGCTGTTCTTTTCGGGAACGGTGGTGGTACGGCTGCTGATGCGCCGGTTCACGCCGCAGGCGCTGGTACCGGCAGGCCTCGTCTTCATCGGTCTCGCCAGCCTGATCCTCGCCTACAGCATGCACGCGCTGTCGCCGAGCTTCCTTTCGGTCATGCTGCCGATCGGCGTCTATGCCTTCGGCATCGCCTTCGTCATGCCCTACATGATGACGGCGGCGATGGCGCCCTTTCCCGATATCGCCGGCACGGCATCCGCGATGATGGGCTTCGTCCAGATGGGCTCAGGCCTGCTCGGTGGCGCGATCGCCGCTGCGGTGGGGGTCCCGGTGCTGGCACTCGGCACGATCATTCCGAGCTTCGGCCTCGTCTCTATCCTCAGCTATGTCTGGTATCGCCGGACGGTTCGGCTGAAGCCGCTGGCGGCGGCCGTTGACCGCGAGGATCCGCTGCTGGAGGCGGCGGAGTAGCGGAAACAAAAAAGCCTCCGCGAACGGATCGCGGAGGCTTTGTCTTTCAGCGCTTACCGACTTAGCGGTTGCGCGCAGCCAGCGTGCGCAGGCGCAGCGCGTTGAGCTTGATGAAGCCGGCGGCATCCTTTTGGTCGTAGGCGCCCTGGTCGTCCTCGAAGGTGACGAGTTTGTCGGAATAGAGCGACTTGTCGCTTTCGCGGCCGATGGTCATAACGTTGCCCTTGTAGAGCTTCAGCGTCACTTCGCCCTCGACATGCTCCTGGCTCTTGTCGATCGCTGCCTGCAGCATTTCGCGCTCCGGCGAGAACCAGAAGCCGTAGTAGATCAGCTCGGCGTAACGCGGCATCAGCTCGTCCTTGAGGTGTGCGGCACCCCGGTCGAGCGTGATCGATTCGATCGCGCGGTGCGCGGCGAGCAGGATCGTGCCGCCGGGGGTCTCATAGACGCCGCGCGACTTCATGCCGACGAAGCGGTTCTCGACGAGATCGAGACGGCCGATGCCGTTGTCGCGGCCGTACTCGTTAAGCTTGGCAAGCAGAGAGGCGGGCGACAGGCGCACGCCGTTGATCGAGACGGCGTCACCACGCTCGAAGCCGATCTTGATGACGGTCGCCTGGTCCGGAGCGGCTTCCGGCGAGATCGTGCGCATATGCACGTATTCCGGGGCTTCCTGGGCCGGATCTTCGAGAACCTTGCCCTCGGAGGAGGAGTGCAGCAGGTTGGCGTCGACGGAGAACGGCGCCTCGCCCTTCTTGTCCTTGGCAACCGGGATCTGGTGCTTCTCGGCGAATTCGAGCAGGTCGGTGCGGCTTTTGAACGACCAGTCGCGCCAGGGAGCGATGATCTTGATATCCGGGTTCAGAGCATAGGCCGAAAGCTCGAAGCGAACCTGGTCATTGCCCTTGCCGGTGGCGCCATGGGCGATGGCGTCGGCACCGGTCTTCTTGGCGATGTCGATCAGGTGCTTGGAAATCAGCGGGCGTGCGATCGAGGTGCCGAGCAGGTAGACGCCTTCATAGACGGCATTTGCGCGGAACATCGGGAAGACGAAATCCTTGACGAATTCCTCGCGGACGTCCTCGATGTAGATCTCCTTGATGCCGAGCATTTCGGCCTTCTTGCGCGCCGGCTCGAGCTCTTCGCCTTGGCCGAGGTCAGCGGTGAAGGTGACGACTTCCGCGCCGAGTTCGGTCTGCAGCCACTTCAGGATAATCGAGGTGTCGAGACCGCCCGAATAGGCGAGAACGACCTTTTTCACGTCTTTATGCGATGCCATGGTTTCCGTCCGTCTGGTCTTGGGGAGGGCGGCGATGCCGCGTGCAAATCTGCGGCACTTTAGCCAGAACCTGCGGCGATACAAGCGCTAGAACGCGCCATGGCGCGAATCCGCTGGCAAAAGCGAAGGCGTGGCGTTAGAGGGGGCGATCTTGCCCCGAGGTGACTGACGATGGACTTCATTCCTGGCCTGCCGACCCTCGCCACCTTCGCCGCCGCAACGCTGCTTCTGGCGGCGACGCCCGGCCCGGACATGACGCTTTCGATCAGCCGGGCTCTGGCTCAGGGCAAGAAGGCGGCACTCTTCGTGGTGCTCGGCACCAGCTTCGGCATCGTCGTGCATACGCTTCTCGTCGCCTTCGGCATTTCGGCGCTGATCACCGCTTCGCCCACCGCCTTCACCATCCTCAAGACCGGTGGTGCCGCCTATCTTCTGTGGCTTGCGGTGCAGGCGATCCGCTTTGGTTCGAGCATTTCCGTTCAGAAGGTCGAGGTCACGGAGGGCACCGCGCTTGCCAACATTTCGGCCGGCTTCTGGGTGAACCTGCTCAATCCCAAGGTCATCATCTTCTTCATGACCTTCCTGCCGCAGTTCGTCAGCGCCGACGATCCTTCGGTCACCGGCAAGCTTTTGTTCCTCGGCCTGCTGTTCATCCTGATCGGCATGCCGGTCAATATGCTGGTGGTGTTCACCGCCGATTGGCTGGCCTCCTGGCTGCAGCGCAACAGGGGCGTGATGCGAGCGCTCGATTACAGCTTCGCCGGGGTCTTTTCGGTGTTTGCGGTCAAGATCTTCATGACGACGGCGCGGTAAGCGGACAGTTTCGCCCCTCATCTGCCTGCCGGCATCTTCTCCCCGCTTGCGGGGAGAAGAACACGTGCCGCACTGTTCGGCGGAAACGGTGATTGTTGGGGGTGCTTTCAGGCGAAGTGTAAAGCGGTCATAGGTTGCAACCCACGCCATCTGCCGAAAAAGGACTGAGAGACTGCCACTTGTCTCTTCTCCCCGTGGCAACGGGGAGAAGATGCCGGCAGGCAGATGAGGGGCCGGCTGTGACCGCGAGACAGGCAGACCGGATCAGCCGATCAGCAGGGCGTCGTCGTCGAGCGTCTGGCCGCGGATGCGGCGGAACATGGCGATCAGGTCCTCGACCTGCAATTCCTTGCGGCTGTCGCCGGCGACGTCGAGTACGATCTCGCCGCCGTGCAGCATGATGGTGCGGTGGCCGTAATCGAGCGCCTGGCGCATCGAATGGGTGACCATCATCGTCGTCAGCTTGCGCTCCGAGACGATCTTCTGGGTGAGGTTCATCACGAACTCGGCCATGCCCGGGTCGAGCGCTGCGGTGTGCTCATCGAGCAGCAGCACTTCGGAACCCGCGAGCGTCGCCATGACCAGCGAAACCGCCTGGCGCTGGCCGCCGGAGAGCAGATCCATGCGATCGCCCATGCGGTTTTCAAGGCCGAGGTTGAGTTCGGCGATGCGCTCGCGGAAATGCTCGCGGCGCTTGGGGCCGAGCGCGGCAGTCAGGCCGCGCGCCTCGCCGCGCTTGGCGGCAAGTGCCAGGTTCTCCTCGATGGAGAGAGCGCCGCAGCTGCCGGTCAGCGGATCCTGAAAGACACGGGCGACGAGGCCGGCGCGGGCGGCGGTGCCCTTGCGGCTGACATCGGTCTTGCCGATCATCACCTGGCCTTCGCTCGGCAGCACATCGCCGGCGAGCACGCCGAGAAGTGTCGATTTGCCGGCGCCATTGGAGCCGATGACGGTGACGAAGGAGCCTTGTTCGATCGTCAGGCTAACGCCATTCAGCGCCTGCTTCTGCAGCGGCGTACCCTTGCCGAAGACGACCTGGATGTTGTTGACGCTGATCATGCCGCACCTCCACGACGCAGGCGGGGAAGGACGAGGGCGAAGGTGACGAGCGCGGCGGTGACGAAGTTAAGGTCGGAGGCCTGCAGCCCGAGCATGTCGGTCGACAGCGCCAACTGAATGGCGATGCGGTAGAGGATCGAGCCGAGCACGCAGCCGATCAGTGCGATCAGGATGCCGCGCGCGCCGAGCAGCGTCTCGCCGATAATGACGGCGGCAAGGCCGACGACGATGGTTCCGACGCCCGAGGTGACATCGGCGAAACCGTTGGTCTGGGCAAAGAGCGCGCCGCCGAAGGCGACGAGCGCGTTGGAGATCGCCATGCCCAGATAGATCTGGCGGTTGGTGTCGACCCCTTGCGCGCGAGCCATGCGGGCATTGGCGCCGGTGGCGCGCATCGCGAGACCGGCATCGCTCTCAAGGAAGCGCCAGACGATGATGACGGCGATGACGACGAGCACGCCGATGAACAGCGGCCGGACGTAGAAATCACGAAGACCGAGACCGTAGAAGGGCGACAGCATCGTGTCGGCATTGATCAGCGCGACGTTCGGCTTGCCCATGACGCGCAGGTTGACCGAGAACAGCGCGATCATCGTCAGGATCGAGGCGAGCAGGTTGAGGATCTTGAAGCGCACGTTGAGCATCGCCGTGACGATACCGGCGGCAGCCCCCGCGACCATCGCCACGCAGGCGGCAAGCCATGGGTTGACGCCGGCAATGATCAGAACGGCGGTGACGGCGGCGCCCAGCGGAAACGATCCGTCGACGGTCAGGTCGGGGAAATCGAGTACCCGGAATGCAAGAAAGACGCCGACGGCAACAAAGGCGTAGACCAGCCCCAGTTCCACGGCTCCCCAGAAAGCGATTAGACTCAACCCCAGACCCTCTTTTCTACGTGTCGCGCGTGGTTGTCCTTATGCGACGCTCCCGCCTGGCACATGGGGCCATCTGTGGCCGGGCGCATGTGCGGCTTAGAACTTCGGAGCGGCCCCTCAATCCCAAGGATGCAGGCCCCTCATAGCGAACCGCCCCCGTATGGAACGGAGGCGGGCAAAACGCAACAAACTTGAACCTGAAAAGGCAGAAAGCCTTATTCAACGACGCGCGTTGCGCGCTTTACGACACTTTCCGGAAGGGTGACGCCCATTTTCTCGGCGGCCTTCTTGTTGATCACCAGGTCGGAACCGGCGGCGACCTTCACGGCGATGTCGCCGGGGTTTTCGCCCTTGAGGATGCGCACGACGACTTCGCCGGTCTGCTTGCCGACGTCGTAGTAGTTGAAGCCGAGGGCTGCGAGCGAGCCGCGGGCAACCGAATCCGTGTCGGCGGTGAAGAGCGGCAGCTTGGCTTCTTCAGCGACAGCGACGGCGCCTTCCAGCGCGGAGATGATCGTGTTGTCGGTGGGCACGTAGATCGCATCGGCGCGACCGACGAGGGCGCGGGCCGCACCCTGAACTTCAGCCGACTTGGTGGCGGCGGATTCGACGACGGTCTGGCCGGCCTTTTCGGCTTCGGTCTTGAGAACTGCAAGCAGCGAAACGGAGTTGGCTTCACCGGAATTGTAGAGATAGCCGATCGACTTGGCGTTCGGCAGGATTTCCTTGATCAGCGCGACGTGTTCGGCAACCGGCGACATGTCGGAGAGGCCGGTGACGTTGCCGCCGGGCTTGTCCATGTCCTTGACGAGCTGCGCGCCGAGCGGATCGGAAACGGCGGTGAAGACAACCGGAATGTCGCGGGTCGAGGAGACGACGGCCTGGGCCGACGGCGTCGAGATCGGCACGATCACATTCGGTGCCTCGCCGGCGAACTGGCGGGCGATCTGGGCGGCGGTTGCCGGGTTGCCCTGGGCCGACTCGTAGATGAACTTGAGGTTCTCGCCTTCCTTGTAGCCGGCGGCAGCCAGCGCATCCTTCACGCCGTCGCGGGCGGCATCGAGCGCCGGATGCTCGACGATCGCGGTCACGGCGACGGTCACCTCATCGGCACGGGCCGGCAGAGTGAATGCCACCGTGGCGGCAAGGGCGATGAGAAGTGAGCGCATGGGTTGTCCTCCTGAATTGATTTCCCGCTTTCTTAGGAAACCGGGAGAATGAAATCAATCGATAGGAACTGCATCACCCATCAAAGTTCTTCATCGATCCCGGCGAGCCGGGACCGGAAAACCGCCGCGGGGCAGGCGGTTCGTCTCAGTCCTCGCCGTGATTGGCGATCATCATCGCCTCGAAGGCAAGGCGGTCGACCTTGCGCATGCGCTCGGATTCCGACTTCAGCTGGCCGCAGGCGGCGAGAATGTCGCGACCGCGCGGCGTGCGGATCGGAGAGGCATAACCGGCCTGGTTGATGAAGTCAGCAAACTTCTCGATGTGTTCCCAGTCGGAGCACTGGTAGTTGGTGCCAGGCCACGGGTTGAAGGGGATGAGGTTGATCTTCGCCGGTACCCCCTTCAGGAGCTTCACCAGTTGCTTGGCGTCTTCGAGGCTGTCGTTGACATCCTTCAGCATCACATATTCGAAGGTGATGCGGCGGGCGTTCGAGAGACCCGGATAGGCGCGGCAGGCGTCCATCAGTTCCTTCAGGGGGTACTTCTTGTTGATCGGCACCAGCATGTCGCGCAGGTCGTCGCGCACCGCGTGCAGCGAGATCGCCAGCATGACGCCGATCTCTTCGCCGGTGCGGTAGATTTCCGGCACGATGCCGGAGGTCGAGAGCGTGATGCGGCGCTTGGAGAGCGACAGGCCCTCGCCGTCAGACGCGATCAGCAGTGCGGTCTTGACGTGTTCGAAATTGTAGAGCGGCTCGCCCATGCCCATCATCACGATGTTGGTGATCTTGCGGCCCTCGGCCGGCACGATCGCGCCCTGTGGCGTGTCGCGCTCCGGGAAATCGCCGAGCCGGTCGCGGGCAAGCAGCAGCTGCGCCAGGATTTCTTCGGCCGTCAGATTGCGCACCAGCTTCTGCGTGCCCGTGTGACAGAAGGAACAGGTGAGTGTGCAGCCGACCTGGCTCGAAATGCAGAGCGTGCCGCGGCCTTCTTCGGGGATGTAAACGGTCTCGATCTCGACCGGGCGGCCGGCACCGCGTGCCGGGAAGCGCAGCAGCCACTTGCGGGTGCCGTCGCCGGAGATCTGCTCCTCGACGATTTCGGGCCGGGCAATGGTGAAATGCTGCTTCAGCATCTCGCGCATGTCCTTCGACACGTTCGTCATGTGGTCGAAGTCGGAGACGCCGCGCACGTAGAGCCAGTGCCAGAGCTGACTGACGCGCATCTTGACCTGGCGCTCCGGCACGCCCTTTTCGACGAGGGCCTTCGCCATGTCCTCGCGCAGGAGGCCGATCAGCGACGGCTTCTCCGCTTCGGGCGCTGCGCGCACCTGCGGTGCCCTAGCGATCTCCACCCGGTTCAGAATTTCAGTGGCTGCCATGCTCTTGATGTCCTGTCGTACAGCGTGAGGCCGTCCGGAGAGCGGGTCCGGAATTCGTCCTGATGCGCGAATTGAAATCGGTCGAGCCATCGAAAGCGGCCAATCAGGGCGCGGAGGCTCTCAAGTTGGGCCGGGCTTTAGCATTGTTTTGGCCCGGAGTCACGAGGCAGACCCTTTGAATGCAAAAGGCCGGCTTCGCAGCCGGCCCAATGTCTGGTTCTTCGCCATGGCTTTCACGCCTGTTGTGCCGCAAGACCGCTGCACACTGCGTGACATGCCTGGATTACTTGCAGGCTTCGATCTGCTTCAGCGCAGCCGAGATGCCCGAGAGCGAATAGGAGTAGGAGGTGGCCGTGCCCTTGCGCGACTTGGCGTTGACCGACATGGCCTTGCCGGTCTTCATCGCGGCGACGAGCGCCGGTTCTTCCGCCGCGTTTTCCACCCAGGCGGAGTTGCCCTTGGTAAACATCACGAAGGTGCGGCCGTCGATGACGACGTTGACCTTGGAGTTTTCCTGAAGGGGGTAGCCCATCATCGCCTGCGGCTCATAGCTGATGTTCTGGCCCGGGCGCTGGGATACGAGGAAGAAGATGTCGCCGTGGTCGACGCCGGCCGGGCTCTTTTCCTTCGGAACCGAGAGGACGTAGCAGACCTTGCCGCCGCCGGCGTTGTAGGAATAGGCGCCCCAGGCGTTGAACTGCTGGATGCGCGTCGGAGACTGAGCGGCAGCCATGCTGGCGGTTGCCAGAACGAGTGCGATTGCGGTTGCGATCTTTCTTACAAACATGAGGTCCTGCCGCTTTTCTTGCTTTTCGATCACCCGAAACAGGTCAGACGGGCGACGCGTAGTCATGATTTGATTTGTTTTGACTTAATTCAGGTTACCAAACCGTCAACGAAGGCTGAAAACCGCGGGTTTAGCCCCGAAATGGGGCGGTTTGCCCCATCTGCCCCAGCGTCTTTCACCCGATGATTCGCGGTGAGCGAACCAAGGGTCGATGCCGGATGCGCGTCGCCTCGGAATGCTGTTCCAGAAGGTTTCCTGCCCCAAGCCATTACATGGCGCCAGCCGCGCCTAACCGTGCGACCAGCGTCATTTGCAAGTCTATGCCACAAAGATTCGGGCAAGAGTTTGACTTTCGGGCAGGAATGGGGCGCCACAACCTGGCGGCCGGCTTTCAACATCAGCCCTCGGGCGTGTCGGCCAGCGTCTCGTCGGCCTTGGTATAGTGCGTTTCCTTGATCTGTCCGCTGATGGCGGCGAAGGCCGCGGTCAGCACCGCCACGTCGTCGGAGAAACCGACCACTGCCAGCACGTCGGGCAGGAAGTCGAGCGGCAGCACGAAATAAGCGAGCGCTGCGAGCAGAATGCCGCGGGTGCGTGTCGGCGTCTTCGGGTCAATCGCGCAGTAATAGGCGGCGACGAGATCGCGGCTGAACGGGATCTGCCGGGCAGCGCGCCGAAAGGTCGGCCAGAAGCGTCGCTTCACGCGCTTTTCCCGGCGCTCCTGCTCGGATTCTTCGCCTGGCAAGAGAATTTCACCGATCTTGATGTCGTCCATCGTCCCGCTTCCGGCGCTCTAGCATTTTGATTCCAGAGCATCTTATCCGCTTTCCGCTTGAAAGCGGGATGCTCTGGCGTTTCTCAATATGGGGATCGGCCGTGCTATTTCAAATGATCCGGCATCCGGCCGGCCGCCGCCTTGTCCATGCGCGCCGCCAATTTGAAGTCGAGTTCCGTCAGCCCACCGGCATCATGGGTGGTCAGGGTTACGTCGACGCGATTGTAGACGTTGAACCATTCGGGATGATGGTTGAATTTTTCGGCGACGATCGCGCACTCGGTCATGAAACCGAAGGCTTCGACGAAGTTCTTGAAGCGGAACGCCTTCCAGATCGAGTTGCCGTCTTCGGCTCGCACCCAGCCTTCCATCTTGTGCAGGTTTTCGGCAATCGTTGCCTCGTCGAGCTTTTCCGCAGTCATCGTCTCTCTCCCACACATCGACCTGTTCGAAGGCCGAGCTGCTGCGTATAAATGCGCATCAATCTCCAGTCCTGTCGAAATTGAATAGCATGAAACCGGTCAGAGTTCTTTTCGTTTGTCTCGGCAATATCTGCCGGTCGCCGCTGGCCGAGGGTGTGCTGCGCGCATTGGCCGAGCAAAAGGGATTGGCACCAGCGCTGCAGGTGGATTCGGCCGGAACCGGTGCCTGGCACATCGGCGATCCGCCCGACAACCGCTCGATCCAGGCGGCGCGGCGGCGCGGGATCGACATCTCTGCGCTGCGCGGGCGCCAGGTTCGGCCGGACGATTTCCGGGATTTCGACCTGATCCTCGGCATGGACGAAAACAATGTCCGCACGCTCAAGCGCTTGGCGCCCGCCGATGCGGCCGAGAAGGTGCATCTCTTCCTCGACTATGCGTCCGCCCGCAATCAGGATGTCCCGGACCCCTATTACGAAGGGCCAGAAGCCTTCGAGGCGCTCTACCAGATGTTCGAAGCCGGGTGCTCGTCGTTGCTCGAAAGGTTCGGTGACCGCGCCTCGTGAAGCGGGAAGACCTCTTCCGTGAGGTATGGCCCGCCACCGACCGAGTCGCGCGATGACAGAAGCACGAAGCGCGAGACGGTGAAGAGCGAAGTCATGAAATTACCGCGTCCGGAGAGGTACTCGACCACATCCTCGACGCGGCTTGAGCGCAGCCGGGCGAGCGTCACATGCGGCGTGAATTTTCGCGGATCCGGCCCGAGCCCGAGCCGCTGGCAGATGCGCTCGATCTCGGCCTGAAGGGCGTACATTTCCGGGTGGTTGCTGACGCCGGCCCAGACGGAATGCGGCTTCTTCGAGCCGAAAGCGCCGGTGCCGGTCAGCTGCAGTTGGAATTCCGGTCTTTCGATCCGATCGAGCTTGTCGATGATCTCGTCGGCGGTGCGCCAGTCGACGTCACCGATGAAGCGCAAGGTGATGTGGTAGTTCTCCACATCTATCCAGCGAGCTCCGGGAAGTCCTCCGCGCAGCAACGAAAGACTCATTGCTGCATTGCGCGGAATTTCGAGGGCGGTGAATAGTCTCGGCATGGCGAGCTCCCCGAATCTCTTGCAGATGTCTCAGCGAATCACGCATCGAGTCTGCACGCAACTAGTATTTGACACTTACGAATATTAACGTTCCCTTAACTGTGGACGATGTCATCACTCCGTCTTATTCAAGGTTGCCAGAAAGCGTTCGACGATAGGCAGTGCCTTCTCGACCATTACGCCGACGCCGTCGCCATTGGGATGCATGCCGTCTTCGAGCTTGAGCTTCGCCTCGGTCACCACGCCGTCGAGGAAGAACGGGTAGAGTTCCAGCCCATATTTTTCGGCGAGCTCCGGGAAGATCGGGTTGAAGCGGGCGGCATAGTCGGCGCCCATGTTCGGCGGTGCCATCATGCCCGCGAGCAGCACCGGAATGCCACGGTCCTTGAGGCGCGTAATCATCGCCTCGATGTTCTTGCGGGTCTCTTCCGGCGGGATACCGCGCAGCGCATCGTTGGCGCCAAGCTCGAGGATCACGCCCTTTGTGCCATCGGGCACGGACCAGTCGATGCGGGCAAGACCGCCGGATGAGGTGTCGCCGGAAACGCCGGCGTTCGCGATCGTCACGTCCAGGCCCTTTTCCTTCAGCGCCTTTTCGAGCCGAGCGGGGAAGGCGTCCTGCGGCGGGAGCTGATAGCCCGCCATCAGGCTGTCGCCGAACCCCACGAGGCTGATCGTCTCGGCGCGTGCTGCCGATGATAACGCAATTGTCATCGTCAGTGCCAAGAAAACCCGTTGAAATCCTTTTAATGCCATGGGCCTGTTCCTAAATCCCGAATGCCGTTTCTGTTCCCCATTTCGTTCATATAGGGTTGTTTCGCTTGGCCAGCACCATCATCGAACTCAAAAACGCGGATCTGACCCTCGGGGAGGCGGCGGCCTCGGTGCACGTGCTGAAGGGCATGAGCCTCACGATCGATGCCGGCGAGTCCGTCGGCATCGTCGGTCCGTCGGGTTCGGGGAAGTCGACGTTGTTGATGGTGCTTGCCGGGCTCGAGCGGCTGGATAGCGGTGAGATCGTCATCGACGGTACGCCGTTGCATCGGCTTGACGAGGACCGGGTGGCGGACTTCCGCGGGCGCAACATCGGCATCGTCTTTCAGTCCTTCCACCTCATCCCCAACATGACCGCGCTCGAAAACGTCGCGGTGCCGCTCGAACTCGCCAATGTGGCCGGCGCCTTCGAGATCGCGCGCAAGGAACTCGTCGCCGTCGGTCTCGGCGAGCGGCTCAGCCACTATCCCGGCCAGCTTTCCGGCGGCGAACAGCAGCGTGTGGCGATCGCTCGCGCCTTGGCGCCTTCGCCGAAACTGCTGATCGCCGACGAGCCGACCGGCAACCTCGACGCCGACACCGGACGCCAGATCGCCGATCTGCTTTTCGCCGAACAGCGTGACCGCGGCATGACACTCGTGCTCGTGACGCATGATGCGGCACTTGCCGCGCGTTGCGTGCGGCAGGTCCGCGTCCGCTCCGGCGAGATCGTCGCCGGCGGCGAGGCGGGGCCGCTTGCAGTGACGCCGCGCCAGGAGGCGGCCTCGGCATGAGCGGCGCGTCATCGGTTCGGCTGCGGCCGCTGCTTGCCCTTCGCCTGGCACTGCGCGAAATGCGTGGCGGGCTTAGAGGTTTCTACATTTTCCTCGCCTGCATCGCGCTCGGGACCGCGGCGATTGCCGGCGTCAATTCGCTGTCGCAATCGATCACCGCGACGATCGCCACGCAGGGGCAGGAACTGCTCGCCGGCGACATCCGCTTTGAGCTTAACAATCGCGTCGCGACGTCCGACGAGCGGGCCTATCTCGACAGTCTCGGAACCGTCGCGGTTTCCGCCGGCTTGCGCTCGATGGCGCGGTTGCCCGACGGATCCAACCAGGCGCTGGTCGAACTGAAGGCGATCGATGTCGCCTACCCGCTCTACGGCGCGCTGGAAAGCGAGCCGAACCGTCCGCTGCATGAGCTGCTGGCGCGCGATGGCGAGACCTTTGGCGCCGTCGTGGCACCGCTGCTGCTCGACCGTCTTGGCGTGCAGGTGGGAGATGAGATCCTTCTCGGCAACGCCAGGATCCGGATCGCCGGCACGATCGTGCGCGAGCCGGACGCCTTGTCCGACGGCTTCGGCTTTGCTCCCCGCCTGATGGTCTCGGCCGAGGCGCTGGCCGTGAGCGGCCTGGTGCAGACAGGAAGCCTTGTTGAGCATAGCTACAAGGTGAAGGTCGCCGACCCGACGCAGCTCGCGGCCATTCGCACGGATGCCGAGAAGCGCTTTCCGGCGGCCGGCTGGTCGATCCGCACCAGCGCCAACGCCGCGCCGTCGCTGACGGCGAACATCACCCGCTTCTCGCAGTTCCTGACTCTTGTCGGGCTGACGGCGCTGATCGTCGGCGGCGTCGGCGTCGCCAACGCGGTGCGCGCCTATCTCGACCAGAAGCGCAGCGTGATCGCGACCTTCAAATGCCTGGGCGCTCCTGCCTCGCTGGTGGCGATGATCTATCTCGCGCAGATCCTGATGATCGCCTTGATCGGCATCGTGATCGGCCTGTTGCTTGGCATGCTGATCCCCTTCATCGCGGCGCAGTTCCTGGCAGATCTATTGCCGATCTCGACGGAGTTTCATCTCTATCCGGGTGCGCTCGGTCTTGCCGCGCTCTTCGGCGTGCTGACGGCGCTGACCTTCGCCATTCTGCCACTTGGCCGGGCACGGGCCATTCCGGCAACCGCGCTCTTCCGCCAGCAGGGCTTCGACCCCTCCGGCTTTCCGGCATGGCCCTATTTGCTGGGCGCCGTCGCTTGTCTTGCTGCACTTGCGGGGCTTGCGATCTGGACGGCCTACGACCGCTATATTTCGCTGGTGTTCCTGGGCGCGATCGCCTTTGCCTTCATTGTCCTGCGCGTCGTCGCGCTGCTGATCGCCTGGCTTGCGCGCCGCAGCCCGCGGGTCAACTCGCCGGCCCTCAGACTGGCGATCGGCAACATCCACCGCCCCGGCGCCCTCACGTCCTCGGTCGTGTTGTCGCTGGGTCTTGGGCTGGCATTGCTTGTGACGCTGGCTCTGATCGACGGCAATCTGCGCCGCGAGCTTACCGGCAGCATGGCGGAGCGCGCGCCGAACTTCTTCTTCGTCGATATTCAGGGCAACGAGATCGAAGGCTTCCGCTCGGTGCTCAACCGGACGATCCCGAAGGGCAAGGTCATCGAGGTGCCGATGCTGCGCGGCCGGATCATTGCCTTCAACGGTGAGGACGTGAACAGCCGCAACGTGCCGCCCGGCGGCCAATGGGTGCTGCGCGGCGACCGCGGCATCACCTATGCCAAGAACAAGCCGGAGAACTCGACGCTTTCCGCGGGCGCGTGGTGGCCGGCCGACTATAGCGGCGAGCCCTTGGTTTCCTTCTCGGCGGAAGAGGCCGGCGAACTCGGCCTGAAGATCGGCGACACCGTGACCGTCAACGTGCTTGGCCGCAACATCACCGCCAAGATCGCCAATTTCCGCAACGTCGAGTGGGAATCGCTTTCGATCAACTTCGTCATGGTGTTTTCGCCGAACACCTTCGCCGGTGCGCCGCATGCGTGGTTGGCAACCGTCATCGATCCGGCAGCGACGCCGGAAGAGGAGGCGGCGGTGCTGAAGGCCGTCACCAACGCCTATCCGACGATCACAAGCGTGCGGGTGAAGGATGCTCTCGACATCGTGAACGGGCTGCTTGGACAGTTGGCAACCGCCATCCGGGCGGCGGCCGCAGTGGCGCTCGTCGCCTCCGTCCTGGTGCTTGCCGGTGCGCTCGCCGCTGGCAACCGGGCGCGCGTCCACGACGCCGTGGTGCTGAAAACGCTGGGTGCGACGCGCGCGACCCTTATCCGGGCGTTCAGCTACGAATATGCCATTCTCGGCCTCGCAACGGCGGTTTTCGCCCTGTTTGCCGGCGGAGTTGCCGCCTGGTTCGTCGTCAGCCGCATCATGAAGTTGCCGTCAGACTTCCTGCCGGATGTCGCGATCCTGACCGTCGTCGGGGCGCTGGTGATGACCGTCGGCATCGGTCTTGCCGGTACCTGGCGTATTCTCGGGCAGAAGGCGGCGCCGGTCCTGCGGGAGCTTTGAGCGGTGAAGTTAACCGTAAATCCCTGTCGTGCATGCCGGAAACGGCCGGATGCGTTCGAATCCAGGGGCTTCGGGTCTTGTACGCAACGGGTTTCGGCATCATATTTATCCACAGGCATGCTGGAGCTCCGCAGCGGCGCCTGGGCGTGGAAGCCAGCCTTCCAAAGCGAGACTGTTCGCCGCCCGACACCGTAACTTCCACCGGAGCTTAAATGAGGAAACAATGGCTGATCTGAGAAACTACCAAACCCGAATGTCGCCCGCCGGCGCTCAGGCGGGTGCCGTGATCGATGAGGGCCTTCGCGCGTACATGCTGAAGGTCTACAACCTGATGGCCCTGGGCCTGGCGATCACCGGCGTGGCAGCTTACGGAACCTATGCGCTTGCCGCCTCCAATCCGGCATTCGCCCAGCTCATCTACGCTTCGCCCCTGAAGTGGGTCGTGATGCTGGCGCCGCTGGCGATGGTCTTCTTCATGAGCTTCCGCATTAATTCGATGAGCGTCTCCGCAGCACAGACGACGTTCTGGATCTATGCCGCCCTGATGGGCCTGTCTCTGTCGTCGATCTTCCTGGTCTTCACCGGCCAGAGCATCGTGCAGACGTTCTTCGTCACGGCCGCTTCGTTCGGCGCTCTGTCGCTCTACGGCTACACGACCAAGAAGGACCTGTCGGGCTTCGGCACGTTCCTGATCATGGGCCTCTTCGGCCTGATCATCGCGTCGATCGTCAACATCTTCCTTGCTTCGTCGGCCCTCGGCTTCGCGATCTCCGTGATCGGTGTTCTGATCTTCGCTGGCCTCACCGCCTACGACACGCAGAAGATCAAGGAAATGTACTACGAAGCCGATGACAGCACCGTTGCCGGCCGCAAGGCGATCATGGGCGCGCTGACGCTCTACCTCGACTTCATCAACCTGTTCATGTTCCTGCTGCAGTTCATGGGCAACCGGAACAACTAAGCTTGAAACGAATAGCGGAAAAGGCGGCCTCGGCCGCCTTTTTTGTTGCCGGAAATAGTTGATCGCGTCCCGGCCCCCATGGGAGTAAAGGACGACGAAACCTCGAGATGCAGTTTACCGCCATGTCCCTGAGTCTGCGTGACGCCACCTTGGCCGACCTTCCTGCCATCGCAGCGATCTATCGCGAATCCGTACTGAACGGCGTCGCCACCTATGAGATCGAACCTCCTTCCGAAGCGGAGATGCGAAACCGCTTCGAGACGATCATCGGCAACGGCTACCCCTATGTGGTCGCATGCGATGGCAGCGGATCGATCGTCGGCTATGCCTATGCGTCCGCCTTCCGGACGCGCACGGCCTATCGCTTTCTGGTCGAGGATTCGATCTACCTGGCGCCGGAAGCGCGCGGCAAGGGTGCTGGCAAGGCGCTGCTCGTCGAACTCATTCGTCGTTGCACCGAGCTCGGCTTCCGGCAGATGGTTGCGGTGATCGGCGGTGCCCACCCGGCATCGATCGCCGTACACAGTTCGCTCGGCTTCGAGCATCAGGGCACGATGAAAGCGACCGGCTTCAAGCATGGCCGTTGGCTCGACACGGCGATCATGCAGCTCGCGCTTGGCGAGGGCCAGAAGAGCGATCCGCCGGAAGACGTCTATCCAGACACGCTCTATCAGAACTGATCGTCGCCTCGCGGACGCCCGACATGCGCTGATTGCAGTCGGCCGTCCCGGGGCGGGTCAAAGCCCTGCGTCGGAAGAGGTCGCCGCGCATCTCACCGGGACGCCGGTGCGGATCAGGTCTTAAGGCGCGTCGCGATCTTGCAGGTCCGCTCCCAGCGCTTCAAGCTTCTGATATTTCGCAGGTCGTTATTGCAAAACCGCTGCGCAGTTTTGCGCGACCTGCTTCAGGTTTCCACCAGCTTCAGGACCTTGTCGAACACCTTGAGCACCTGGGCGAGCTCGTGGCCGCGTTTCAGGATCGTGCCGTGAATGTTCAGCACGCTATAGGCGCCCTGTTTCGTCGACAGCTTCGGGTTCTTCTCGATCCGGTAGAGCGGCATTTCTCCCGAACGCTTGAACACCGAGAAGACCGCGCGGTCCTTCAGGTGGTCGATGGCGTAGTCCCGCCATTCGCCTTCGCCGACCATTCGACCGTAGACCCAAAGGATCTGGTCCAACTCGCGGCGATGGAAAGTGATGGGGGGAGGGTTCTTGGCGTTCTTGTATTCGTGAAGATGGACGACCACTTCGGAAGTGGTCTCGCGCTGATGGCGCGCCTCGCCTTGCGGCAAATCCGGCTCATCGGTCATCGGCAATCCGGCCTTCTGTTGTGACAGAACGATAACAGTGTGCCTGACGTGAGCCGAAAAGCAAGCCGGAAGCCGTTGGACGAAGAGGGCATTTCTTACCTCTGCCCCATTTCAGTCAAATCGCCGCCCCAATTCACCGCAAAACTCGCGAGCGCTGACGGACAGAGTCGTTGCCACCGTATGTCCGGTCAGGTCGTCATGCTGCGGGAGTTCACCGAACGCAGCCATGGCCGGTTCGGTCCGGTAACTTCGAACCCTCAGCCCCAGCCCCTCGATGCTGCCGGGCCGAACCACCCCCTTGCGCCGCGCCCGCTTACAACTTGCCTTGCGGGCCGGCGAGCACCGCCGTGGCGCCGATGATCGCGCCCGGCGTTTCCTTGTCCTTCATCGATTGCAAGAGAACGGCACAGCCACTGTTGCCGGGGCGCTCGGTCAGAACTGTTGCGGGAAGGGTGAAGGTTGCCGGCTTTCCGTCCCACATGCCGATCGTCTGAATGTCGCGCACGGCATGCCAGTAGGGGATTTCCTTGCCGCTGTTCTCCCCCTTCTCCATCTTCACCACTTTCGCGCGGTCGAAATAGACGACGACGACGTTCGCCTTGCCGATGCCGCTACCGACGTTGATCTGGATTTCTTCGCCCTGGATCTTCGCCTCGACGGGAACGGCAAGCCCCTTGCCTTCGGCCTTCATTGTCTCCAGCCGCGTTTTGATCGCCTGAAGATTGCCGCCGTTGACATGGTCGCGCCCGTTCAGGATCGCCTGGGGCGTATAGACGCCATTGCGACCGAGCATCCGGGCATAGGCATATTGCCGTTCGGTATTTTCCTTGGAGGCCAGTGTGTCGGCCCAACCGAGATAGTTCCAGTAGTCGACATGGTAGGCGAGCGCCACGACATCACCGCCATCGACAAGCGCCTTCAGCGCCGCATCGGCCGGCGGGCAGGAGGAACAGCCCTGGCTGGTGAACAGTTCCACGACGCCTTTGATCACCTGTCCGTCCTGTGCCCCGGCCGGTGCACCAGCGGCTGCGAACAGCCCGAAAGCCAGTGCAAAAGGGCGAATGAAAGAACGGTCTGCGGATGTCATGGCGTCACTTCGTTGGGGGCCGTCGGCCTACTCCTTATGGGGGAGTTCATTACATACGCCGGCCACGCATCAACGGGAAGTCACGTTGGAGTGAGGTGGCGGGTGAGCACAGGCTTGTGTTGGGACGTTTTGGGATTTGACAACCAAAGAAAGAGCCGGGTCGCCTCTCGGCGTCCCGGCTCCAATGCTTCGCGATGGTCTGGCGATCAGGCGGCGAGGTCGCGCAGAACCGTCTGCAGGATGCCGCCGTTGTTGACGTAGGTCACTTCGTCCAGCGTATCGATCCGGCAGATCAGCGGAATTTCCTTCGCGCTGCCGTCGCCATAGGTGACCTTGGCAACGCGCTTTTCGCGAGGCTGGACATTGGCGAGGTTGTCGATGGTGACGATTTCATCGCCCTTGAGGCCCAGCGATTCCCAGGTCGTGCCTTCTTCGAAGACGAAGGGGATGACGCCCATGCCGACCAGGTTCGAGCGGTGGATACGCTCGAACGACTGCGCGATGACGGCCTTGACGCCGAGCAGATTGGTGCCCTTCGCAGCCCAGTCGCGCGACGAACCGTTGCCGTATTCGACGCCGGCGAAGATGACGAGCGGAACGCCCTCTTCCTTGTATTGCATGGCGGCGTCGTAGATCGACATCTCTTCCTTCGACGGATAGTGGATGGTGTAGCCACCTTCCTTGCCGTTCGGGCCGAGCATGTGGTTGCGGATGCGGATGTTGGCAAACGTGCCGCGCATCATCACCTCATGGTTGCCGCGACGCGTACCGTACTGGTTGAAGTCGGCAACGCCGACGCCATGACCGATGAGGTAGGCACCAGCCGGCGAGGCAGCCTTGATCGAACCGGCCGGCGAGATGTGGTCGGTGGTGATCTTGTCGCCGAATAGGCCGAGGACGCGCGCGCCCTTGATGTCGGAGATGCCCGAGCCGGACTTGCCCATGCCGACGAAGTAGGGTGGGTTCTGCACGTAGGTCGAGCCATCGTCCCAGGCGTAGGTCTGGCCCGGAGGAACCTGAACGGCCTGCCAGTTTTCGTCGCCCTTGAAGACGTCCGCGTACTTGGTCGCGTAGAGTTCGCGGGTGACGTACTTGAAGATGAACTCCTGGATTTCCTTGGAGGTCGGCCAGATGTCCTTGAGGAAGACCGGGTTGCCGTCCTTGTCTTCGCCGAGCGGTTCGTTGGTCAGGTCCTTCTGGACCGTACCGGCGAGTGCATAGGCGACGACGAGCGGCGGCGAGGCGAGGTAGTTTGCCTGGACGTCCGGCGAGATACGGCCTTCGAAGTTGCGGTTGCCGGAGAGAACGCCGGCGGCGATCAGGCCCTTGTCGTTGATCGTCTTCGAGATCGGCGCCGGCAGCGGACCGGAGTTGCCGATGCAGGTGGTGCAGCCAAAGCCGACGAGGTTGAAGCCGAGCGCGTCGAGGTCCTTCTGCAGGCCGGACTTGGCCAGGTACTCACCGACGACCTGCGATCCCGGTGCGAGCGAGGTCTTGACCCAGGGCTTGGACTTCAGGCCCTTGGCAACGGCGTTGCGGGCGAGCAGGCCGGCGGCGATCAGAACCGACGGGTTGGAGGTGTTGGTGCACGACGTGATCGCAGCGATGGCAACGTCGCCATGGCCGAGATCGAAATCGGTGCCTTCTACGGCGTAGCGGTTCGAAAGCTGGCCCGGCTTCTTGTAGTCGCCTTCGAGCGCGGTTGCGAAGCCCGACGCGATGCTTTCGAGCGGGATGCGGCCTTCTGGACGCTTCGGACCAGCCATAGCGGGAACGACGTCGCCGAGGTCGAGTTCCAGCGTGTCGGTAAAGACAAGCTCCGAGCCGTCACCGTCGCGCCACATGCCTTGCGCCCTGGAATAGGCTTCGACGAGCGAAATGCGCTGCTCTTCGCGGCCGGACATGGTGAGGTAGTTGATGGTCTCGCTGTCGACCGGGAAGAAGCCGCAGGTGGCGCCGTATTCCGGACCCATGTTGCCGATGGTCGCACGGTCAGCGAGCGTCATGTTGTCGAGGCCCGGGCCGAAGAATTCGACGAACTTCGAAACGACGCCCTTCTTGCGCAGCATCTGAACGACCATGAGCACGAGGTCGGTCGCGGTGACGCCCTCTTTCAGCTTGCCCGTCAGCTTGAAGCCGATGACTTCAGGCAGAAGCATGGAGACCGGCTGGCCGAGCATCGCGGCTTCAGCTTCGATACCGCCAACGCCCCAGCCGAGAACGCCAAGGCCGTTGATCATGGTGGTGTGGCTGTCGGTGCCGACGCAGGTATCCGGGTAGGCGGTGATTTCGCCATCTTCTTCACGGGTCCAGACGGTCTGGCCCAGATACTCCAGATTGACCTGGTGACAGATGCCGGTGCCGGGCGGGACGACGCGGAAGTTCTTGAACGCCTGCTGGCCCCACTTCAGGAAGCGGTAGCGCTCGCCGTTGCGCTGGTATTCGAGCTCGACGTTGCGGGCAAAGGCGTTCGGCGTGCCGAATTCGTCGACGATGACGGAGTGGTCGATGACGAGGTCGACGGGAACGAGCGGGTTGATCTTTTCCGGGTCGCCGCCGAGCGAGACCATGGCGTCGCGCATTGCAGCGAGGTCGACCACGGCGGGAACGCCGGTGAAGTCCTGCATCAGCACGCGGGCCGGGCGGTAGGCGATTTCGTTTTCAGCCGTGCCCTTGTCGTTGAGCCAGGCGGCAACGTTCTCGATGTCCTTCTTGGTGACGGAGCGGCCGTCTTCATTGCGCAGCAGGTTCTCGAGCAGAACCTTCATCGAGTAGGGCAGCTTGGAAACGCCGGCGAGACCGTTCGCCTCCGCCTTCGGCAGGCTGTAATAGACGTAGTCCACACCGTTGACGGTGAGCGTGGAGCGACAATTGAAGCTGTCTAGGGATTTGGACACTGGATAATACCCCGTTCCGTCTGATCGCCAAAAACTGACGTACGAACGCCCGAGCGCAATGAAGCGCGAATTGGGATGCGGGTGCGGCCATTTCCGCTGTCCGTACGTGGAAATTCATTCCATGTTCGGCGCTAGGATGAAATTCACGCCGACCGCTGGCGTGTTGGCCGCCTTATAGATAATTTCTCCAAAACGTGCCAGAGCAACGAAGGTCCAATTGGAACTTTTTTTGCTCTGCGGAAGACACGCGAAGGGAAGTCTAATATTCATGCGCCTGCTGGCTGAAGGTTTGAGTGCGAAGCGCGGCGAGGATCTGATTTTTAACGATATTTCCTTTGCGCTCGATACCGGTGAGGCCCTTGTGGTGACGGGTCCGAACGGCTCGGGAAAGTCGACTTTGCTGCGGGTTCTGGCCGGGTTGCTGAGCCCCGAAAGCGGACATTTGAAACTTGAGAACGCCCCCCCAGAAATAGCTCACCCATCGGAGCTCAGCCACTATCTCGGGCATCGCAACGCGATGAAGCGCGAATTGACCGTCGCAGAAAATCTTTCCTTCTGGCAGCGTTTCATGGGCGATTCGCCCGGCGGCGTCGGAATCGCTCTTACCGAGGCGGTCGAAGCGGTCGGCCTGCCTGATATCGCGCATCTGCCCTTCGGATATCTCTCGGCCGGCCAGCAGCGCCGCATGGCGATGGCGAAGCTGCTCGTCGCCCATCGTCCGATCTGGATTCTCGACGAGCCGACCGCGGCACTCGACGCCGGCGCCGATCGGCTGTTTGCCGACCTGGTAAAGGCGCATCTCGGGAAGGGCGGCATCGTGATCGCAGCGACGCATCAACCGCTGGGGCTCGATCAAACGAGGGAATTGCACATGAAGGGCTTCGAGCATTTCGCGGGAGGGCTCTGGCATGATGCGTAAAAGCGCGTCCGTGCTCGCTGCCGGGAGAGTGCCGGCATGATCGCGCTCTTCTTCCGCGATCTGAAGCTGTCGATACGCGCCGGCGGCGGCGCGATGATCGGCGTGCTCTTCTTCATGACCGTGGTCGCGGTCATTCCCTTCGGCGTCGGCCCGGATCTGAACCTGCTTTCGCGCATCGGCCCGGCGATCCTGTGGATCGGCGCGCTGCTCGCCTCGCTACTCGGTCTCGACCGCCTGTTCCAGGCGGAGCGGGACGACGGTTCGCTCGACCTGATGCTGATGCAGGAGACGCCGCTGCTTTTCACCGTCTTCGTCAAATGCGCGGCCCATTGGGCAGCGACCGGCCTGCCGCTGGTGATCGCCTCGCCCTTGCTCGGTCTCTTCATGAACATGCGCGAGATCGCGATCGGCGCCACCATGCTGACGCTTCTGATCGGCACGCCGGCGATCACCTTCATCGGTGCGGTCGGCGCTGCCGTCGCCGTGTCGTTGCCACGGGGCGGGCTGCTGGTGTCGATCCTGGTGCTGCCGCTTGCGATCCCGGTGCTGATCTTCGGCGTCAGCGCCGTCTATGCGGCGATCGAGGATCCGGCGCCGTTCCTGCCGCCCCTGATGATCCTCGCGGCGATCACCCTGTTCTTTGCCGTCATCGGGCCGGTTGCCGCCGCCGCAGCACTTCGGCACGCGTCCGATTGACGCAATGAGAGCGGAACGGCTGAAACAGTTTGCGGTTTTCCGTCGCAGCCGTCGCTAAGTCCTTCAGATCGATCACGTTTATGATTGGCGGCCCAAACTGATCGTGATCGGTCGATTGACGCGGATCAATTGCAGCAGGGGGACTTAAGCGTTAAAGAGCCATCATGAGCGAAAACAGCCTGGCCATCCGCAAATTCAGCGACCTCGCCAACCCGACACGGTTCCTGGCGCTGGCCGACCGTCTGCTGCCGTGGCTTGCCGGCCTGACCGCGCTGTTCTTCGCCGTCGGCCTCTGGCTGTCCTTCGCCACAGAAGGCGACTACCAGCAGGGCGAGACGGTGCGCATCATGTATGTGCACGTGCCCGCTGCCTGGCTGTCGATGATGTGTTATTCGGTGATGGCGCTGGCAGCGCTTGGCACGCTCGTTTGGCGCCATCCGCTGGCAGATGTTTCTTCGCGCGCGGCCGCGCCGATTGGCGCCTGTTTCACTTTCCTGGCGCTCGTCACCGGCTCGCTTTGGGGCAAGCCGATGTGGGGCACCTGGTGGGTCTGGGACGCGCGGCTGACGTCGGTCTTTGTGCTGTTCCTCATGTATCTGGGACTGATGGCGCTCAACCGCGCGATCGACGACCCCGCACGGTCTTCCAAGGTTTCCGCAGTGCTGGTGCTGGTCGGTTTCGTCAATATCCCGATCATCAAGTTCTCGGTCGAATGGTGGAACACGCTGCATCAACCGGCGAGCGTCATGCGGCTCGACGGGCCGACGATCGATCCCGAGTTCCTGTGGCCGCTGATCGTGATGGCGGTTGCCTTCACGCTTCTGTTCTTCACGCTGCACATCGCCGCCATGCGCAACGAAATCCTGCGCCGGCGGGTCACTGCGCTGCGCCGTCTGGCGGCGCGCAGCGCTGGCCGGGGAGCGCGCACGAAATGATGAGCCACGCCGCTTACGTCTTCACGAGTTATGGAATAGCGACGCTGACCGTCCTCGGCCTGATCGGCTGGGTGGTTCTGGATGGGCGCGCGCGCCGGCGCGAACTTGCCGAGCTCGAAGCATCCGGCATCCGCAGGCGCTCGGCCGAACCGGCGTCGGGAGAGACACGATGACCAGCACTCCTGCGCCCGGCAGCGACGAGCGCAAACCGGGGCCGATGCGTTTCGTGCTCGCGGCACTGCCGCTCATCATTTTCGCCGGGCTTGCGGCGATCTTCTGGAGCCAACTCAATTCCGGCAAGGACGTGAGCGAGATCCCGTCCGCACTGATCGGCACGAAGGCGCCGAAACTCGACCTTCCTGCACTCGAAGGGGCGACCCGCGATGGCCAGCCGATGCCGGCGCTGACCGACGTGGCGATCAAAGGCAAGCTGACGCTCGTCAACGTCTGGGCCTCCTGGTGCGTGCCCTGCCGTCAGGAGCATCCCTTCATTCTGGAACTGTCGAAGGACCCGCGGCTCACCGTCGTCGGCATCAATTACAAGGACCAGAACGAAAACGCGCTGCGTTTCCTCGGCGAGCTCGGCAATCCATTTTCCGCCGTCGGCGTCGATCCCCGCGGCAAGGCGGCGATCGATTGGGGTGTCTACGGTATTCCGGAATCCTATCTGGTCGGCGCCGATGGCACGATCCTCTACAAGCGTGTCGGCCCGTTCGACGAGAACAGCGTCAAGAATGGACTGCTGCCGGCCATCGAGAAGGCTACCGCCGGCTCGTGAGTGGTTCGGGCCATTTCGAGAGCAGTTGGGGCTGTAAAACCTGACCGAGAACCGGGGCAGTTTTTCGCCGGGGGCTACTTCACCCACCTCATCCCTGTGCTTGTCACAGGGATCCAGCCACGGTGCGTCTGCACCGTGAATGACATCCCGACCAGAAGCAGCCACAGCTCGCCTAGCGGCACATTTCTGAAAAGTTCGCTTCCGGCCGGAACTTTCCAGTCGGAACAGAGCTCCCCAGCGCCGCGGACGCGGCGCTGCTGGATCCCTGTGACAAGCACAGGGATGAGGGAGGCTGAGGGAACGGTTCGCTTCCGATAGATATCTGGATGTGAAAGGTTGGCCTATACGCCGAGCCCGACTAAATCCCCGCCTGCCAATCCCTGACGGCATCGAGCGGCCAGACCAGCATCAGCACGTTCAAAGTGAGGTTGTCGCGGATCAGCCAACCAGTGAAAAGCTCGAAGACGATGGCGATCGTGACCGTCAGCCAGACGGGCATGCGGGCCGCGAACATAAAGCCCGCGACCATCGCCAGGGTGTCCATGGTCGAATTCAGGATGCTGTCGCCGAAATAGTCGAGCGAGATCGTCGCCGATCGGTAGCGGTTGATCACCATGGGGGTGTTTTCGGCGATTTCCCAGGCGGATTCGATCGCCATCGCCAGGAAGAGCTTTGCCGTCAGCGGCTTGCGGCGCAAAAGCAGGTGGCCGAGGCCGTAGAACAGGAAGCCGTGGATGATGTGGGAGGGTGTGTACCAGTCGGCGATGTGCTGCGAGTTGCCGCTGGATTTGACGACGGGTTCGAAGAGTTTGACGTAGCCGCAGTCGCAGATCCAGATGCGACCCATCAGATGCTGGGTGACGATCTGTATCAGCAGAACCGCGAAACAGGCGGCGAGCCAGAGGAGTGCGTGCCGGTTGCGGCTGTCATTCTCCTCAAGCGCGGTGCTCACTCGGCGTTCTCCTGGTCAAGCGAATGTTTCATGATCAAGGGCATCTGGGCGAGCGTGAAGAGGATGGTGATCGGCATCGTGCCCCAGACCTTGAAGGCGACCCAGAAATCGGTCGAGAACGAACGCCAGACCACTTCGTTGAGCACGGCCAGGAACACAAAGAACACACCCCAGCGCAGCGTGAGCTTGCGCCAGCCGTCCTCGTCGAGCTTGAAGGCGGAGTGAAAGACGTAGCCGAGCAGCGACTTACCGAAGAGAAGACCGCCGAGCAGGATCGCGCCGAACAGCGTGTTGACGATCGTCGGCTTCATCTTGATGAAGGTGTCGTTCTGCAGCCACAGCGTCAGCGCACCGAAGACGAAGACGACGATGCCTGAGATCAGCGGCATCATCGGCAGGGTGCGGGTCAGCATCCAGGAGACGGCGAGCGCGATCGCGGTCGCGGCCATGAACAGGCCGGTGGCGATGAAGATCGGACCGCCGAGCTCGGCGAGCGCCGGGAAATGCCCGGCCAGCCATTCGCCGCGCGAATTGGCGAAGAAGAAGACCATCAGCGGTCCAAGCTCCAGCACCATCTTGAGCAAGGGGCTGACTTCCTTCTGCGGCTTGGTAGCCTCGATCGACGACATTTCCGGGTCCTGTTTCTGCATGTGCCTGCTGCTCATAACACCAGCTTTGCGGCAAAACCATATCAAGGCAACGGCCCCGCGCAAATGCGCGGGCGCAGAACGGCCTCGTCAGGCGGCAACGCCGGCGATCGCTTCGGCGAAATCCTTGGCCTCGAAAGGCTCCAGATCGTCGATGCCTTCACCGACGCCGATAAAATAGACTGGCAGCTTGTGCTTGGCGGAGATGGCAACGAGGATGCCGCCGCGCGCCGTGCCGTCGAGCTTGGTCATGATCAGACCGCTGACGCCGGCGATATTGCGGAAGATCTCCACCTGCTGCAGCGCGTTCTGTCCGGTCGTGGCATCGAGCGTTTGGAGCACCGTGTGCGGTGCATCCGGATCGAGCTTGCCGAGCACGCGCACGATCTTCTCAAGTTCGGCCATCAGCTCCGCCTTGTTCTGCAGGCGGCCGGCGGTGTCGATGATCAGCACGTCGGACTTCTTCTCGCGCGCCTGCTGGAACGCTTCATAGGCGAGACCGGCGGCATCGGCGCCGAGCTTGGAGGAAACGATGTCGGACTTGGTGCGCTCCGCCCAGATCTTCAGCTGCTCGATCGCCGCGGCGCGGAAGGTGTCGCCGGCGGCAAGCATGACCTTGAGGCCTGCGCCCGAAAGCTTGGCGGCGAGCTTGCCGATCGTCGTGGTCTTGCCGGTGCCGTTGACGCCGACTACCAGAATGACATGCGGCTTGTGGCTGAGGTCGAGCTCCAGCGGCTTGGCGACGGGAGCGAGCACCTTGGTGATCTCGCCGGCCATGATGCGCGAGACGTCCTCGCCGGAGACATCCTTGCCATAGCGCTCGGAGGCGAGCGTGTCGGTGATGCGCATCGCGGTTTCGACGCCGAGGTCGGCCTGGATCAGCAGGTCTTCAAGGTCCTGCAGCGTTGCTTCATCGAGCTTGCGCTTGGTGAAGAGACTGGCGATCTGGCCGGTCAGTTGCGACGAGGTGCGGGCAAGGCCGCGGCGCAGGCGCTGGTACCAGGTGAGCTTTTCCTTCGGCGCGGCGAGGGGCTCGTCCTTGGGCTTGTTGTCGGTGGTCGCGAAGCCCTTGGGAAGGGCAGGGGCTGCGGCGGCTACCTCTGCTTCGCCGGCCTCGGTCGGCGCGACTTCGGCCACTGCTTCTGCAGCGTCGCTCTCTGTGGTTTCGAAGCTTTTGGGGAGGGCTGCGGCTTCACCCCTCTCTGCCCTGCCGGGCATCTCCCCCACAGGGGGGGAGATTGCGCTGGGCTCGCCCACGGCGTCAGCTACGGGCGTTTCGGCTGTCGTGATGTCGCGTAGTTCCGCTTCGGCATCGTCCGCAGTTGGCAAGGCTTCTGCGGTGCCCTCGATGGTCTCGGCCACGTGGGAGGTTACGACGATCTCAATGGAATCCGCTGGGGAATCCGCTGGCTTCTCGTCGGCAACAGCTTCCGCGGTCTCGGTGGTTAGAGACGCATCGTCGATGGCTGCCTTGGTCTCCGTCTGATCTCCCTCCTTTTGGGGGAGATGTCCCGAAGGGACAGAAGGGGGTATCGCAACGCTGTCCTCAAACGGTGTGGCCCCGGCCTCGTCACGCGTCAGCTCTTCGGCATCGTCGGAAGCCGGACCGCCCGCAGTCTCGATCTCGGCTTCGAGCACCGGATCGTCCTCGGAGAGCGGCAGCGTCTCGATATCGACAGGCGGCTCGAAGGCGGCGTCCGGGGTCTCTTCGGCAATTTCAGCCGCGGCGACAGGCGCAGACGGTTCCACCGCCTCGACACTTGGCTCCACCTCTGGCGAAGAGACAATCGTCTCCTCGGGCACACCTTCCGGCGGCTTCGTTTCCTCCACCGCGCCCTTGCCGAAGGTGAAGATCCTCTTGATGAAACCCATTGCCATTCAGGAATTCCGCATAAATCAGGCCGCAGCCATCTGTTTTACCTGCATCGTCAGATGCTTGCCATTGTGGCCGGTGATTAAGACCGGGACAAGCGCGCGGGCCTTCAGGCCGGCGGCATCGACGAGCGTGAAGTTTTGTGTGTGGGCGAGCCCGTTGTTTTCGACCAGGATCGTCTGCTCGCTGCCGACCATGCCTGCGAGGTGGCGGGCGTAGAGCGTTGCGCCAACCGCGCGCAGACGCGCGGCGCGATCCTTGACGAGCGCCCGATCGAGCTGTGGCATACGTGCTGCCGGCGTTCCAGGACGCGGGCTATAGGGAAAGACGTGCAGATGGGCGATGCCGCAATCCTCGGCGAGCTTCGTCGCATTCTCAAACATCTCCTCGGTCTCCGTCGGGAAACCGGCGATCATGTCGGCGCCAAGACTGATCTCGGGCCGCAGCCGGCGGACTTCATCCGTAAAGGCGCGGGCGTCGGCGCTTGAGTGGCGGCGTTTCATGCGCTTCAGGATCAGGTCGTCGCCATGCTGCAGCGACAGGTGCAGATGCGGCATGAAGCGCGCCTCGTCGGCGATCAGGTCGAAGAGATGTTTGTCGGCCTCGATGCCGTCGATCGAGGAAAGGCGCAGGCGGAGGATCTCCGGCACCTGCTTCAAAAGCGTCTTGGCAAGCAGGCCGAGCGTCGGGGCACCCGGTAGGTCGGCGCCGTAGCTGGTCGCGTCGACGCCGGTGAGCACGATCTCGCAGTAGCCTGTTTCAACGAGCTTGCGCGCCTGGTCGACCACTGCACCCATCGGCACGGAGCGGGAATTGCCGCGGCCATAGGGGATGATGCAGAAGGTGCAGCGATGATCGCAGCCGTTCTGGACCTGGATGAAGGCGCGCACGTGGCCGTCGATATGCTTGACCATCTGCGGTGCCGTCGCACGCACGCTCATGATATCGTTGACGCGCAGTTTCTCTTCCGCCGAAACGCCGAAATCGGGCAGCGAACGATAGGATGCGCTTTTCAGCTTCTCCTCGTTGCCGAGCACGGCGTCGACCTCAGCCATTTCGGCAAAGGTCTGCTTTTCCGTCTGCGCGGCGCAGCCGGTGACGATGATACGGGCATGCGGATTGTCGCGGCGGGCACGGCGGATCGCCTGGCGCGCCTGGCGCACGGCCTCGCCGGTGACGGCGCAGGTGTTGACGAGGATGGCGTTGTTCAGCCCCGCCTTCTCGGCTTCGGCCCGCATCACTTCGGATTCGTAGGTATTGAGACGGCAGCCGAAGGTTATGACCTCGACGCCGCTCAAAGCGCCCGCGCTCCGCTGCCCGCGCTCTCCGCCTCGTCGCGCTGCCAGGTGCCGGTGGTCGGGTTCAGCGTGCCGGACCATTCCCATTCGGCCGGGCCGGTCATGATCACGTGATCGTCGCGCTCGCGCCATTCGATCGTCAGCGGCCCGCCGGGCACGTTGACGATGACATTGCGGTCGGTGCGTTCGGTACGGGCGGCGCTGACGGCGGCGGCGCAGGCGGCCGAGCCGCAGGCAAGCGTCAGCCCGGCGCCGCGCTCCCAGGTCCGAAGATCCAGTTCGCCGCGCGAAAGGACACGGGCAATCGAGATGTTGGCGCGCTCGGGGAAGATCGGATGGTTTTCGAGCAACGGGCCGAAGCGCTCGAGATCGTAGGACCAGACGTCGTTGTCGACCCAAAAGATCGCGTGCGGATTACCCATCGAGGCGACCGACGGCGAATGCAGCACGGGATTGTCGATCGGGCCGATCTGCAGCTCGATGCGGCGCGTGTCGTGGAATTCCTCGGAAAGCGGGATTTCGTTCCAGGCAAAGCGCGGGGTTCCCATGTCGACGGATATGGTGCCGTCGTCGTGTTCCTTGGCTTCGAGCAGGCCGGCGACCGTATGAAAGAGGAAGGCCTTCTTGCCGGTTTCGGCGGCGAGCGCCTGGACGACGCAGCGCGTGCCGTTGCCACAGGCCTGGGCCATGGAGCCATCGGAATTGACGATGTCGATCCAGGCATCGGTGCCGGTGGCCTTCGGGTCGTGGATCGCCATGATCTGGTCGAAGGCAGTTGCTGCGTCGGCATTGAGCGCGATCGCGGCTGCCGGCGTCACCCGATCTTTCCGACCGCGCATGTCGACGACGAGGATCTTGTTTCCAAGCCCGTTCATTCTGGCGAATTGCACGTTGTCGGTCATGTAGCGATGGTCCAAACCGGCCCGCGTCAAGCAGGGCACCCTTCATTCGGGCTGTATATGGCGGAAAAGCCCGGAAATTACCAGTGCCGCCTTCATTCCGCGGCGGATGCAGCGGCAGGCACGTCGAAGACCTCGCCGGGGCGCAGCGGCCGGAAGCGGGCGCGGGCGATACCGGCCGCATCAAGCGCCCGTTCCAGCGCCAGCCGCGGCTCGTCGACGCCCTCGTCGGTCAGGCGGAACGTGCCCCAGTGGTGGCCGGCGACATGGGTGGCGGCGCAATCGATCATCCCGCGCACTGCCTCTTCCGGATTCTGGTGCTGGTCCTGCATAAACCAGCGCGGTTCGTAGGAACCGAACGGCAGGTTGGCGAGGCGGAACGGCCCGTGTTTTTCGCGGGCGGCCCGATAATTTATGCCGTCGTGAAAGCCGGTGTCGCCGACATGGTAGATCTTGCCTGCCGGAGTCTCCAGAACGAAGGCGGCCCAGAGCGCCATGCGGCGGTCGCGCGAGCCGCGGGCCGACCAGTGATGGCAGGGCTCCGCATGGATCACGATGTCATCACCGCAATCGACCCGGTCGTTCCAGTCGACCACGGTTATCTCGGCATCGGGAACGGCGTGGCGGATGATCGTGTCGTTACCGAGCGGGGTGATGATCCGGGGCGCGTGCTCCTCCTGCAGTGCGGCCAGCGTTTCGACATCGAGATGGTCGTAGTGGTTGTGGGTGACGAGCACGATGTCGATCGGCGGCAGATCGTCGAGCTCGATGCCGGGGGCGTTGTAGCGCTGCGGTCCGGCAAAGGCGAAAGGGCTGGCGCGACGCGCCCAGACGGGGTCGGTGAGAATGTTCACGCCGTGCACCTGGACGAGCAACGTCGCGTGGCCGACCATCGTCACGCGCAGGCGTTCGCCTTCGACGCTGAGTTCGGGTTTCACTTGCTCGAACGGACTTGGATTGTGCGCCGGCCAGCGTGCCTTGCCACCAGCGAACTGCCAGCGCAGCAAATCAGCCATGCCCTTGGGCGGCCTGCCGCCGGGATTGAAGAAGCGCGTCCCGTCGAAATGGTCGGAGACGGGGCCTCGATAGTATGGGTTCTGCGATTTCTTCATCCCGAGCCTTTCGGCATGTCTGTGATTGCATGAGATGGTGCGCCGGCGCATCCGATGGAAGATCGGGCTTTAACAAATTCTTGAAAACAGCAACTGGATTGCTATCGTGCTTTGATGCTCGTTCGATTCGACCCGCATGAACGCCTCTACAAGACCCTTCGGCTGGTCCGCTCCGTCCATCTCAATATGCAACGAGCGTCGGAGCATATGCTCGATGGCGCAGGTATATCCGTGGCGGAGCGCGCGGTTCTCGAACTTTTTTACGAAGTGCAGCTGACTGTGCCGGACGCGGCGCGACGCCTGTCGATGAAACGGCAGTTCGTGCTGCGCATCGTCACCGGGCTGATGGACAAGCAATTGCTGGAACGGCAGCCGAATCCGGAGCACCGACGCGCCTATCTTTGCGTCCCGACTGCCGCCGGACGCGATCTGTTCGAGGAAATCCATCGCCGCGAAGTCGAGATGCTGCACGCCTTGCTCGGCGATATCAATCAGACCGAAGTGGTGGCTACGCTCCGGGTGATGACGCGGGTGGCGACGGCCTTTGAGCAGCTGGCGGGCGAACTGGATGCAGCCGTCGAGGGCGAGGCGGTCTGAGCCAAAACGCCGTCATTGCCCTGCCGTCCTTGACTTTTGCCGCGCTTTCCTGTTTATCCGCCGCAATTCCTTCGCAAGCTCAAGTCTTCGAAGCCGCCGACCGGGTCCCGTAAAGGTGTAAAGAGAACCCGGAGGTCAACATCCGACAGCGCGTTGCGCCCTCGGGTGGTTTTTGGCTTTGCGCCTTGTTTTCTGCGCGAAGGAACCCACGTTTCCGGCGAGTTGATCGCCACCGGAAACCAGAAGGAAGTGAGAATGTTCGAGAGCCTCCAGGACCGCCTTGGTTCCATATTGAATGGACTGACCGGCCGCGGCGCATTGTCGGAAGCCGATGTTTCCGCTGCGCTTCGCGAGGTTCGCCGTGCGCTGCTCGAAGCCGACGTCGCGCTCGACGTCGTGCGCTCCTTCACTGAAAAGGTTCGCGAAAAGGCCGTCGGCGCCGAAATCCTGAAATCGATCAAGCCTGGCCAGATGGTCGTCAAGATCGTCCATGATCAGCTGATCGAGATGCTCGGCTCCGAGGGAGTCACCATCGACCTCAACGCGCCGGCGCCGGTTGTCATCATGATGGTCGGTCTGCAGGGCTCGGGTAAGACGACCACCACCGGCAAGATCGCCAGCCGGATGAAGACGCGGGACAAGAAAAAGGTCCTGATGGCTTCGCTCGACACGCGCCGCCCGGCTGCCCAGGAGCAGCTGCGTCAGCTCGGCGTGCAGACCGGCGTCGATACGCTGCCCGTTATTACCGGCCAGTCGCCGACCGATATCGCCGCGCGCGCGGTCCAGGCCGCCAAGCTCGGCGGTCATGACGTCGTCATCCTCGATACCGCCGGCCGTACCCATATCGACGAGCCGCTGATGATCGAGATGGCGGAGATCAAGCGGAAGTCCAATCCGCATGAAATCCTGCTCGTCGCCGATGCGCTGACCGGTCAGGACGCCGTCAATCTTGCCCGCAGCTTCGACGAACGCGTCGGCATCACCGGCCTGGTGCTCACCCGTATGGACGGTGACGGCCGAGGCGGTGCAGCGCTGTCGATGCGTGCCGTCACCGGCAAGCCGATCAAGCTCATCGGTGTCGGCGAAAAGATGGGCGAACTTGAAGAGTTCCATCCGCGCCGTGTTGCCGACCGCATTCTCGGCATGGGCGACATTGTCTCGCTGGTCGAAAAGGCGGCCGAGAACATCGACGCCGAAAAAGCGGCCGCCATGGCCGCCAAGATGGCCAAGGGCAAGTTCGACCTCAACGACCTCGCCGACCAGCTTGGCCAGATGCAGAAGATGGGCGGCATGGGCGGTATCATGGGCCTGATGCCCGGCATGGCCGGCATGAAGGACAAGATGGCCGCCGCCGGTCTCGACGATAAGCTGTTCGGACGCCAGATCGCCATCATCTCCTCGATGACCAAGGCCGAGCGCGCCAATCCGGACCTGCTCAAGCATTCGCGCAAGAAGCGCATTGCCGCCGGTTCCGGCACCGATGCCGCCGACATCAACAAGCTTCTGAAGATGCACCGCCAGATGGCGGACATGATGAAGATGATGGGTGGCAAGGGCAAAGGCGGCATGATGAAGCAGATGATGGGCGGCCTTGCCAACAAGATGGGGCTTGGTGGCCTCGGCGGCGGCGGTGTGCCCGACCTGTCGAAGCTCGACCCGAAGCAGCTCGAAGCGCTGCAGAAGCAGGCGGAAGCAGCCGGCCTCAAGCCGGGCGGCATGCCGGGTCTTGGCGGCGGTGGCCTGCCGGGTCTCGGCGGCGCCAAGCTTCCGGGCCTCGGTGGCGGTTTCCCCGGCCTTCCCGGCCTGCCGAAGAAGAAGTGAGGATCGGTGAGAGATGATTGATCCCGAAATCAAACAGGAATTGGCGGGTTACCGGCAGTCGATCGACAACATCGATGCCGCACTCGTCCACATGCTGGCCGAACGCTTCCGCTGCACCCAGGCAGTCGGCGTTCTCAAGGCCAAGCATGATCTGCCGCCGGCCGACCCGGCGCGCGAAGAATACCAGATCGAACGCCTGCGCCGCCTGGCCAAGGATGCCAATCTGGATCCGGATTTCGCCGAGAAGTTCCTGAACTTCATCATCAAGGAAGTCATCCGGCATCATGAAGCCATCGCCGCCGATCGCTCGCACAACGCGGGCAACGCCGGCACAAACCATTCCGCTTGAACGAAGCGGTCAAGAAAGCCTGCAAGGAGTAATTGAAATGGCACTGAAAATTCGTCTCGCCCGTGGCGGTTCCAAGAAGCGTCCGTACTACCAGATCGTCGTTGCTGACGCCCGCAGCCCGCGTGACGGCCGCTTCCTCGAGAAGATCGGCTCCTGGAACCCGATGCTCGGCAAGGACGACGAAAAGCGCGTCGAGCTCGACGCCGAGCGCATCGCTCACTGGATCGCCCAGGGCGCCCAGCCGACCGACCGCGTTCTGCGCTTCCTCGACCAGGCTGGCCTCGCAAAGCGTCCGGCTCGCAGCAACCCGACCAAGGCTGTTCCGGGCAAGAAGGCTCAGGAGCGCGCTGCTGAAGCCAAGCAGAAGGCTGAAGACGCCGCTGCTGCCGCTGCAGAAGCTGCCGCAGAATAATAGCCGGCAAATGGTTTGAAGCAGGATGCACGGGCTTCCGTCCGCGTCCACTTCCAACCTGTCGTGACTTTAAGGAAACGGGTGGCATTTCCATGCCGCCCGTTTTCCGTTATGTGCACCCTGAACTCCCGAAATGGACGCGGACGATGAGCAAACTCGAAAACCCGGTTCTGATGGCGACGATCGGCGCGGCGCAAGGCTTGCGCGGCGAGGTCAGGGTCAAATCCTTTACCGACGACCCGACGGCGCTCGGCGACTACGGCAATTTGCACAGCGCCGACGGACGTGTTTTCGAGGTGCTGGAAATCCGCGAGGCGAAGAACGTCGTCATCGTGCGCTTCCGTGGTGTCAACGATCGCAACGCCGCCGAGGCGCTCAATGGTCTTGAGCTGTTCATCGAGCGGGACAACCTGCCCGACGACGACCTCGACGAGGACGAGTTCTTCTATGCCGATCTCGAAGGGCTGGAAGCGATCGACGGCAATGGCACCAGCTATGGCAAGGTTAGCGGCGTTTTCGATTTCGGCGCCGGCGATCTTCTGGAGCTGAAAGGTCCGGGCCGGCGCCCGGTGCTGATCCCCTTCACCGAATGGTCGGTTCTGGAGATCGATCTGGAAGCGGGCAAGCTGCTGGTCGATCCGGTCGCGGCAGGCCTTTCCGAGGACAAGGACCAGGATTCGGGCAATCCGTTTTCCGCCAAGCGCAAGTGAGCGATGCGGCGATGACTTTTCGCGCGACTGTCCTGACGCTCTATCCCGAAATGTTTCCGGGCCATCTCGGCGCGTCCCTTTCGGGTAAGGCGCTGGAGCGCGGCCAATGGTCGATCGAGCCGGTGCAGATCCGCGATTTCGCCGAGGACAAGCACCGCACCGTCGACGACACGCCGGCCGGCGGCGGAGCCGGCATGGTGCTGAAGCCGGACGTGCTCGCCCGCGCGATCGACCATGTCTCTGAGGGCGACGACCGTCCACGCCTGTTGATGAGCCCGCGCGGTCGGCCGCTGACGCAAGAGCGGGTGCGTGAGCTCGCGGCCGGGCCTGGCGTCGTCATCGTCTGCGGACGCTTCGAAGGCGTCGACCAGCGGGTGATCGATGCCCGCGGCCTCGAAGAGGTTTCCATAGGCGACTATATTCTTTCGGGCGGCGAGCCGGCGGCGCTGACACTGCTCGATGCCGTGGTGCGCATCCTGCCGGGTGTCATGGGCAATGAGCTTTCAGGCGTGCATGAGAGCTTCGAAGGCGGCCTGCTCGAACATCCGCACTACACCCGCCCGCAGATCTTCGAGGGCCGCGAGATCCCGGCGGTGCTGACCTCGGGCAATCACGGCGCCATTGCCAAGTGGCGCGAGGCAGAGGCGCGGCGTCTGACGGCCGAGCGCAGGCCCGATCTTCTCGATCAGCCCGTGAAGAAATAATAGGCGGCAAGCAGCAGGCCGACGGCGACCACCAGCGCGCGAATGACGGCCTGCGGTACCCTCCGGGCCGCCCAGACGCCGCTGTAGCCGCCAAGTGCTGCCCCCGGCACCATGATCGCCGCATGCAGCCAGGAGACGACGCCGCCGGCGGCGAAGACGACGATGGCGATTGCCGCAATCACGATCGAGATGAAGTTCTTGAGCGCGTTCAGCCGGTGATAGCCACCACCGGTCGCCAGCCCCAGCACCGCCAGCATCATGATGCCCATGCCGGCGCCGAAGAAGCCGCCATAGATGGAGGTGACGAACTGGGCGCCGATGCCGGCCGGATTGATCGCATGCTCGTCGACGCGCGCCTTGGGCTTCAAGAGCGGCCCGGCGGCGAAGATCGCCGTCGCCGCCAGCAGCAACCAGGGCACCAGCGCGCGGAAGGAGGCGTTGGAAAGCGAGATGAGAAGCAGTGCGCCGGCAAGGCCGCCGAGCGCCGAGATCACGCCGAGCAGGATGGCATAGCGCTTGTCGGCGCGGATCTCCTTGGCATAGGCGAGCGCCGAGGTGATGTAGCCCGGGAGCTGGATGATCGAGGAGGTCGCGTTGGCCACGATCGGCGAGAGGCCGCCAAGCGTCATCGCCCCGAAGGTCAGGAACGTTCCGCCGCCGGCGATGGCATTGACGACGCCGGACAGGAAGCCGGCCGCAAACAGCATGAGCACTTCAAAGATATGCATGGTCTCCCCCGACCCACCACGCTCGGGATAGCCGGTGGCAGGGATGGCCGCAAGCCCGTCCGCTCGGACAATCGAGCATGCATCCATCCGGGTTTTCTGATAGAAAGGCGTTTCTTGCCGCGGATCGCCGAGAAAATATGGCTTCCGGGGATGACAAGGCGGATCGATTGGTGTATGTGCCGGCCCGGTTCGGGTTCTGTGCCCGTCGACCAAAACAAAGAATGGCGAATCCGCTCCTGCCGGTTTCCGGCAAGACCTGAAGGCAAGCCCGACAGGTTCATCGAGAGCGCTCTGGCTGTTTCAGAAGAACTTGAAAGGTTAAACCGATGAACATCATCCAGCAGCTGGAAGCCGAACAGGCCGCCAAGATTGCCGCCAAGCGCACGCTCCCCGAATTCTCCGCCGGCGACACGCTGCGCGTCAACGTCCGCGTTGTCGAAGGCAGCCGTACCCGCGTTCAGGCCTATGAAGGCGTCTGCATCGCTCGTTCGGGCGGCGGCATCAACGAAAGCTTCACCGTTCGCAAGATCTCCTACGGCGAAGGCGTCGAGCGCGTATTCCCGGTTTACTCTCCGCTCGTCGAAAGCGTCGAAGTTGTTCGCCGCGGTAAGGTCCGTCGCGCCAAGCTCTACTACCTGCGCGATCGTCGCGGCAAGTCGGCTCGTATCGTCGAGAACACCGGTACGCGCGCCCGCAAGCTGAACGACGCCGAGCGCCAGGCCGTTGCCGAGGAAAAGGCACGCATCGAAGCTGAAAAGATCGCAGCAGCTCAGGCTCTCGCCGCCGAAAAGGCAGCAGCCGAAGCAGCAGAAGCCAAGGCCGCTGCAGAAGCCGCCGAAGCCAAGGCAGCAGAAGCTGCAGCGGAATAAGATTTCAATCCATTCGGATTGTTGGAAAGGCGGCGTCAGGCCGCCTTTCTTTTTTGGTACTATGCGCTTGTCTTTCCGACGGAATTTGTGACATTTTCCGCTGCCACACTTTTCGGGAGCCCTCCAATGACAATCCGTCGCCACGTGCTTGCGGGCATCGCAGCTGCACTTGCCGTTCCTTTCGCATTTTCTGCACCGGCTGTTGCCAGCGATCTGCCCGATCTCGGCGGCAAGACGGTTGTCGTCGTCACGGAGAACGCCTACCCGCCGCTGCAGTTCGTCGACCCCAAGACCGGCGAGGCCAAAGGCTGGGAATACGACGCCATGAACGAGATCGCCAAGCGGTTGAATTTCAAGGTCGAATACCAGAACACCAGCTGGGACGCGATGATCCAGGCAGTGCATGACGGCCAGTACCAGATCGGCATGACCGGCATCACCATCAAGGACGACCGCAAGGAGAAGGTCGACTTCTCGGACCCCTACATGCGCTCGCAGCAGTTCATGCTGGTGCGCAGCGATGAAAACCGTTTCAACGACGGCAAGAGTTTCGGCGCCTTTGCCGACGGTCTCGTCGGCGCACAGCCGGGCACCTCGCCGTTCTACACCGCCGTCTACGAAATGCTCGACGGCAACGAGCAGAACCCACGCATCAAGCTGTTCGAGACCTTCGGTGCGACTGTCCAGGCGCTGAAGGCCGGCGACGTCGACGTGGTTCTGACCGACAGCGTCGCCGCCAAGGGTTATGTCGATTCCTCCGAAGGCAAGCTCAAGGTCGTCGGCGGTCCGCTCGGCACCGAGGATTTCGGCTTCATCTTCCCGAAGGGCTCGGACCTCGTCGCTCCGGTCAACGCCGCGATCAAGGCGCTGAAGGAAGACGGCACCTTCGATGCCCTCGATAAGAAGTGGTTCCTCGAATACAAAATGGGCGGCTGATCCGAGGCTATGGCCGCTCCGCAATCTCCTGACATGTCCGGCAAGGGCGACTATCCCTGGTGGTTGGTCGCCCTTCTTGTGATCGCGGTGGCGCTTGCCGCCGTGATCGTCAGCAATGACATCTTCTCCGAGGTCTTCACCGTCGTCTTCAAAGGCCTTGGCGTCACCGTCTTCGTAACGCTCATGGGCTTTGTGCTGGCGACGACGCTCGGCCTCGGTATTGCGCTGATGGCGCTGTCCGAGCACTCGTCGCTCCGGCAGATCGCGCGCTTCTACACCGAGATCATCCGCGGTGTGCCGATCCTTGTGCTTCTCTTCTATATCGCCTTCGTCGGGGCGCCGGCGCTTGTCGTCGCCGCCAATTTCATCTGCGCGCCGTTGATCGGCGCCGGCTGGATGGAACCCTTCGTCGTGCGCGACATATCGCTGATGTGGCGGGCGATCATCGCCTTGATGATCGGCTATTCCGCCTTCATTGCCGAAGTGTTCCGGGCCGGCATCCTCTCGGTCGACAAGGGACAGATCGAGGCGGCCAAGGCGCTCGGGCTCTCGCGCTACCAGCGCTTTCGCCTGGTCGTCTTTCCGCAGGCAATCCGGGTGATCCTGCCGCCTCTTGGCAACGACTTCATCGCCATGGTCAAGGATTCCTCGCTCGTCTCGGTGCTCGGCGTCGCCGACATTACGCAGATGGGCAAGGTCTATGCTTCCGGTTCCTTTCGCTTCTTCGAGACCTATTCGATCGTCGCCTATGTCTATCTGGTGCTGACCATCGGTCTGTCGCTGGGATTGCGGGGTCTGGAGCGGCGGCTGCGGCGCGCGGAGGCCCGCTGAGCGCGATCACGCCAATTGCCGACCTGTCAAAAAATTGATATGAACGCGCTCATGGAATCCAAATTCGGATGTCGCGAACAGAAAATCGTCGTGCTGCAGGATCACAAGCGCCTGCCGGCACGCTTCTTTGCGCGCGTCCACGGGGCGCTCACAAGCCGCCTATCCTGATCTGCTGATCAGTGTTTCCGGCCGCCCTGCCGCCGGCTTTCCCTACCTTTTGAAAAACTCGATGGATATACCGCCATGAGCGCACCGCGTACCCTCTATGACAAAATCTGGGACGACCACCTGGTCAACGAACAGGAAGACGGCACCTGTCTTCTCTACATCGACCGTCACCTCGTTCACGAAGTGACGAGCCCGCAGGCCTTCGAAGGCCTGCGCATGGCCGGCCGCCAGGTCCGCGCCCCGGAAAAGACGCTTGCCGTCGTCGACCACAACGTTCCGACCTCGCCTGACCGCCACCTCGGCATCAAGAACGAGGAAAGCCGCATCCAGGTCGAGGCGCTGGCCAAGAACGCCGCCGAGTTCGGCGTCGAATACTACTCCGAGAACGACAAGCGCCAGGGCATCGTGCACATCGTCGGCCCGGAGCAGGGCTTCACCCTGCCGGGCATGACCATCGTCTGCGGTGACAGCCACACTTCGACGCACGGCGCCTTCGGTTCGCTGGCGCACGGCATCGGCACGTCCGAGGTCGAGCACGTGCTCGCCACCCAGACGCTGATCCAGAAGAAGGCGAAGAACATGCTGGTGCGCGTCGACGGCCAGCTTCCGCCCGGCGTCACCGCCAAGGACATCATCCTCGCCATCATCGGCGAGATCGGCACGGCCGGCGGTACCGGCCACGTGATCGAATTTGCCGGCGAAGCGATCCGCTCGCTGTCGATGGAAGGTCGCATGACCATCTGCAACATGACGATCGAAGGCGGCGCCCGCGCCGGCCTGATCGCGCCGGACGAGACGACGTTTGCCTATATCAAGGACAAGCCGCGCGCGCCGAAGGGCAAGGCCTGGGACATGGCGCTCGACTACTGGAAGACGCTGCACACGGACGAGGGCGCCCATTATGATCGCGTCGTCGTGCTCGATGCTGCCAACCTGCCGCCGATCGTTTCCTGGGGTTCCTCTCCGGAAGACGTGATTTCGGTTCAGGGTATCGTTCCCAACCCGGACGAGATCCAGGAAGAAACCAAGCGCGCCTCCAAGTGGCGTGCGCTCGACTATATGGGCCTGAAGCCGGGTACCAAGATCACCGACATCGGTATCGACCGCGTCTTCATCGGCTCCTGCACCAACGGCCGCATCGAGGACCTGCGTGAAGTTGCCAAGGTGGTGGAAGGCCGCAAGGTTGCTTCGACGGTTTCGGCAATGATCGTTCCGGGCTCGGGCCTCGTCAAGGAACAGGCGGAAGCCGAAGGCCTCGACAAGATCTTCAAGGAAGCCGGCTTCGACTGGCGCGAGCCGGGCTGCTCCATGTGCCTGGCGATGAACGACGACCGGCTGAAGCCGGGCGAGCGTTGCGCGTCCACGTCGAACCGCAACTTCGAGGGACGTCAGGGCTTCAAGGGGCGCACGCATCTGGTCTCGCCGGCAATGGCGGCGGCCGCTGCGGTTTCGGGTCACTTCGTCGACATCCGCGAATGGAAATAAGCCGGATTTGAGCTTTTCCGGCGCAAATGGCCGCCCTTCGGGGCGGCCTTTTTTGTTTGTCCGCACGTCAGCGCTCCGCGCGGATCGGCGAATTGCGCTAAGCTGCCTGCTCACAAGTCTACAGCGCCGGGCGTCTTATCAGACGCGCAAAGGTCGCTGTAGCACTTTGAATTGCTGCATGTTTTTGTCCTTAAATCGGCTACGATTAAAGGAAACATGCAGTAGGAACGGTTGGCCGAAGGGCGTTTGGGAGGACGACGGATGAGCGACGATCTGCCTGTACAAAGCTACTGCCTGATGCTGTTGCGCCATGCCAAGTCCGCCTGGCCGGATGGTGTTGCCGACATCAATCGTCCGCTCGGCGAGCGCGGCCGCAAGGCGGCGCCGCTGATGGGAAAGTACATAGCCCGGCATAAGCTCGTGCCGGATCTTGCACTGGTTTCGACCGCCAAGCGCGCGCAAGAGACCTGGCAATTGGTGGCGTCCGCCCTGTCGTCCGAGGTCGCGGTCGAGAATACCCGTGCGATCTACGAGGTGGGCGCCTCGCAGATCCTGAGCGTTCTGCGCGCGACGGATCCGGCTGTCAGGACTTTGCTGATCGTCGGCCATAATCCCGGCATGGAAGATCTGGCGCACGAACTCGTCGGCTCCGGCGATGCGGATCTGCGCATACGCATGGCGGACAAGTTTCCGACGGCCGCCCTTGCGGTGCTCGAGTTCGAAGCTGTGGGCTGGCGTGAGCTTATGCCCGGCGGCGCCAAACTCGCGCGTTTTGTGACCCCGCGCTCGCTCGACTGAGTTGTTTGCAGGCCTGGATCAAAGCACCCGCACGACGGTGCCGCGCCGCATATGAGGCATCAGCCGCGACATGGCGGGCAGGCTGACCGCGACGCAGCCCTGCGTCGGTTCATAACCCGGCCGGATCAGGTGGAAGAAGATCGCCGAACCGGCATTTCGACGGCGTGCGAGGAGGTTCCAGTCCATCACCAGGCAGATGTCGTAGAGCCCGTCTTCGCGCATCATCTCTTCGTGGCTCGGTGAGAAAGGTGCCATGACCGGACGATTGTATTGGGCGTGACCTGGGGCGTCGCACCAGAGCATGTCCTTGCGCGTCGCTCGCGTCGGCAGTGGTGTCGGCGGCAGAAAGAGACGATCGCGCCTGACATAGCCGCCGATCACCTTCATGGCGGCACGCGGCGTCGCGCCGTCGCCTTCACGCTTCAGGCTGGTAATGCCGCTTCGTCCGATCGCCGCCTGCTCGACGCGGCCATCGAAACACACCAGGGCCCGCTTTCGATCGCGCGGCGCCGGGCGGACTGTGATGATGGACTTGGCTGGTCTTTTTCCCGACGTTTTCTTGCGCATCATTCTCACGGATTTTTGCTTTGCCCGTGATTTGGGCGGCACCATAAGCACGGTTGCAGGTATAAGGACTTACCGACGCTGGCTCGCTTGCCAACACGGGCATTTGAGCTAGTTTGAAAACGGAAGCAAACAGGAATTGTCCCATGGCGACCCGTACCATTCTTCTTGTCGATGACGACAATGACCTGCGCGAAACATTGGTCGAGCAACTCTCGCTCTACGAAGAGTTCGATCTCATCCAGGAAGCGACCGCCGGCAAGGGCATCCAGACCGCGCGGGCGCAGCAGGTGGACCTCTTGATCATGGATGTCGGCTTGCCCGACATGGATGGCCGCGAGGCGGTGAAGCTTCTGCGCAAGGGCGGCTTCAAGGCGCCGATCATCATGCTGACCGGGCACGACACCGATTCGGATACGATCCTCGGTCTCGAGGCCGGCGCCAACGACTATGTCACGAAGCCGTTCCGCTTCGCCGTGCTGCTTGCCCGTATCCGTGCGCAGTTGCGCCAGCATGAACAGAGCGAGGATGCGACCTTCAGCGTCGGGCCCTATACGTTCAAGCCCAGCCAGAAGCTGCTGACGCTGGAAAACGGCCAGAAGATCCGCCTCACCGAGAAGGAAGCGGCGATCATCCGCTACCTCTACCGCGCCGACCAGAAAGTGGTGACGCGCGACGTGCTGCTCGAAGAGGTCTGGGGCTACAATTCCGGCGTCACGACACACACGCTCGAAACCCACGTCTACCGGCTGCGCCAGAAAATCGAGCGGGACCCTTCCAATGCCGAGATTTTGGTGACAGAGAACGGCGGCTACAAGATCGTACCGTAGCCGGGGTGGGGAAGGTGCGAAGCGGTTTGCCGCCCGAATCCTGCTCCATGTCATCTAGACTGATCGTGCGCGATCCGGCTCGCTTGGGGTCGGGTGCCGTGATTTCGGGAGGTTAGCCGTTTGGCGCTCAACGACGATATCGTGCTTCTGTCCAACGTGCCGCTGTTTGCCGATATCAGCGAGGACAAGCTGAGGCTGATCGCCTTCGGCGCGGAACGACGCCGCATATTCAAGGGGCAAGAGCTGTTTCGCGAAGGGGCGCCCGCGGATTGCGCCTATGCGATTGCGAGTGGCAGCCTGTCCTTGTCGAAGGTTGGCGTCGATGGTTCCGAGGCGACGGTCTCGACGGTCGGCCGCGGGGCGCTGCTGTCGGAACTGGCGCTGATCTCGATGGTCGAACGCAAGTTCACGGCGACCGCCGAGGAAGACAGCGAAGTCATCCGCATCAACCGGCCGCTCTTCCGCCGCATGCTGGAAGAGTACCCGGAAGTGGCAGAGCTCGTCGAAGCGCGCATCCGCGAGAATCTGCAGGCGATGATCCGCCGGGCCGGCGCGCTCGCCGGCCGCTTTGCTTGAAGTAAGTAACGGCTTCCGGGCGCTACCACCGATACTTCAGCGAACCGAGCACCGTGCGGCCCTGCCCGAAATAGCAATAGCCATCGGTGCAGACCTCTTCGCGGCGATCGCCGAGATTGGTGGCGCTGACGGCGAGCGACAGCCCGTCGAGGTCGGGGTTCTTGACGCCGAAGTCGTAGGCGATCGAGGCGTCGAAATAGACGGCACCACCGTTCTTGGCGGTATTGGCATCGGATGTGTAGGAGCTTGATGCCAGGCGCACCCCGCCGCCGAGGCTCAAGCCTGCTAGCTGCATGTCGTCGGGCAGCAGATAGTTGACCCACAGCGATGCGACATGGCGCGGCTTCGTCGACGGCACGTTGCCGATCAGCGACGGGTCGACATTCCCGGTGATTTCGGCGTCGTTGTAGGTGTAGGCGGCGATGACGCTCAGGCCGTTGTCGAACTCCCGGCGCCCTTCCACCTCGAAGCCATTGGTCGTCACTTCGCCTGTCGATTTGTAGTAGTAGCCGACAGGAAGGGACGCGTCCGATACATATTGCGGAGCGCCGGTTTCGACGATCCGGTAGTAGGCCGCACTCAACGAGTAGGCCTCGCCCTCGGGCTGGTATTTCACGCCAAGCTCGATCTGCTCGCCGGTCGTCGGATCGAGCACGGTGCCGTCGGCCGAAAGTTCGGTGCGCGGCACGAAGGAGGTGCTGTAGCTGGCATAGGGCGCGATGCCGTTGTCGAAGAGATAGAGAAGGCCCGCCTGGCCGGTGAGTTCGCCATCATCCTTGCGGTCGACGACGCCGGTGTTCTTGTTGGTGCTGGTCTGGTCGACCCAGTCATGGCGAAGGCCGCCGACGGCGCGCCAGTTGCCGAACTCCGCCTGGTCCTGGACATAGATGCCGGTCTGCCGGAGATCACGACCGCTGAAGCTGGTGAGCGCAGGCGTCGGGCCGCTGATCCCAAAGATGGGGTTGTTGAGATCGAAACGATAGGCCGGATCGACGGCACCGAAGCCGAGACCGAAATCGGAGGTGATCCAGGTATAGTCGAGGCCGGTCAGGAGCGTGTGCGAGACTGCGCCGGTGTCGAAGGCGGCCTCGAGCTGATTGTCGATCTGGTAGGCACGCTGGTCGTCCTTGATCGCGACGGGCGAGCGATCGAAGACGTCGGGTGCCACCTCGGTCCCGAACTGCAGGTAACGGGCCTTCAGGTCGAGATCGCTGACGCGGCCGTGCTGGCGGAAGGTCAGGCCGTTGTCGAAGTCGTGCTCGAACTTGTAGCCGGCCTGATACTGCCGAACCTTCTGGTAGTCGTGGTCCGGGTCGCTGTAGCGCAGCAGCCGGCCATCATGTTCGAGCACCCGCGGGCTGGCATCGCTCTCGCCCTGCTGCCCGAGGCCATAGACGGTCAGCGACGTGCCCTCGTCCGGCTTCCAGGTAAAGGAAGGCTGCAGCAGGTAGCGGTCGTCGGCGACGTCGTAGTTGGTCTCGCCGTTCCTCAGGAGCCCGACGATGCGATAGAGAAAATCGCCGTCGGCCGTTGCCGGCCCGCCGACGTCGAAGGCGGCCTGGGTGCGTCCGATCGTGCCATATTGCAGCTCGACCTCGCGGTGCGTCTCCTCCTCAGGCATCTTCGATATGCGATTGACGATGCCGCCGACGCCGGCCGCGCCGTACATGACCGAGACCGGACCCTTGAGGATCTCGATTCGTTCGAGGCCGTAGACCTCCGTCGGAAAGGTTCCGTAGTTCATGTAGGGCTGGCGCAGGCCATCGCGGAAGTCGCCGGTCGTCGTCGTCTCGAAGCCGCGGATGTAGATCTGGTCGAAGCGCGGATCGAAGCCGAAGGCGCCGGTCGTGACGCCGGCGGCGTAACGCGTCGCCTGGATCATGTCCTGCACGCCGCGCTCTTCGAGTTCCTTGCGCGTGACCACCGAGACGGAGCGGGGCGTTTCGATCAGCGGCGTATCGGTCTTCAGCGCCGAAACGTTGCGCGTCGGCACGATTGTGTCGTTATCCTCAGCGATCGTCGCGGCTGTCTTGCCGGCCGTCACCTCGATTTTTTCCAGCCGTGTCGTCTTCTGGCTTTCGGTCGATTGCGCAGAGGCCGCAGTCGACGAAAGGAATACGGCGGCAGCGCTTGCAGCCAGGACGGTGGTTGCGGAGAGCGCGCGGCGCGACGCGCGCATGACGTGGATCGGCAAGGTCTTTCGCATGTCTGGCCCTCTTGCGGGCGCACGAAAGCCCTCCGGCGAAGGCCAGAGCAAAGCGCCCCAATATCCGAGCGAGATGAGGAAAAGTGCGTGCGGTTTTCCGCCCGCATCTCGCTCTCATTTCTGAGAATCGATCACGTTTATGATTGTGGGTCGAACGACCCACAATCATCGTGATCTAGTGAAAACGACGGCTGATCTGCCGTCGGAGGCGGTGTCCCCGCCGCCCGAAAAGAGGGATAGTCCGTTTGGAAATGGGCATCAAGAAAAATATGATTCTTTTAGTCATGTTTTTCTTGATGAAAACGTCAAGCGCGCAAGGCGCGTGCCGCCGCTTGGTGAAAAGCGGTTAGATATCGAAATGCGCAATGACGGGCACGTGGTCGGAGGGGCGTTCCCAGCCGCGCGCTTCGCGCAGGATGTCGACGTTCTTGAGCGCCGGCGCCAGGTCCGCGGAGGACCAGATGTGGTCGAGCCGGCGGCCGCGGTCGGCCGCTTCCCAGTCCTTCGCCCGGTAACTCCACCAGGTGTAGAGCTTGGTCGGCGCCGGTGTGTGCTGGCGCATCAGATCGACCCAGCCGCCGCCGTTCATGACCGTGGTCAGCCCTTCGGTTTCGATCGGCGTGTGGCTGACGATCTTCAGGAGCTGCTTGTGCGACCAGACGTCGTCTTCCAGAGGCGCGATGTTGAGGTCGCCGACGAGGATCGAGGAAATGCCAGCCTCGGCTTCGGCATGTAGCAGCTTCATCTCTTCGACGAAATCGAGCTTGTGGCCGAATTTCGGGTTGATGCTGCGGTCCGGCTCGTCGCCGCCTGCCGGGACATAGAAATTGTGCAGGCGGATCTTCTTGCCGCCGGCCTCGAAAACAACCGAGAGGTGGCGGGCATCGCCGACGCCGCAATAGTCGCGGCGGTCGCTGAGCTCATGCAGGGGCAGGCGCGAGATCGTCGCCACGCCGTGATAGCCCTTCTGGCCGTGCATCTCGATATGATTGTAGCCGAGTGCCTTCAGTGGCTTGGACGGGAACTGGTCATTCGGGCACTTGGTTTCCTGCAGGCAGAGGATGTCCGGCTGCCAGGTCTTCAGCAGGTGTTCGACGAGCGGCATGCGCAGGCGAACGGAGTTGATGTTCCAAGTGGCGACGGAAAGGGCCATGCGTCATTCCCTGATCGGCTGGGGCCGGACGCTCGCGAAGGGAAGGCCGGCTCGGGATGGATGTTGACCCGAGCTTTAAGCAGGTCCGGCGCGCCGGGACAAGGAATGCGCGAACGGGAGCGCATGAAAAAGGCCGCCATCCGGCGGCCTGTGTGCATAATACCAGCGGTCGAGATGCCGGCGGTTAGGTCGCTCAGCCGCCCCGCTTGTTGCGGACCTCGTCGTAGGGGATCTGGAAGACCTTGTCGTCCAGCGCCATCCCGGTCTGGACATTGAAGATCATGACCGATGTGTCCTTCTTCTGCGCGTCGGTGATCGTCCACTGGCGCAGGTCATAGGTCTTCGGGTCGAACATCATGGTGATGGTCGAATCGCCGAAAATCGAGCGGTCGCCAAGCACGATGGTGATGAGGTCGGACTCTTCCTTGACGTCGCGCACCATCTTGCCGGTCAGGTCGATCTTCTCGCTGAGCAGCAGATTGAGCGGCGTCTTCGACAGCGGATAGATGTCCCAGGTCTTGAGCTTCATATTGCCGATGACCACCGACTTGCCGTCGGCAATGACACGCATCGGCGAGGGGGCCTCGTAGTTGAAGCGGATGCGGCCGGGGCGGCGGATATAGAACTTGCCGCCGGTCTGCTCGCCGCGCGGGCCGAACTGCACGAACTCGCCGGCCATCGTCTTTACCGAGGAGAAGTGATCGGCGATCTTCTGGGCGGCTCTCGGCGCCCGGGCGAAGGCTTCAGCGATGTCGAGACCGGTGCCGCCGATGCCGGCGAATGCCGCAAGCCCGCACACGAAGAGGCGGCGCGAAATTACCGGGTGGTTGCGCTCGCCGTTCTTGGTCTCTGTCATCTCAGTCTCCTTCATTTACGGATCATCTGGAGCGCAAGTGCGGCGCCTTCAAGGCGCTACTTTCGAGCTTCAAGGCTCGCGCTCTCACATGACCGTTACCAGTTCGGCCCCGCAATCCGGTGCGGGATCGCCGTGTTGATCTATCGGCGTAACTCCGGACGAAAAATGCCCCGAGATCCTGCCGAAATTGCTTTATTCCTCGGTCGGAACCAGGATTTCGCGTTTTCCGGCGTGGTTCGCCGGGCCGATGATGCCTTCCTGCTCCATGCGCTCGATCAGCGAGGCGGCACGATTGTAACCGATCCCGAGGCGCCGTTGAACGTAGGATGTGGATGCCTTGCCGTCACGCAGGACGACGGCGACCGCCTGGTCGTAAGGGTCGTCCGAATCGGCGAGATTGGAGGTGCCGGCCGGGCCGCCGCCTTCGCCATCCTCGTCATCATCCTCGGTAATCGCGTCGAGATATTGTGGCACGCCCTGAGTCTTGAGATAGGCAACCACTTCCTCGACCTCGGTGTCGGAGACGAAGGGGCCGTGGACGCGCTGGATGCGGCCGCCACCGGCCATGTAGAGCATGTCGCCCATGCCGAGCAGCTGTTCGGCACCCTGTTCGCCAAGGATCGTACGACTGTCGATCTTCGAGGTGACCTGGAACGAGATGCGGGTCGGGAAGTTGGCCTTGATCGTACCGGTGATGACGTCGACCGAGGGGCGCTGCGTCGCCATGATGACATGGATGCCGGCGGCACGCGCCATCTGGGCGAGACGCTGCACCGCGCCTTCGATGTCCTTGCCGGCGACCATCATCAGGTCGGCCATTTCGTCGATGATGACGACGATGTAGGGCAGCGGCGTGAGGTCGAATTCCTCGGTCTCGTACATGGCTTCGCCCGTCTGGCGGTCGAAGCCGGTCTGCACTGTGCGGGTGATCTGCTCGCCCTTGGCAAGCGCCTGCTCGACGCGGCTGTTGAAGCCGTCGATGTTGCGCACGCCGATTTTCGACATCTTCTTGTAGCGCTCTTCCATCTCGCGCACCGTCCACTTCAGCGCGACCACCGCCTTCTTCGGGTCGGTGACGACGGGCGAAAGCAGGTGCGGAATGCCGTCATAGACGGAGAGTTCGAGCATCTTCGGGTCGATCATGATCAGGCGGCACTGATCCGGGCGCAGGCGATAGAGCAGCGACAGGATCATGGTGTTGATCGCGACCGACTTACCCGAACCGGTGGTGCCGGCAACGAGCAGATGCGGCATCTTGGCGAGATCGGCGACCACGGGTTCGCCGCCGATCGTCTTGCCGAGCGCCATGGCAAGGCGCGCCTTGGAGGTCTCGAAGTCGCGCGAGCCGATGAGCTCGCGCAGGTAGACGGTCTCGCGCCGCTGGTTCGGCAGTTCGATGCCGATGGCGTTGCGGCCGGGAACGACGGCGACGCGGGCAGCGATCGCGCTCATCGAGCGGGCGATGTCATCGGCAAGGCCGATGACGCGGGACGACTTGATGCCGGGCGCCGGCTCCAGTTCATAGAGGGTTACGACCGGGCCGGGGCGGACGTGGATAATCTCGCCCTTGACGCCAAAGTCCTCAAGCACACCCTCGAGCATGCGGGCATTCTGTTCAAGCGCGTCCGGTGAGAGCGATGCGTCGCGGCCGACGTTCTTCGGTTCCGCAAGGAAATGCATTGGCGGCAGCGTGAAGTCGCCATCGTCTTCGACGAAGGAGCGTTGGGCTTCACGCTCGATCCGCTGGCCAGTCTTCGGACGGGGAGCCGGCGTTGCCACGCGCGAGCCCGACTTCGGCAGACCCTGCTTCGGCGGCGCTGCTCGCGGCGCCCAGTCGGCTGCCGGATCGTCGTCTTCGTCGTCGGGCAGGATGCCGGCGGGGCGACGCTCGTCGATATCGAAGGGCATGTCGTCGTCCTCGTCATCGGCCATGATCGGCGGCGGCGTGACGACACGGCGTTCGGAGCGGTCGAGCGAGGGTTCGATGCGGTCGCCGGCGGCCATCGGCTTCGGCCGGACCGGCTCGTTCAGCGTGCCGAACTCGTCATTGTTGAAATCGTAAGGCTCGTCATACTGGCGCTTGGGCGAACTGCGCGTGCCGCTCATGCCGAAAATGCGGCGCACGCGTGCGTGCATGGTGTAGCGCATATGGGCGAAGGAGCCCATCAGCAGGGTGAAGGGGCCCTCGCTGTCGTCCTCGTCCAGCTCGTCGCGAACGGTGCGCGCCTTGCTCGGCGTCGGCTCGACAACCTCTTCGTCTTCTTCTTCATCGCTGACGCCGATGAGGCCGGCGCTGTAGATCAGGCACCAGGCGGCCGGTGCGGCGAAGATGCAGGCGAGTACGGTCGCGAGCGTGCCGGTCGGGAATGCGCCGGTGAAGAGTGCCGGGAAGCGGAGAATCATATCGCCGAAGACGCCGCCGAGGCCGTTGGGCAGCGGCCAGGTGATCGGGGCGGGGACGCAGCTCAGCGCCGCGCCGGCAAGCACGGAGCCGATGAACCAGACGCCAAGGCGCTTGAAGGTCTTGTCGAAGCGCTTGCCGCTGATCAGCACCAGCGCCCAGGCGACAGCCGGCAGCAGGGCGACGACGCTGGCAAGGCCGAAGAACTGCATGAAGATATCGGCAAAGGCCGCACCCGGATAACCAAGCACGTTGGTCGGTGCTTCCGATGTGGCGTAGGAGAAGCTCGGGTCGGCGACGTTCCATGTCGATAGCGCCGCGACGGCCAGCGCCAATGCGCCGAACAGCGCAAAGCCCGCCAGCGACGCGATCTGTCGCCAAACGAAGGTGGTTAGCACGAACCGGTTGGAACGGCTGTCAAGCGTTGCCGGATTGCTTCTGCTCATGTTGCCTGCTGCCCGTCTCGATCTCTAGGGCGCATTGCGCGCCATGGAATCAACCTAAGCGGAGTACGGTTAATGCGACATTAACCATGCGTAGTTGCCGCTAAAATAGCGGTGGTTGACCTGAAGATCGGCATGAAAAAGGCCCGGACCTTTCGATCCGGGCCAAGGGCGATCCGCATCAGACGGATCGCGACGGGACTATGAGCGGCGCCAGATTCGACGCTGCAATCCGCTTAGATGTGGTAGGCGGCTTCGCCGTGGGACGAGAGGTCGAGGCCTTCGCGCTCGGCTTCGACGGAGACACGCAGGCCGACGATCGCGTCCACGATCTTGAAGATGATGAACGAACCGATGCCGGACCAGACGACGGTGACGAGCACGCCCTTGAGCTGTGCCAGGACCTGGGTTGCCACGCCGGGATAGCCCGCCGCGAAATCCGCGGTCGAGTAGTCGACGATGCCGGCACCGCCGAGCGCCGGATTGACAAGAATGCCCGTGGCGATCGCGCCGAGGATGCCGCCGACGCCATGAACGCCGAAGACGTCAAGGCTGTCGTCGTAGTTGAACTTGTTCTTCACGACGTCGACGAAGAAGTAGCAGACGGGGGAGACGATGAGACCGAGCACAATCGCGCCCATCGGGCCGGCAAAGCCAGCGGCCGGCGTGATGGCGACGAGACCGGCGACGGCACCGGAGGCCGCACCAAGCATCGAAGCCTTGCTGCGGACGAGCGTTTCGACGACCGCCCAGGAGATGATGGCAGCGGCAGTTGCGAGGAATGTATTGATCATCGCGAGGCCGGCATAGGCGTTGGCTTCAAGGTTGGAGCCGGCGTTGAAGCCGAACCAGCCGACCCAGAGCAGCGATGCGCCGACCATCGTGAGCGTCATCGAATGCGGAGCCATGATTTCCCTCTTATAGCCCGTACGCTTGCCGAGCAGGATGGCGCCGACGAGGCCGGCAATACCGGCATTGATGTGGACCACGGTGCCGCCGGCAAAGTCGATCGCGCCGAAGGAGAAAATCAGGCCGGTCGGAGCCGTGTAGGCGCTCGGGCCGCCCCAGAACCAGACCATGTGGGCGATCGGGAAGTAGACGAAAGTGACCCAGAGAATGACGAACAGGACGACGGCCGAAAACCGGATGCGCTCGGCAAAGGCACCGACGATCAGCGCCGGCGTGATGCAGGCGAAGGTCATCTGGAACACCACGAAGACGTATTCGGGGATGAACACGCCCTTGGAGAAGCTCTCGGCGAGCGTTGTCGTATCAACGCCGGCAAGGAACATCTTCGAAAAGCCGCCGACGAACGGGTTGAGCGAGCCGCCGTCAGTGAAGGCCAGCGAGTAGCCGTAGGTGACCCAGATAATCATGACGATCGCGGTGATCATCAGTACCTGCATCAGAACCGACAGCATGTTCTTGGCGCGCACCAGGCCGCCGTAGAAGAGCGCAAGGCCCGGAACGGTCATGAGGAGCACGAGGATGGTGGACAAGAGCATCCAGGTGGTATCGCCCTTGTCGGGAACCGGGACGGCGGCAACAGCCTCCGTTGCAGCCGGGGCTGTTTCCTGTGCGAAGGCGACAACCGGCGCAAGCAAGGCGGCCGTCAGCGCGCCGAGGCGTCCAAGAGAGGTGGAAAGTTTCGTTGATGACATCGAGTAGTGCTCCCTGAACGGCGTGATTTACAACGCTTCTGAATCGGTTTCGCCGGTGCGGATGCGCACGGCATGGTCAATGGCGTAGACGAAGATCTTGCCGTCGCCGATCTGGCCGGTCTTGGCGGCTGCGGCGATCGCTTCCACCGCCATGTCGACGAGCTCCGAGGGAACCGCGATTTCGATCTTCAGTTTCGGCAGGAAGCTGACGGCATATTCGGTGCCGCGGTAGATTTCGGTGTGTCCCTTCTGGCGGCCGTAGCCTTTGACTTCGGTCACGGTCAGGCCCTGGATGCCGACAGCAGTGAGGGCTTCGCGAACCTCATCGAGCTTGAACGGCTTGATAATGGCCATCACAATTTTCATCTGGTTTCATCCTTGTTCGCCTCCGGAGGAGGCCATCTCTCCTTGCTGCGGAGCGCCAGTGCGCCGTGCAACCGGACTATGACATTCAAGGGGCGTGCCAGATTCGGATGACTGTTCTAAGTCTATGAAAAACAATGGGAAAAACGGACGCCGCAGCGACAATGCTGCGGCGCATCAAAAAATCGTCAATTTAGAAGATTAAAAAATAGGCAGATTGAAAAAACTGCCCGTTTTCTATTCAGTTGCCTTTTTCCGGATCAGCCCTTCCTGGGCGACGGAGGCGATCAGCACGCCGGAACGCGTAAAAAGGCTGCCTCTGGTCATCCCGCGGGCACCATGTGCACTCGGACTGTCCTGGGTATAGAGCAGCCAGTCGTCCATCTTGCAGGGGCGGTGGAACCACATGGCATGATCGAGGCTCGCAACCTGCAGGTTCCGATCGAAGACCGAGGTGCCGTGCGCATAGAGCGAGGTGTCGAGCAGGGTCATGTCGGAGAGATAGGCAAGGATGGCCGCCTGGATATGGCGTTCGTCCGGAACCGTGCCCACCGCCTTGACCCAGACATCCTGGATCGGCTTGCCGTCGTTGCGGGTGAAATAATGCTGCAGCGAGGCCGGGCGGATCTCGATCGGTCGCGGCCGCTCCCAGTAACGCCGGATCGCCTCCGGCGCATGCACGAGGAATTTCTCCTTCAGTTCCTGTTCGCCCGGCAAGGTTTCCGGCATGGGGAGTTTCGGCATTTCGATCTGGTGGTCGAAACCGTCCTCGTCATACTGGAACGAGGCGGACATCGAGAAGATCGCCTTGCCGTGCTGGATGGCGACGACGCGCCTTGTGGCGAAGCTCGAACCGTCGCGGATACGGTCGACCTCGTAGATGATCGGCACGGATGGATCGCCCGGCCGCATGAAATAGGCATGCAGCGAATGGACGAAGCGGCCCGCGTCGACGGTGCGCTGGGCCGCCACCAGTGCTTGGCCGATGACCTGGCCGCCGAAGACGCGTTGCCAGCCGACCTGCGGGCTCAAGCCGCGGAACAGGTTTTCCTCCAGCTTCTCGAGATCGAGAATGGCGAGCAGCGCATCCATGGGCGTGGTGGTCTCGGTGGGGCGCGACATTTCGGCTGTCTCCGATGGTAGGAACGTCGATGGCATTGATCTATATAGACATAAAACGATGCTCAAGTGCGACGGAGAAAGCCGATGCTCGATGTCTTGATTGCCGGTGGCGGCTATGTCGGCCTTTCGCTCGCCTTATCCCTGAAAAAGGCGGCGCCGCATCTCAGCGTCATGGTGATCGACGGCGCGCCGGAAGGCGCCTGGAAGAAGGACCAGCGCGCCTCGGCGGTTGCGTCGGCTGCCGAACGCATGCTCGACGTGCTTGGCGTCTGGGATCAGATCGTGCCGGAGGCGGAGCCGATCCGCCGCATGGTGATTACCGATTCGAAGGCGGCCGATCCGGTGCGCCCTGTGTTTCTGACGTTCGATGGCGACAGCGGCGATGGCCGGCCCTTCGCCCATATGGTGCCGAACACGGCAATGGTCGGTGCGCTGCGCGGGGCGTGCGAGGACCTTGGCGTCGTCAATCGTCAGTCGACGATGGTCGAAACCTTTAAAAGCGGGGACCATGCGGTCGCCGTCACGCTCGCCGGCGGCGAACAACTGGAAGCGCGCCTGCTCGTCGCCTGTGACGGCGTACGCTCCAAGCTGCGCGATGCCGCCGGCATCAAGACGGTCGAATTCGACTACGGCCAGTCCGGCATCGTCACGACGGTCGAGCACGAGCGGCCGCACGAGGGCACGGCGGAGGAGCATTTCCTGCCGGCCGGTCCGTTTGCGACCCTGCCGCTCAAGAACAACCGCTCGTCGCTGGTCTGGACCGAGCGCACCGAGGACGCCGAACGCCTGGTCGCCGGCGACGATTTCCTGTTCGAGGAAGAGTTGGAGCGCCGCTTCGGCCACAAGCTCGGGCACCTGAAGGTGGTTGGCGGGCGGCGGGCCTTTCCGCTGGGCCTGACGCTTGCGCGCGATTTCGTCAAACCGCGTTTCGCGCTTGCCGGGGACGCGGCCCACGGCATTCATCCGATCTCGGGGCAGGGGCTCAATCTCGGCTTCAAGGATGTGGCGGCGCTCGCGGAAACGATCGTCGAGGCGGATCGCCTCGGGCTCGACATCGGCTCGCTCGCCGTGCTCGAGCGCTACCAGAGCTGGCGGCGGTTCGACACCTTCCGCATGGGGGTGACGACCGACGTGCTCAACCGGCTGTTTTCCAACGATATCACTCCGGTTCGCATCGCCCGCGACTTCGGCCTCGGTCTGGTCGACCGGCTGCCGTCTCTCAAGAATTTCTTCATTCGCCAGGCGGCCGGGATTGCCGGCGAGGCGGATCCGCGGCTCTTGTCGGGCGAGCCGATCTGAACATCGACCTGAGGATTGCCCCTCACCCTAGCCCTCTCCCCGCAAGCGGGGCGAGGGGACTCGGTCGAATGCGTGGCACTGTCTTGATGTCGAAGAGAAGAGGTTGGCGCCGAGTGCGCCACGAGGTTCCTTCTCCCCGCCTGCGGGGAGAAGGTGGCCGGCAGGCCGGATGAGGGGCTAAAAACTCCGCATCAAAGAAGGCCGCGCCCTCAATCCTCGATCTTGCGGGCTTCCGAGACCAGCATGATCGGCACGCCGTCGCGTATCGGATAGGCGAGGCGGGCCTTTTCCGAGATGAGTTCGTTGGCTTCGGCGTGGTAGCTGAGGCGCCCCTTGGTCAGCGGGCAGACGAGCAGTTCAAGCAGTTTCGGATCGACCTTGCTGGCGTTGATATCCATTATCCGTCGCTCACTGCAGGATGCTGTCCATATCGCCGAAGTCGCGCGCGAGCACGATCTCGGTGATGGCGATCAGGGTTTCCGCGCGTGTCTTGAGATCGGGCGCTTCGAGCAGCGCCTGTTTTTCTGCCGGGCCGTAGGGCGACATCATCGCCATGGAATTGACCAGGGTGCGGTTGCTCGCCCGTTCGACGCTTTCCCAATCGGCCTTGAGCTTGTTGGCTTCGAGATAGGCCTTGAAGGCGGCAAGCAGAGCTGCCCGGTCGACGAGAGTTTCATCGTCACGGTTTTCGAGATCGGCGGCAAAGGGGCCGATGCGGAAACGGCGGTAACCGCGCGTCGCTGAGACTTCCGAAAACAGCCGGTAGCGGCAGACGCCGGTGAGCGAGGTGATGTAGCGGCCATCGCCGGTCTCGGCGAAGGAGGTGATGCGGCCGATGCAGCCGACCTCGCAGAGCGCCTGCATCGGGCCGGTGGCAGTCTCGCTGCGGCCTTCGCAGAAGGAGGGTTGCACGATGCCGATCAGGCGGTTGCCGGAGAGCGCGTCATCGAGCATGGCAAGGTAGCGCGGTTCGAAGATGTTGAGCGGAAGCTGGGCGCCGGGAAGCAGCAGGGCACCGGTCAGCGGAAACACCGGAATGATCTCCGGCAAGTCCTTCGGACCGAGATAGCGTGCATTTCCGACGTGCATTTTCCGATAGACCTTGCAGATGTCCGCTCTTGCCCCGCCAAGGAAGCGTGGTCAACCAGACCAAAAGATGGTGCATTCCTTGAAAATCTCAAGGGACGAGCACACCGATCTTCATGGGTGAATGTGGATCGTGATCAGACGTACTTACGAAAAAGGGGCGCAAACAGCGCCCCTCCTCGAAAAAAATGCCTGACGGTTCAGGAGAACAGGATCGACGAGAGCTTGCGCCGTGCGGCGATCGTTGCCGGATCCTTCGGTCCCCAGACCTCGAAGAAGGAGAGCAACTCGCGCCGCGCGCCGTCGTCGTCGAAAGTTCGATCGCGCTTCATGACCGTCAGCAGGTGATCGGCCGCAGCCGTCCGGTCGCCTTCGACATTGCGGATCTTGGCGAGCAGCACGCGCGCCTCATGATCATCGGGATTTGCGGCAAGGCGCCGCTCGAACTCATTGGGATCGCCGAGCTTGCGGGCTTCCTCGATCTGGTCGAGCTTCTTGCCGATGGCCGCAATGCCTGCGTCCTTGGCAAGGTCTTCCGGCAGCCCGGAGAGCGCTTCGCGGGCTTCGGCGACCTGGCCGAGCGCGATCATGCAATCGACCATGCCGGCGATCGCCACGACGTTTTCGGGGTCGGCCTGAAGCACGGCGCCGTAGAGGCCGGCGGCGTTCTGGGCGTCACCGGCGTCGAGCAGCGCCTTGGCATCGGCGAGAACCGCTTCGATCTCGGCCTTGCTGTCGTCGACGGCCGGACCGGCGATCTTTTCGATGAATTGCTTGATCTGGCTTTCCGGCACCGCGCCCATGAAGCCATCGACCGGACGCCCGCCGACGAAGGCGATGACGGCGGGGATCGACTGGATGCCGAGCTGTCCGGCGATCGAGGGATGATCGTCGATGTTCATCTTCACGAGTTTGACGCGGCCTGCGGCTTCCGTGACCACCTTTTCGATGACGGGGGTCAGCTGCTTGCAGGGGCCGCACCAGGGCGCCCAGAAATCGACGAGAACCGGCTGCTGCCTGGAGGCGTCGAGCACGTCCTTGGTGAAGTTGGCAGTGGTGGTTTCCTTGATCAGGTCACCGTCCGACGCGGCCGCCGGCGCCGGCTGACCGAAAGAGGCCGAAGCCGTCATCTGAGTGCCGAAAGACCCTGCATAGGGATTGTCGCTGCCCGTCATTCTTCTCTCCTCGCCGGCTCGTCTGCCAGCTTACTGCATTCGCGCCAAAGATCGTATGTCAGGCCGTGACTTTCAAGACAAGCGGTTCGTGTCCGGTCGCTTCCATGAAGCGCAGCAGATCGCTGGATGCGATCGAGGTCGTCGCGTCATTGGAGAGCGGATGGCAGTTGACGATGTCGAACTTCATCAGCTCCTCGTCGAGGATCATCTTGACGTTGCCCTCGGTGTCATTGATCGCGCCGAAGGCGGTCACGGCACCTGGAATGACGCCCAGATATTCCATCAGCTTCTCCGGCTTGCCGAAGGACACCTTGCTTGCCGCACCGATCACCTGGTGAACGGTCTTCAGGTCCACCGTCGCGTGTTCCTCGACGGTGAGCAGGAAATAGTTGTCCTTCTTGTCCTTCACGAAAAGGTTTTTCGTGTGGCCGCCAGGGATCTCGTCACGCAGCGCCACCGATTCGGCGACGGTGAACACCGGCTCGTGGCTCTTGGTTTTATGCTCGATCCCAAGTCCGTCGAGAAAATGAAAGAGGTCTTCGGCGGTCTTCGGCTGTGATTCACTCATGATTCTCATCCCTTGGGCATTCGTTTCGCCTCTGCTTTAGGGGAGAAGCCGGTGGCCGCGCAATCTCACAGGCGGCGGCAGCGGCCGAAAACGCGGCATTTCCGGGCTTCGCGAGGGGTCTCCAAAAAAATATTCGATTTCTCGTCATTTCCCTGTTGCATTCCAAAATCGCTTAGGCCATATACCGCCCGTCGCCGCAAGACAGCGACGCCACGGTCCACCGACTACCCCCGGACCGCGGTTTATGAGCGGGTGTAGCTCAGGGGTAGAGCACAACCTTGCCAAGGTTGGGGTCGGGCGTTCGAATCGCCTCACCCGCTCCAATTTCTCCCAACCACTTCATTTCACTGTTATTTTGGAAATGAACGGCATCCGCCGTCAGGCGCATTGCGCTTCGCAACCGGATGCTTCGCCATGCGAACACCTGTCGGCGATCGGACAGCACGACGGTCCTTTGGAACGTTCGCCGTCCCTTCCCTTGTCGCTAGAGATCGTCGACGCCCGCGCGCCACTCAGCTCTTCATGAAGACGTAGTCCGTCTCCTGCCGGCGGATCTCACCGGTGCGCAGTACCGCGTTCGGGAAGCCGGCATGGTTGATGGCGTCCGGCCAGATCTGGGTTTCCAGGCAGAAACCGGCAAATGGGCCATAGCGGCGTCCCTCGAGGCCGGGGACGGTGATGTCGAGCTTTGCGCCGGTATAAAGCTGTACACCAGGCTCGGTCGTCAGCACTTCCATCGTGACGCCGGAATTGATGCTACGGGCAAGCGCCACCGAATGTTTCGTCATGCGCTCGTTCGAAAGGCAGAAATTGTGGTCGTAGCTGATGCGCTCGCCCTCGGTCTGGCGACGCATCGACGTCATTTCGCGGAGATCGAAGGCGGTGCCCTCGACCGCACGGATCTCGCCCGTCGGCACCTGGCGTTCGTTGGTCGGCAGGTAGTGGTCGGCGGCGATCATGATGTCGTGTCCGAGCGCGTCGACAGTGCCGTCGAGATTGAAGTAGCTGTGCTGGCAGACATTGGCGAGCGTCGGCCGGCCGGTCTCGCTCTCGTAGACGACGCTCAAGACGCCGCCGGGCTTCAGCGCGTAGGTGCAAGTGACCTTGCAGTTGCCGGGATAGCCGGCGCGTCCATCCGGATCGGTAATGGTGAGCGTCACGCTATCAGGCGTCTGGCGGCCGATCGTCCAGTTGCGCTTGCCGATATTGTCGCTGCCGCCGTGCAGGTGGGTGACACCCTTCTCGTTCAGTTCGAGCTGGTAGGTCTCACCGTCGAGCGTGAAGCGCCCGTCGGCGATCCGGTTGGCGCAGCGCCCCGGTGTCGCGCCGAGATAGGGCGAATGGGCGAGATAGCTTTCGAGATCGGCGAAACCGAGCACCAATGGCGGCTCATGGCCTTCCAGGCGCAGGTCCTGAATCACCGAGCCCCAGGTCAAGACATGGGCGGTGAGGCCGCCACCGGAGAGCACCATACGATGGACCGGCTCGCCGGACGGCAGATGGCCGAAGATTTCCGTGTTCTGATGCATGTTCACCGCTGGCTCCCTCTTCGCGACCGCAGCAACCTGCGTCATTTCCAAAGGCACGGCAACCGGAAAATCATACTAAATGGGGCCTTGCTTCGTCTCTGGCCTGAGGGCAAAAACGTCTAGCTATTCAAGGTGCTACAGCGACCTCTCTGCGGTCATGTCAGCGCGATAGCTGCTTGGTGGCATCCTGCAGGCCGGCGAGTGTCAAAGGGAACATCCGCCCCTCGAACAGGCTCTTCACCATGCCGATCGACTGGGTGTAGCCCCAGTGCTGTTCGGGCACGGGATTGATCCAGATCGAACGCGGAAAATGCGCTGTCATGCGCGAAAGCCAGAGTGCGCCCGCCTCGTCGTTCCAATGTTCGACCGAGCCGCCGGGATGGCTGATCTCATAGGGGCTCATCGACGCGTCGCCGACGAAGATGGCGCGATAGTCGCCGCCATAGGTGCGCAGCACTTCGGTGGTGCGGGTGATGTCGACGCGGCGGCGACGATTGTCCTTCCACAGACCCTCATAGACACAGTTGTGGAAGTAGAAATGCTCCATATGGCGGAACTCGCCGCGGGCGGCTGAAAACAGTTCCTCGACGATGCGGATGTGATCGTCCATCGAGCCGCCGATATCGAAGAACATCAGCAGCTTGACCGCATTGCGGCGTTCGGGCCGCGTCACCACGTCGAGATAGCCGTGCTCGGCGGTGGCACGGATCGTGCCGGAAAGGTCGAGTTCGTCAGCCGCCCCCTGGCGCACCCAGCGCCTGAGCCTTTTCAGCGCCACCTTGATGTTGCGGGTGCCGAGTTCGACCGTGTCGTCATAATCCCTGAACTCGCGCCGGTCCCAGACCTTGACGGCGCGGCGGTGGCGCGACTGGTCCTGGCCGATCCTGACCCCTTCGGGATTGTAGCCATAGGCGCCGAAGGGGGAGGTGCCGGCGGTGCCGATCCATTTCGAGCCGCCCTGATGCCGGCCTTGCTGCTCCCGAAGCCGTTGGCGCAGGGTCTCCATCAGCTTGTCGAAGCCCCCGAGGGATTCGATCAGGCGCTTTTCTTCCTCGGTCAGGTGTTTTTCGGCGAGCTTGCGCAGCCAGTCCTCGGGGATGACGGCCTCTTCGCCCGTCTCCATGGGATTGACCGCCTCGAGCCCGGAGAAGCAGTGCTGGAACACCCGGTCGAAGCGGTCGATATGGCGCTCGTCCTTCACCAGCGCCGTGCGCGCCAGGAAGTAGAAGGCTTCGACATCGAATGTGGCGATGCCCGCCTCCATCCCCTCGATCAGCGACAGGAATTCCCGGAGCGTCACCGGAACTTTCGCCGCTTTGAGTTCGAGGAAGAAGGGGATGAACATCGGTCAGTCCTGGCTTTCTCCGGTGCCGATCTCTGCGAGATCATAGGGCGTCGTCTGGTACATCTCGTTGATCCAGTTGCCGAAGAAGAGGTGCGCATGGCTGCGCCAGCGGTTCTGCGGCGGCAGGGTCGAATCGTTGTGCGGGAAATAGTCGTGCGGCATCTTGATCGGCACGCCTGCGTCCACGTCGCGAAAATATTCGTCCGACAGCGAGGTCGAATCATACTCCACGTGGTTGAACATGTAGAGCCGGTTGCCCTTTTTCTCGTGCACGAGGCAGACGCCCATCTCCTTCGATTCCATCAGGATTTCGAGGCTGGGCACCTTGTCGATGTCGGCACGCCTGACCTCGGTCCAACGCGAGACGGGGACGGCGAAGTCGTCGGAGAAGCCGTTGAGATAGACCGACGAGCGATTGAGGTTCTGGTGGCGGTAGACGCCAAAGGCCTTCTCGTTCAGCGGATACTTCGGCACGTCGTGGAAATGGTAGATCGCCGCCATCGCCCCCCAGCAGACATTAAGCGTCGAATGCACGTTGGTCTCCGTCCAATCGAGGATGCGCTTCAATTCGTCCCAATAGGTGACGTCCTCGTATTCGAGCGTCTCGACCGGCGCGCCGGTGATGATGAAGCCGTCGAACTTGCGGCCCTTCACCTCGTCCCAGGTCTCGTAGAAAGAAAGCAGGTGATCTTCCGAGGTGTTCTTCGCCCGGTGGGCGCCGATGCGTACCAGCGACAATTCCACCTGCAGCGGCGAGGCGCCGATCAGGCGCGCCATCTGGATCTCGGTCTTGATCTTGTTCGGCATGAGGTTCAGGAGCCCGATCTGGAGCGGGCGGATATCCTGACGGATCGCCACGGTCTCGGTCATCACCCGCACACCCTCATGCACGAGGGTTTCGAAAGCGGGCAGCGTATCGGGAATCTTGATGGGCATGGGCTTCCACTCGATCAATACAAAAAAACCGGCGGCGATTGATCGCGACCGGTCCTCGGAAATCCAACTTTCCTCGGCCCTTTAGCGACTTGTTTAACGTGGCTGCAAGCCGGCCGGCCAAATCACCACGAGGAATTTGATAGCGCGACTGGGGCGCGGGGGTCAAGAAAAACGATTCGGGCGGTCGGGCGGCCCCTCATCCCGCTTCCGCGACCTTCTCCCCGCAGGCGGGGAGAAGGGAGCTTGTGGCACCCGCTCGCGCCTCCCAGGGACCGATCATTTCCGTTCCAGAAAGAAGCCCGGACATCATTGTCTCGCGGCGACCGTCGCCATTTCCGTCCCCTCTCCCCGGCTGCGGGGAGAGGGCTAGGGTGAGGGGCAACTTCCGTGCGTGTGAAGATAATCTAGGCCGTCCTGCATGCCGTATCCGAGCCGACGGCTAGCCTCGTCTAAGCCGAGCCAGAAGAAGCGAAAGCGGATCGGCGCACCACCGCCAAAGGGCGTCATTTCATGGTGCAGCCAGGTTTTCTGTTGCTCGCCGGCAAGGGCGACATGAAAATAGTGCCGGCGATGGCAGATGGTCTGGCCTTCCTTCCGGAAGGAGTAGTCCTTCGTGACGAGATGGGTGAGGCCCCGCGATGGCGTCAGCCCGGTCTCTTCCACGAATTCCCGCAAGGCCGATGTTTCCGGGCTCTCGCCCGGCTCCATCGTGCCGCCGGGCACCTGCAGCTCGATCTCGGGAAAGTCCGGCTCGTCGAAGACCAGCAACTGATCTTGCCAGGTGGCGTAGATCAGGACCTTGTGGGCGTCCGGGCTCATCCGTCGCGGCGTGCCATGAAGGCCAGGCGTTCGAAGAGATGCACGTCCTGCTCGTTCTTCAGCAGCGCGCCGTGCAGCTTCGGCAGCATGGTCTTGGCGTCGGCGCGGAGGTCGGCCGGATCGACCTCGTCGGCAACCAGCAGGCGGATCCAGTCGAGCGCTTCGGAGGTGGAAGGCTTCTTTTTGAGGCCCGGCACCTGGCGGATGTCGTAGAAGGCGGCAAGGGCTGCCGAAAGCAACGTCTTGCGGATCCCGGGATAGTGCACCTCGACGATGCGGGCGAGCGTTTCGGCGTCGGGAAAGCGGATATAGTGGAAGAAGCAGCGGCGCAGAAATGCGTCCGGCAATTCCTTCTCGTTGTTGGAGGTGATGATGACGATCGGCCGGTGACGGGCGCCGATCATCTCGCCGGTCTCGTAGACATGGAATTCCATGCGGTCGAGTTCCTGCAAGAGGTCGTTCGGAAACTCGATGTCGGCCTTGTCGATCTCGTCGATCAGAAGCACCACGCGACGGTCGGCCTCGAAGGCCTGCCAGAGCTTGCCCTTGCGGATATAGTTCCTGACCTCGTTGACGCGCTCGTCGCCGAGCTGGCTGTCGCGCAGGCGCGACACGGCATCATACTCGTAAAGGCCCTGCTGCGCCTTGGTCGTCGACTTGACGCTCCATTCGATCAGATCGAGGCCAAGGGCAGCGGCAATCTGGCGGGCAAGCTCGGTCTTGCCGGTGCCGGGTTCACCCTTGACGAGCAGCGGCCGCTCCAGCCGGATCGCAGCATTGACGGCGATCATCAGGTCCTTGTCGGCGATGTAATCTGCGGTGCCTTCGAATTGCATAATCGTCTTCCGGTTCAGCATAGGTCTAGCAGGCGGTGTCCATGGACTATCGCATATTGGCCAAAATCGGAATCGATTTGAGAAGAGATGGCGTGAGCAGAAAAGCTCGGTCTCAGCCGCGGAGGGCGGTGACTTCGATCTCGATCAGCATTTCCGGGCGGATCAGATCGCAGACGATCATGGTTGCGGCCGGACGGATCTCGCCGAAGACTTCGCCGAAGATCGGGAACACCCGGTCGGCGAAGCTGGCATCGGTGACGTAGTAGTGATTGCGCACCACGTCTTTAAGCGAGAAGCCCGCTTCCTTCAGTGCGCCCTCGATCGTCTTCAGGCAATTGCGCGCCTGCTCTTCCACCGTTTCGGGCATGGTCATGGTGGCATAGTCGTAGCCGGTCGTGCCGGAGACGAAGCACCAGTCGCCCATCGCGACGGCACGCGAATAGCCTGCCGTCTTTTCGAAGGGCGAACCCGAAGAGATGAGCTTGCGCGCCATGTCTCGCTTTAAGCCCAGGGGCGCGAGGCGCCGACCGTCTTCTCGAAGCTGTCGATCGCGGTTGCCTTTTCCAGCGTCAGGCCGATATCGTCGAGGCCGTTCAGCAGGCAGTGGCGCTTGAAGGCATCGACCTCGAACTTGACCGAGCCGCCGTCCGGGCCGGTGATTTCCTGGGATTCCAGGTCGACCGAGAGGATGGCGTTGGAGCCGCGCGAAGCGTCGTCCATCAGCTTGTCGAGGTCGGCCTGGCTGACGACGATCGGCAGAATGCCGTTCTTAAAACAGTTGTTGTAGAAGATGTCGGCAAAGGACGTGGAGATCACGCAGCGGATGCCGAAGTCGAGCAGCGCCCAGGGGGCATGCTCGCGCGAGGAGCCGCAGCCGAAGTTGTCGCCGGCAACCAGGATCTTGGCGTTCTGGTAGGCGGGTTTGTTGAGCACGAAGTCCGGGTTGACCGAGCCATCCTCATTGTAGCGGGCTTCGGCGAAAAGGCCCTTGCCTAGGCCGGTGCGCTTGATCGTCTTCAGGTAATCCTTCGGAATGATCATGTCCGTGTCGATGTTGACGACGGGGAGGGGGGCGGCGACACCGGTGAGCTTGACGAATTTTTCCATAACTTCAGGCCTTCGATTTCAGAAGAATGTTGCGCTAGCGTTTAGATGAGTTTTGCGCCGAAATGAAGGAAAATCTATCCAAACACGCTTCGCCGGGCGGGTGAAAATGCCCGCCCGGTGAAAGCTTCGCCCGGATTTCGATTGTCGGGAAGCCTCAGCCTGCCTTCACCGGGCTGTTCATGGCCCAGAGAACGCCGAAGGGATCGCGGAGCTGGCCGTAGCGGTCGCCCCAGAACATCACCTCGATCGGCATCACCACCTCGGCGCCGGCGGCAACGGCGCGGTCCCACCAGGCATCGATGTCCTCGACGGTGAGCGTCAAGGTAAAGGCCTGCGGCTTTTCCAGCGGATGGCCATATTCCGGATAGGCATCCGCCAGCATCAGCGAGCTGCCGTTGACGTAGAGATGGATGTGCATCGTCCGGCCCTGCTCGTCGAGCGGATGCCGGTTGACCTCCTTGGCGCCGAAGGCGCGCTGGTAGAATTCGGATGCCTTGGCGGCGCCATCGACCTGAAGATAGGGCAGAAGCCCGTTCAGGACCGGTGCCGGCTGCTTCGTTTCGGTTTGCTGCGTCTCAGTGTCCATGTCGTTCTCCATCCTGTTCGAAGAGCCAGGACCGTGCTGGCCTGCCTCAAGGACGGACATGGAGCGATGGATCCGACACGGGGATGGAAAAATTTCGCAGCCGGCTGAATGGCAGCTCTCGAGAAACAGCAAAAGGCTTCGAGCCGATTACGGATCGGCCCGATTGCGGATCACTACGATCGCCGGGATCAGAGGTCGATGATCGTGCCGCGACCGTCGTTCCAGATGCGCATCTCGCGCTGGCTGTGGGCGGCAGCGGCGGCGGCCGGACGGGCGGTGGCGCGGGCCGGCCTGAGGTTCAGCCGGGCGGCAATCGCGCTGCCGATCACGACGACGGCGGCGATGCCGGCCAGTGCCAGCGCCAGCGAGGCGGTCAGAACGAAGGCCGCAAACGTGATGGTCAGGGCTGCGGCCGTGAAGAGAACAGAGCGAATGCTTTGCATAATCGTCACCTTTCTGATGGCGATGTGGGGGCTCCTCCCCGCACTTGCAAGAGGCGGCTTTGCGAAAGGGGTGCGGCGGTTCGCCTCGTCTTGCGGAACGAGGCAAAGGCGGGCACAACTGAAACATGAGCAAATCGATCGAACATCACCCGGTGCGCCTGCGTCGCTCGGTGCTATCGGTGCCGGCCGACAATGCCCGCGCGCTTGCCAAGGTCGCTGAACTCGCGACCGATGCCGCGATCTTCGATCTCGAGGATGCGGTTGCGCCTGAGCGCAAGATGGAAGCACGCGAGGCGCTGGTTCGGCATCTGACGACGAACCGGCCGGATTGTGAGATCGTCATCCGCATCAATGCGCTCGGTTCCGGCTTTGGCCAGGACGATCTCGCCGCGGTGCTTGCGGCGAAGCCCGACGCCATTCTTCTGCCGAAGGTCGAAAGCCCGGCGGATATCCAGGCGGCGGCCGACTGGCTGGCCGAAAACGATGCGCCGGAGACGCTGCGTCTCTGGGCGATGATCGAGACGCCGCGCGGTGTCATCAACGCGCCTCTTATCGCCGAGACCGGCCGCACCTTCGGCGGCCGGCTCGATTGTTTCGTCGTTGGTCTCAACGACCTGCGCAAGGACACCGGCGTTCCGGATCGCCCCGGTCGCCCCTATCTCGTTCCCTGGCTGATGCAGATCCTGCTTGCCGCCCGCGGCGGCGGGCTCGACGTCATCGACGCCGTGTTCAACGATTTTCGCGACGCTGATGGATTCGACGAGGAATGCCGGCAGGGCCGCGACATGGGCTATGACGGCAAGATGCTGATCCACCCGGCCCAGATCGGCCCGGCAAACGAACGTTTCGGCGTCGAGCAGATCGCCGTCGACGAGGCGCGCGCGATCATCGCTGCCTTTGCGCTCTCGGAAAACGCCGGCAAGGGCGTCATCAATCTCAACGGACGGATGGTCGAGCGGCTGCACCTCGATCAGGCCGTGATGCTCGCCGCCAAGGCGGATCTCATCGAAAAACGAAAGACAAGATCTTGAAACTCTATCGCTTCCTGACCGGTCCCGACGACGCTTCCTTCTGTCACAAGGTGACGGCAGCGCTGAACCAGGGCTGGAGCCTGCACGGCTCGCCCACCTATGCCTTCAATGCCGATACGCAGCACATGCAGTGCGGCCAGGCGGTGTTCAAGGAGGTCGAGGGCAAGGATTACACCCCGGATATCAAGCTGTCGGAACAGTAGTCGAGGCTGTTTGCCGTCGTGCAAGTTTGCCCCTCACCCTAACCCTCTCCCCGCAGGCGGGGCGAGGGGACGCGGTTGATGCTCGCAATCGGCGTGTGAGGCCTGTTTTCTGGTATCGGTTAACCCGTGCTCCGATTGGGATGCGAACGGTACCGCGAGTCTCCTTCGCCCCGCTTGCGGGGAGAAGGTGCCGGCAGGCGGATGAGGGGCAGATAAAACGGGTTAGCCGCCGACGTGCTCGACGCTGGCTTCGATCCGCTCCATGTCGTCGTCGGAAAGGCCGAAGTGATGGCCGATCTCATGGATCAGGACATGGGTGATGATGTCACCCAGCGTCTCCTCGTTCTCAGCCCAATAGTCGATGATCGGGCGGCGATAGAGGGTGATGCGGTTTGGAAACTGGCCGGTTTCCATGGTGAAGCGCTCGCTGATGCCACGGCCCTCGAAAAGGCCCAGCAGATCGAAAGGCGTTTCCAGTGCCATGTCCTCGAAAATGTCGTCGCTCGGGAAGTCGGCAACTTCGATGATGAGGTCGGTCGTCAGCTGGCGGAATTCCTGCGGCAGGTGGCCGTAGGCTTCCAGTGCGAGCTGTTCAAAAGTGGTAAGCGTCGGTGCGTGGCGTTCCCGCCAATCATCGGTCTGGTCAATGCGGGCCATAGGCACTCCTTGTTGCCCTCCATATAGCGATTTTGCCAGTGTTTTTCGAGTGTTGAATTCCGCGGGCATGGGGACAGGAATAAATTCTTAGAATTGGCTGTTGACTCATTTAGGAAGCTCTGGAATCTAATAGAACATAACATGAACATTTATGATGGGAGTTGACCGTCATGGCCGACAAAGCCGTGGAGCGGGAGACGGTACTTTCGCTCCGAGAGACCATAGCCAGGATCGAAAACCGTCGGCTTCCGGGCGTCGTGCGCGCCGCCAAGGCGGCCGATCCCGGCGGCTTCCGTCAGCGCGAGGAAGATGAGCCTGGCCGTCGGGCGCTTGCGCTTGGCGTTACGGATCTGGACACGCTTCTCGAAGGCGGCCTACCGCTCGAAGGCATGACGGAAATCCGCAATGCCGAGACGCGCGATGCCGGCGCTGCCGCCGGTTTTGCCGCAGCGCTCAGTGTGCTCTGCCAGCAGGCGCGCCTGGAAAAAGGCGAGCCGGCAGCCCCCGTTCTCTGGATCAGCCAGTCGATGGCTTCCAACGAGGCGGGCCTGCCCTATGGGTTGGGTCTCAAGGCCTATGGGCTCGATATCCGCGGCCTCGTCTTCAGCCTGCCGCGCACGGTGAAGGACGCGCTCTGGATCGCCGAGGCGGCGCTTTCCGTTCCAAGCTTCTGTGCCGTCATCCTGGAAATTCGCGGCAATCCCGCAGCTCTTGCGCTCAGCGAGAGCCGGCGCCTGCATGTTCGCTCACGCGCGGGCCATGTTCCCCTTCTGCTCCTGCGCCAGTCCGGACACGAGGAGGCCAGCAGCGCCTTCTTCCGCTTCCTTGTCGAGCCGGCGCCGGCGCGCGAGCGTCCCCTACCGGATGGATCGATGCTTCGCGGCAGCATCGGCCATCCCGTCTTTCATGTCATCGCCGAGAAGAGCAGGGCTCCTGCGCCGCTCGGCTTCCTGCTGGAGTGGAACCCCCATGACCGCCGCCTTTACCCCATCGAGCCCCTACCAGCCGCTGCTGCGGCAGATCCAGAACCAGCGCATTCTGTCGCTCGCCTTTCCGCATCTCCCGGCCGATCGGGTCGCGCGCAAGCGCTGGGGGAACTCGTGGCTTTCCCGCGGGCGTCCTGAGCATCCGCCCCTCGTCTTTGCCGACAAGGTGAAGAGTGCGATGCGCCTCGTCGCGCTCGACGGTTACGCCGAAAAAGCGGGTTTTCACATCGGCCAGGGTGTTGCCGAAGCCCGGGCCATGTGTCCCGAGATCGACGTGCTGCCGGCCGATCCCGCCGCCGATCGGGCCCTGCTCGAAGGGCTTGCGGATTGGTGTTGCCGCTATACGCCGCTCGTCGCGCTTGATGGCGACAGCGGCCTCTTTCTCGACATCACCGGCTGCGCCCATCTTCTCGGTGGGGAAAAGGCGCTGCTCGACGATCTGCTTGCCCGCCTCTTCCATCTGGGGGTCGAGGCCCGGGCGGCGATCTCCTCGTCCGCCGGGCTCTCCTGGGCGGTGGCGCGCTTCGGCTCCGACGGCATTCTCGCCCCGGACGAGGCGGCGCGGGTGCTGGCGCCGTTGCCGATGGCGGCGCTCCGGCTGCCGCGGGAAACGATCGAAACGCTTGGCCGGGTCGGGCTCAAGCAGATCGGCGACATCATCGAGGCGCCGCGCGCGCCGCTTGCCCGCCGGTTCGGCGCGACCCTGCTTCTGCGCCTCGATCAGGCGCTCGGGCGGGAGGATGAGCCACTGTCGCCGCGGCTGCCCGTTGCTGCCCTCTCAGTGGAGCGCCGTCTCGGCGAACCGGTCCAGGGCGAAGACGATATTCTCGGCTTGACGGAAGAGCTGGCGATGCGGCTGAAACCGGAACTGGAAAAGCGTGGGCAGGGCGGGCGTCTGTTCGAGCTTCTGCTTTTCCGCGTCGATGGCGCGGTCTTCCGCATCGCCGCCGGCACGTCCTCGCCGCTCAACGAGCCGCGGCGCGTCGCCGGTCTCTTCCGCGAACGGCTGCAGGCGGTGCACGAGGATCTCGATGCCGGCTTCGGCTTCGAAATCCTCAGGCTCTCGGTGCCGAAGAGCGAAAAATACGAGGTGATGCAGGAGGATTTCTCCGGCACTCCGGACCGCGAGCGCCCGCTTGCGGCTTTCGCCGACCGGGTGATGGCAAGGTTCGGGGCGGAGAGCCTGCTGGTGCCGGCTCTTTCGGAAAGCCACGTGCCGGAGCGGGCGGCAAGCTTCCGCCCACTCACGGATCTGGGGCTCATGGGCAAGGCCGAGGCGCCTGCGCAAAACATTCCCGCGACCCTGCTTGCCGCGGCGGCTCGGCCGCAGCGGCTCTTTCCAAGCCCCGAACCGGTAGAGGCGGTGGCCGAGGTGCCGGAGGGGCCGCCGAGAAGCTTCCGCTGGCGGCGCACGCTGCACCGCATCGCACGGGCCGAAGGGCCGGAGCGGATCGCCGGCGAATGGTGGCTCGACGGCGAGCCGGCGATGGAGCGCGATTATTTCCGGGTGGAAGACGAGCGCGGCCGGCGGTTCTGGCTGTTTCGCGAGGGTCATTATGGTGCGAGCGCCCCGCCGCGCTGGTTCATGCATGGAGTCTTCGCATGAGCGACGCTGTCCCCTATTTCGAGATCGGCGCCTGGTCGAATTTCTCCTTCCTCGAAGGCGCGTCCCATCCGGGCGAGATGGTGGTTGCGGCGAGCCGTCTTAACATTGGCGGCCTTGGTATTGCCGACCGCAACACGGTTGCCGGTGTGGTGCGCGCCCATGCGCAGGCCAAGGTGGAAAAATACGCCTTCCAGCCCGGCGCGCGGCTCTCCTTTGCGGAGGACCTGCCCGACGTGCTCGCCTATCCCTGCAATCGCCACGGCTGGGGCAATCTCTGCCGGATGCTGAGTGCTGGAAACCTGCGCGCCAAGAAGGGCACCTGCACGCTCTATGAAGCCGATCTCGTCGAGTGGGGCGAGGACCTGTTGCTCGTCGTGCTGCCGGATCCTGTCATCGGCGCGCCGGAAGCAACCTTGCTTGCCGACTTTCTCAAGCGCCTGAAGCCGCATTTTGCCGACCGGCTCTATCTGGCGCTGGTGCCGCGCTATGACGGCTTCGACCAGCTTGCCTTCGCCGGACTTGCGACCATTGCCCGCCATGCCGCGATCAAGCTCGTCGCCACCAACAGTCCGCTGTTTCATGTCGCCGCGCGACGGCCGCTTGCCGATGTCGTCACCGCCATCCGCGAGCATGTGACGATCGCCACCGCAGGCTACCGGTTGCATGCCAATGCCGAGCGGCATCTGAAGACGCCCGCCGAAATGGCGCGCATCTTCCGCGACTATCCGGAAGCGATCGCCAATACCGGGCATTTCTTCGGGAGGCTGAAGTTCTCGCTGTCGGATCTCGAATATCAGTATCCGGATGAAAGCATTCCGGGCGAGACGCCGACGCAGACCCTTAGGCGGCTGACGATGCAAGGCGCACACGAGCGCTATCCCGAGGGCATTTCGCAGAAGGTTTCGACGCAGATCGAGTACGAGCTCGAGCTGATCGCCAGCAAGCGTTACGAGCCCTATTTCCTGACGGTGCGCAATATCATGCAGTTTGCGCGCAAGGCCGAAATCCTCTGCCAGGGCCGCGGCTCGGCGGCGAATTCCACCGTCTGTTACTGTCTGAGGATCACCGAAGTCGATCCGCTTTCGACCACCCTGCTCTTCGACCGCTTCCTCTCGACCGAGCGCGACGAGCCGCCGGATATCGACGTCGATTTCGAGCACGAGAAGCGGGAAGAGGTGATCCAGCATATCTACCGCACCTACGGCAAGGAGCATGCGGGGCTGACGGCCGCCGTCATCAGCTATCGGGCGCGCTCGGCCGGCCGCGAGACTGCCAAGGCTTTCGGGTTCTCAGAAGACGTGCAATCGGCGCTTGCCGGTTCGGTCTGGGGCTGGTCGGTCGCCGATCTCTCGGAGCGTGAGGCGCAGGCTGCCGGGCTCGATACGAAGGATCCGACGACGGTGAAGGTGCTCGACTATGCCACCGAACTGATGAGCTTCCCGCGCCATCTTTCGCAGCATGTCGGGGGCTTCGTTATTACCCGCGACCGGCTCGACGAGGTCGTGCCGATCATGAACACGGCAATGCCCGACCGCTACATGATCGAGTGGGACAAGGACGATCTCGACACGCTGAAGATCCTGAAGATCGACGTGTTGGCGCTCGGCATGCTCACCTGCATCGCCCGCGCCTTCGAGCTTCTCGACCGGCATTACGGCGAGCGGAAAAACCTGCACCAGCTCTTCAAGGATGAGCAGAAAGCCGTCTACGACATGATATGCCGCGCCGATACGATCGGCGTCTTCCAGATCGAAAGCCGGGCGCAGATGAGCATGCTGCCACGGCTGAAGCCGCGCATCTTCTATGATCTCGTCATCGAGGTGGCGATCGTCCGGCCCGGGCCGATCCAGGGCAACATGGTGCATCCCTATCTGAAGCGGCGCGAGCAGCGCGCACGCAATATCCCCATCGAATATCCAAGCCCTGAGCTGAAGGTCGTGCTGGAGCGGACGCTCGGCGTGCCGCTGTTCCAGGAGCAGGCGATGCAGATCGCCATCACCGCCGCCGGTTTCTCACCCAGTGAGGCCGATCGGCTGCGTCGCGCCATGGCGACCTTCAAGCGCACCGGCACCATCCATACCTTCCACGAGAAGATGATCGAAGGCATGGTCAAGAACAAATATCCGCGCGATTTCGCCGAGCGCTGCTTCAAGCAGATCGAAGGTTTCGGCGAATATGGCTTTCCCGAAAGTCATGCCGCGTCCTTCGCGCTCTTGGTCTATGTCTCGTCCTGGCTGAAGACCTATTATCCGGATGTCTTCTGTGCCGCCCTTCTGAACTCGCAGCCGATGGGCTTTTACGCGCCCGGGCAACTGGTGCGCGACGCGCGCGAGCATGGGGTCCGGGTGCGTCCCGTCGACATCAATCATTCGGTCTGGGATGCCGATCTCGAAGAGGGTGGCCTCGATAAGGGTGCCATCGAGCCGCGTCATCGCGAAATGGAGGACGTGATCAAGACTGACAAGGCGATGCGCCTCGGCTTCAATTCGATCAAGGGGCTGAACCAAGAAGAGATCGAGAAGAAACTCGTCGCCAACCGGGGTACCGGTTACGGGACGGTCCGTGACCTCTGGCTGCGCTCGGGTCTCTCCCGTTCCGCGCTCGAAAGGCTCGCCGATGCGGACGCTTTCCGTTCGATCGGGCTCGATCGCCGCAAGGCGCTCTGGGCGGTGAAGGCGCTGGACGAAAAGAGTGCTGCCGAAAGGCTACCGCTCTTCGAAGGCGCGGCGAGGGCGGAATTGCGGCCGGAGCCAGCCATGATCCTGCCGGAGATGTTGCCGGGCGAGCAGGTGATCAACGATTATCGTTATCTCTCCTTCTCGCTCAAGGCGCATCCGGTCTCCTTCCTGCGAGAGACGCTTTCCGAACAGGGCATCGTCACCAGCCGCACGCTTGCGACCGCCCCGGTCGGGCGGCGGATAACCGTCGCCGGGTTGGTGCTCGTTCGCCAGCGTCCGGGCTCCGCCAAGGGCGTCATCTTCATGACGATCGAGGACGAAACCGGCGTTGCCAATGCGATCGTCTGGCCGAAGGTGTTTGCGACCTATCGCCCGGTGGTCATGGGCGCGCGGTTGGTCAAGATCCGCGGCCGGCTGCAGCGCGAAAGCAGCGTCATCCACGTGGTCGCCGAACACATCGAGGACATCACGCCGATGCTGGGACTGTTGCGCACGGAGGCGCGGCGGTTCGGCGCAAGCGACCGTGCCGATGAAGCGCTGAGGCCCACCGGCGACGCGCGCGAGAAGAAGGCGCAGGGCGATCTGCGCCTGGCCACGGTGCGGCGTTCCGGTGGCAGCCCGGAACAGACGACGGCCGAGGTGGCAGACGTGATGCCGAAGGGGCGCAATTTCCATTGAAGGGAGGGTCCGACCCTCGCTGCTGCAACGGGCAGCCGGGTGGGCCTTTCGAGGAAAAAGCAGATCAACTTACCTAGGTCCGGAACGGTCCGGATCATCATGTGTGAGGCCACAGTCGGGCTCTTCATAGTAGGGTAGCGCCTGCGGTGTGTAAAAATGTCGCAGGAAACGCGCGGCATGATCGACCTCTGGTTTACAAGAATAGTCGTTCACGTTTCTCTAAAATTCTGAAAAGACGAAGTTTTTTGTCAAGTTTAGAGTCGTTCTAATCGACCTGCAACTTCCGCTCGCGGAGTTTTTAGTTGACACTAAATGTCCTGTTTTGCTTTATGCGCTGATACAGGGCGTTGCGTACGACAGGCGAGACGACATGCTGGTTTGCAGCTGCAATTTCATCACGGAAAAAGAGATCGAGGATACGATCATCGGCCTCCTCGACGAGGACTGTTGGCAGCTGATCGTGCCGGCGAAAGTCTATCACGCGATGGAAAAGCGCGGCCGTTGCTGCGGTTGCTTCCCCAATGTCGTCGACATCATCATCCGCACCACCGAGCAATATCACGCGCACCGCGACTCGACGGACGCCGAGATATTTGATTTCATGACCCGCCTCAAACAATTCCATGAGGATAATCGGAGGGCGGATCTTGAAAGGCGACACAAAAGTCATCGAGCAGCTTAACGAAGCGCTCTATCTCGAACTCGGTGCCGTCAACCAGTATTGGCTGCATTACCGCCTCCTCGAAGACTGGGGTTACACGCTTCTCGCCAAGAAGGAGCGCGCAGAATCCATCGAGGAGATGCAGCATGCCGACAAGCTCGTTGCGCGCATCATCTTCCTTGAAGGCCACCCCAACCTGCAGACGGTTGCGCCGTTGCGCATCGGCCAGAACGTCAAGGAAGTGCTGAAGGCCGACCTCGCCGGCGAATACGACGCCCGCACCGCCTACAAGAAATCACGCGACATCTGTCACGCCGCTGGAGACTATGTCTCCATGAAGCTCTTCGAAGAACTGCTCGCCGACGAAGAGGGCCACATCGACTTCCTGGAAACCCAGCTCGAGCTGCTCGACAAGATCGGCGAAGAGAAATACGGCCAGCTCAACGCTGCCCCGGCCAACGAGGCCGAAGCCGACTGAGTTCGGCGCAATATTTGAAAGAAAGGCCGGCGATCTCGCCGGCTTTTTTGTCAGTGAGAACTGCTGCGCACTTTTGCGCCACACGCCTTACGGCGCGAGATGCGCGAAGGCCGTGACGACCTCCTCGTAGACCTTGCGCTTGAACGGCACGATCAGTTCCGGCAGTTCGCGCATCGGTTTCCACTCCCAGGCGTCGAACTCCGGCTCATGCCCGCCCGGCGGCGGGTTGATGGCGATTTCGTTCTCCTCGCCCTCGAAGCGGAAGGCATACCAGCGTTGTGTCTGGCCGCGATACTTGCCCTTGAGACCGATGCCGATCAGGTGCTCGGGCAGATCGTAGTTGATCCAGCCGGGCGCTTCGGCGAGCAGCGACACTGTGCTCATGCCGGTTTCTTCGTAGAGTTCGCGATAGGCGGCCTTCAGCGGATCCTCACCCTTGTCGATGCCGCCCTGCGGCATCTGCCATTGCTGCGGCGAGCCATCATATTCGGAATTGCCGACGGCGATGCGATGTCCAGCCCAGACGAGACCCGCGCGGTTCAGCACCATGACCCCTACGCAAGGACGATAGGGAAGGTCCTCCGCTCTGAGTTGTTTGTCCTTGTCTTTGCTCATCGGCTGCCTCTTCTTTACAATCGTCAAATCATCCTGTCGGGATGGCTGTAACCTAGTTCTGTTGCGGATCCTTGACGAGCGCGGAAACGCCGACGATCTCGATGCCGCGCCCCTGTGCCTCGCCGATCCAGGAGGCAATCGCGCCGACGCTTTCGTCGAAGGCGGAGGCGACGCCGATGGCGGTGCCATTGCGGCGCGCAATGCGCTCGAGCTCGTCGAGCTTCTTCAGGATCGCGCTGCGGCTGAGCTCCGTGTCGAGTGTCAGGTCGGCAAAGCCATGCGGCACATCGAAGGCATCGGCGAGCTTGCCCGAGAGCGATTGCGCCGAGGTACCGTCGTCGAGGAACAGCAGGCCGCGCTTGCCGAGATCGCGCATGACCGGCTCCAGCGCATCGGCATCCGACAGGAAGCGGCCGCCGAGATAATTCATGATGCCGGTATAATTGGTGATCTCGGCGAGGTTGCGGTGCAGTTCGGTCAGGTTCTTCTTGGCGCCGAGACCGATGCGCAAGGCGTTGGGACCGGGATCATTGGCCGGATAGTCGAACGGCTCCATCGGCACCTGCAGCAGGATCTCATGGCCGCTTCGGCGTGCCTCCTGCATCCAGCGCTGCAGGCTGTTTCCGGCGGTAGCAAAGCCCAGCGTCACTTCGCCCGGCAGGTCGCGGATCGCCCTCTGCGTTCCGGTCTGGCTGAGGCCGAGACCGCCGACGACCAGCGCGATGCGGGTGCCGCGCGCGCCGGACCAGGGCCGCGCATATTGATCCATCGGGCGCAGCCCGTCCGGACCGGTGATCGGCAGGCGCCCGGCGGGGCTCTCTTCCAGGAGATCGTCATTGGGCATGGCCGCCATGCGCGGATCCTGGCCGCGGATCGGACCGACATTGATGAGGGCAGGGCCCTTGCCGTCGCGGCCGCGCGGCGAAAACGTGGTAACGGTGGAACCGTCATCGGTGAGCGTATGTTCGACGTCGGCGCCGGAATAGGCGGTCCCCGGCTTCATCGTTCCGCCCGCGCCCGATTGGCCATTTTCTGCCTTCGCTGGTTTCTCGTCGGTGCCCTTGGCGCTCTCGTTCGCCGCTGTTTCGGTCTGACCGCGCTTCAGTCCATCAGGCGCAAGGGTGCCCCACAGCGACAGTCCGACAACCGTCGCAATACAGAGGCCGAGTAAAGAGAACCCGAGCATGCGTCGGGGATTGCGCTTCGCCGCTGGCTTTACCCGCCGGTTCTGGCCCAGGGGGGCATTGAGATCAGTTCCCAAACGGAGCCTCGGTCGATCTGTGCGATGTTGCCGCTTCTGCACGCCCGCCTAAGATCATAGTCGATCACAGGACAAAACACGCAGCAATTCAAAGTGCTGCAGCGACCTTTGCGCATCGAGCAGGACGCGCGGCGCTGCAGTGCGAGGCGGCGCTGAGACGCTTCGCCTGTTCTTCCCTTAGCGCGCCGGTGGCCTGAGAATCAGTGGCCGCGACAGCGCCTGTACCCCTATAATTTAGCGGTGTCGCGTTGACCAGTGCATCTGCCTTGGGCGGAGGATGCGCCTTACTGAAATGCAGAGCGCCGCGTGTTCTTTCGAACACGCGGCGCTCTCAATTGCATACCCTGCAGGCTTACTTCTTGAGCTGCGCCTGTTCCGGGTTGGCCGGGAAGGTCGGATCCGTCTTCTTGCCACGCAACAGGTCGAGTGCGTAGTTGAGCTGCAGGTCGTCCTTCGTTTCCGGCGGCACATAGGCGACCGAGCCCGAACCTTCGTCGGTCTCGCTCTGACCCTGGATGTGACCGCGCAGGTCGGATTCGCCCTGAGCCTCGACCTTGCCGAGCAGTTCCGGCGGTAGTGGCTGTTCGACCTTGATGTCGGGCGAGATACCCGTGCCCTGGATCGATTTGCCCGACGGCGTGTAGTAGAGCGCCGTCGTCAGACGCAGTGCACCGGCTTCTCCGAGCGGGATGATCGTCTGGACCGAACCCTTGCCGAAGGAGCGCGTGCCGAGAACGGTTGCGCGCTTCAGATCCTGCAGGGCGCCGGCGACGATTTCCGAAGCGGAAGCCGAGCCGCCGTTGACGAGCACGATCACCGGCTTGCCATCGGTCAGGTCGCCCGGCGTCGCGTTGAAGCGGCGGGTTTCGTCCGGGTTGCGGCCGCGGGTCGAAACGACCTCGCCACGCTCCAGGAAGGCGTCGGAGACGTTGATCGCCTGGTCGAGCAGGCCACCCGGATTGAGGCGCAGGTCGAGCACATAGCCCTTGAGCTTGTCGGCCGGCACTTCCGCCTTGATCTTCTCGATGCCCTTCTTCAGGTCGTCATAGGTCTTCTCGGTGAAGGAGATGACGCGCAGGTAGCCGACGTCGCCTTCGGTGCGAACCTTGACGGCGCGAACGGCGATGACGTCGCGAACGATCGTCAGTTCGATCGGCTTGTCCGCGCCCTTGCGCAGGATCGTCAGCTTGATCGGGGTGCCGACGGCGCCGCGCATCTTTTCAACCGCGTCTTCGAGCTTCAGGCCACGAACGTCCGCACCGTCAATCTTCGAAATGAAGTCGCCGGCAAGCACGCCGGCGCGTGCCGCAGGCGTGTCGTCGATCGGGCTCGTCACCTTGACGAGGTCGTCTTCCATCGTGACTTCGATGCCGAGACCGCCGAACTCACCGCGGGTCTGGGTGCGCATGTCCTCGGCGTCGGCCGAGTTCATGTAGCTCGAATGCGGATCAAGCGAGGAGAGCATGCCATTGATGGCGTTCTCGATCAGCTTGTCGTCCTGCGGCGGCGTCACATATTGCGCGCGCACGCGTTCGAATACGTCGCCGAAAATTGCCAGTTCGCGATAGGTCGAGGTGTTGGCAGCGACGGCCGGAACGACAGCCGAATAAACCACGCCCATCGCGGTCGCGCCCATGAGCGCTCCGACCAGAACAAGTGAAGCCCTACGTATCATTTCGCGCCTTTCCAACCTCTGCTGCGGTCCACCACGGTCGGGAATCAACCGGTTTTCCGTCTTTTCGGAATTCAATGTAAAGCGTCGGCCGGTCCGTTTCCAGCGCCAAGGCCGCAGCACTTGCGACTCTTTTTGCGCCCATCGTCGCCAGCGGTTCACCCGCCACGACGAATTGTCCGGTCTGCACGCTCACCGTCTCCATGCCGGACAGCACCACATGGTAGCCGTCACCAGGATTGAGAATGATCATCTGCCCATAACTGCGGAAATTGCCTGCATAGACGATCCAGCCATCTGACGGCGCAGTCACCAGCGCGCCGGGATTGGTTTCCAGCATGATCCCTTGCAGGGAGTGCCCCGTGCCATCGGCATCACCAAACTTTCGCAAAAGCGATCCCGCGGCCGGATAGGCAAGCTTATTCCTCAGCTCCGAAAACACGTATGCTGGCGCAATGCGGTTTTTGTCGGGCACGGCATTGCGGGCCAACTCGCGTGCCGCTTCGCGCTCGGCCTCGCTCATGCGCAGGCGCTCTTGCTCCTGGGCGCGGGCTGCTTCTGCGGCCTCTCGAACAGAGGCGATCTGGCTTTCGAGCGAGCCGATCAGGCCCTGGAGATTGGTGGCCTGGCTGGCAAGTTCCTGCGCCTTGCGCTGCTCGGCGGCGAGCTCGCTGGCGCGCGACTGGCGCAGCTTCTCCTTTTCGGCGACCAGCATCGACATGCGGCGCTCTTCTTCGACATTGGCCGTCATCGTCGCAGTCAGCTCTTCACGCTGCCGGTCGATGCCGGCGCGAATGTCGGCCAATGCCTTGAGGTCGGCCACCAGGTTTTCGGTTTCCTTGCGAAGACCGGGTACGACGGCGCCGAGCAGAATGGCGCTTCGCACCGAGGACAGCGCATCCTCCGGCGTCACCAGGATCGCTGGCGGCGGGTTGCGTCCCATCCGCTGCAGCGCGGCGAGAACTTCGGCAAGTACCCCGCGGCGCGAATGCAGGGACTTTCGGACGGCGTCCTCCTTGGTTCGCAGATCGCTCAGTTTCTTTTCGCCGTCGACGATCTGTTGCTCAAGGCCCTGGCGTTTTTTGGCGGAATCGACGATCGCAGCGCGCAGCGTCTCGTTGGTCTTGTCGATCTCGGCGATGGTCTCGGTCAGCGCGTTGGCGCGTTCCTGCGACAGCGTGATGGTCTTCGAAAGCGCGTCGAGTTCGCTGCGCGTGCTGTTGCGGCGAAGGGTGAGGTCGGCGGCAGGATCGGGTGGCCCCTGTTCCTGGCCGGCCATCGAGGCGCCGGGCGGCGTGACCTCCTGGGCGCCGGCCGGCAGGCCGATCGCCAGCGCGAGCGCAAAGGCCGCCGCTTTACGGGCAAGCCGTCCTGCGTCGTCTCTTCCCATGCTGAAAGCGCTGGTCCTGCCTCGGCGCGTCATCGGTTTGCGTGCGTCCATCCGAAAAATATGAAGAAAAAACCTAATCTGATTTGTCGCGCACGACCAAGCATATTCTCGTTATCGGTGCGTGTTGCCGGGTGAAGGATCCCGCGGAAAACGGCCCACGTCGCCTAGACCCGATGATAGGGGTGGCCGGAGAGAATGGTGACGGCGCGGTAAAGCTGCTCGGCGATCAGAATACGCACGAGCTGGTGCGGCCAGGTCATCTTTCCAAGGTTGAGCACCGCATCGGCGCGGGCGTGAAGGCTCGGGTCGAGGCCGTCGGCGCCGCCGATCGCAATCATCAGGTCGCGCTTGCCGCTGTCGCGGAACGTACCGAGGAGCGATGCAAAGCCTTCGGAATCGAGCGCCTTGCCACGTTCGTCGAGAAGCACGAGCAGGCTGCCTTCGGCAAGCGCCTTCTCAAGCTGGGAGGCTTCTTCCCGCTTGCGCGTGTCGGCATTCGACGCACGGCTTTCGTTGACTTCGACGACGCGGGAAAGTTCCAGACCGATCGCCGGACCGGCCTTGGAAAAGCGATCGAGATAACGGGCCGCGAGATCCTTTTCCGGCCCCGCCTTGAGGCGGCCGACTGCGAAAAGTCCGATACGCATGACCTTACCCGTCCTCGCTTGCGCTGCAACGCACACTGCATAGTTCCTGAAATCGGATCGATTCAAGGAGAATCTTATGCCGCGTCCATGGAGCCTTGCAGCGTCGTTCGCGCCTGGTCCGGATAACGAGCCCAAAAGGTTACGATCAGTCGCAACAAACTTCCGGCTGACAACGCCGCGAGCGGCGCCAGCCCTTCAAATTCATGCATGACCGCATCTCGGCTCGTCCGGCACTCAGCTGCGCGGCGACCCGGTCGGTCTCAATGCAAGGTGCCGTCCTCGATCTCAGGAGCCGCCCACATCCTCTCGATGTTGTAGAACTCCCGGATCTCCGGCCGGAAGATGTGAACGATCACATCGCCGGTGTCGATCAGCACCCAGTCACCGCCTTCCAGACCTTCGACACGGGCATTGCCAAAGCCCCCGTCTTTCAGGTCGGTCGTCAGGTGATCGGCAATGGCCATCACATGCCTCGTCGATCGCCCGGAGACAACGACCATGAAGTCTCCCAGCGCCGATTTTCCGGCAATGTTGATGCTGACGATATCTTCTGCCTTCGAGTCCTCTAGGCTTTCGAGGACCAGTTGAAGCGCACGGACAGCGGCTTCGTCGCTAGATCCCGTGCTGCGCGGGAACGCGGAGACCGCATATCCCTTGGCGTGTGCTGTTGTCAGGGTCTTTCCTTTCCACATGAACAGAACAGGCACTATCGATTCGAACAAAGATCGAACCGTTAGTGAATGTAGGCATCAAACCGTAGCGGTTTCAAGACAGGAGAAGTGAATCATGGGAATTCACGTAGGCTTCGCCGCCCGAAGCGCGGTCGAGCTCATCGATGAGCGCGGCCCATGGATGAAGGTCCAGGCGGGGGCTGCGTGATAGGCCAGACGGCGGGCGTCGTCCTCGTCGATGCGGGCATAGTCGAAGGTCCTGGCCATGCGCGAGGAGAGATAGGCGAGCGTCGAGCCCGGCCGGTCGATGACGGCGATCGGGAAGGTGCGGGCGATCTTCTGCCAGTTCTGCCAGCGGTGAATGCTCTTCAGGTTGTCGGCGCCCATGATCCAGACGAAGCGGATATCGCGGTTGCGGGCGCGCACCGTCTCCAGCGTGCGGGCGGTGTAGCTTTGGCCTAGTGCCTGTTCGAAGGCGGTCACCTTGATGCGCGGGTTGGGTGCGATCTTCTCGCTCAAGGCGATGCGGTCGGCGAGCGGCGCCAGGTTGTTGTGGTCTTTCAGCGGATTGCCGGGGGTCACCATCCACCAGAGCTGGTCGAGCCCCAACCGCTGGATCGCCGTATCGGCAACGAGCACATGGCCCTCGTGCGGCGGATTGAACGATCCACCGAAGAGGCCGACCACCATGCCGCTCTCGACATGGGGCATGCGCAGGTAGCGGGCGTTGACCTTGCCCGCGGTCACTTCAGGGCCTGACCTGTCCAGCACCACGCACCCGATACTTGAAGGAGGTCAGTTGCTCGACACCGACTGGTCCGCGCGCGTGCATCTTGCCCGTCGCGATGCCGATCTCGCCGCCCATGCCGAACTCGCCCCCATCGGCAAACTGGGTCGAGGCGTTGTGCAAGAGGATCGCGGAATCGATCTCCGAGAAGAAACGCTCGACCACCGCAGCATCCTCGGCGATGACGGCCTCCGTATGGGCCGACGACCAGGTGGCGATGTGCTCGATGGCGCCCGAGATGCCGTCGACCAGCTTCACCGAGATGATGGCGTCGAGGTATTCCGTTGCCCAGTCTTCGTCGGTCGCGGCCTTTAGGCCGTCGATAGTGCCTGCGAGCTCATCCGACACACGCACTTCGCAGCCGGTCGCAAGTAGGGCGCTCAACAGTGGCTTGACCAGCCGCTCGGCGTCGTTGCGGTCGATCAGCAGCGTTTCGGCCGCGCCACAGATGCCGGTGCGGCGCATCTTGGCGTTGACGACGATCTTTTCCGCCATGGCAAGGTCGGCCGAAGCGTCGACATAGATGTGGCAGAGACCTTCGAGATGAGCAAAGACCGGCACGCGCGCTTCATTCTGGACGCGGGCAACCAGGCTCTTTCCGCCGCGTGGCACGATGACGTCGATTGCGCCGCCAAGACCAGCAAGCATGGCGCCGACGGCGGCGCGGTCGGCGACCGGCACCATCTGGATCGCGTGCTCGGGCAGGCCCGCGGCCCTGAGGCCCTCGACGAGGCAGGCGTGGATGGCGCCCGAGGAATGGAAACTGTCGGAGCCGCCGCGCAGGATCACGGCATTGCCGGCCTTGAGGCAGAGCGCGCCGGCGTCTGCCGTCACGTTGGGCCGGCTTTCATAGATGACGCCGATGACGCCGAGCGGGGTGCGCACGCGCTCGATGTGTAGGCCGTTCGGCCGGTCCCATTCGGCAATCACGTCGCCGACCGGGTCCTTGAACTCGGCGATGGCGCGGATGCCGTTCGCCATGTCGCGGATGCGGCCTTCGGTGAGCGTCAGGCGGTCGATGAAGGCGCTGGCGACGCCGGTCTCGCGGGCGTTTTCCAGGTCGATCGCGTTCGCGGCGAGAATCTCGTCCATGCGCGCGACGATCGCATCAGCCATGGCGATGAGGGCGGCGTGCTTGCGTTCGGCGCTGGCGACAGCAAGCGGTCGGCTGGCGGCCTTGGCCCTGCGGCCGATTTCCAGCATGACGCTCTCGACGTCGTCCTTGTTCTTCACCTCGTCAAGCATGGACCTCATCCTTCCGGCTGCCCCCTTCTTGGGCGCGTTTTCCGGTCATCACCATATCGTCGCGATGCACCATGGCGGCGCGGCCGGCATAGCCGAGGATCGCGGCGATCTCGGCCGATTTCTTGCCGGCGATCTGGCGCGCCTCGTCGGCGTCGTAGCCGGCAAGCCCTCGGGCGATCTCGCGGCCCGATGTGCCGAGAATAGCGATGGTATCGCCGCGGCTGAAGCTGCCGGTGACGTCGCGAACGCCGGCCGGCAGCAGGCTCTTGCCAGAGCGCAACGCCTCTTCGGCACCGGCGTCGACACTGAGTGTTCCGGCGGGCAGCAATTGCCCGGCAATCCAGGTCTTGCGCGCGGTCACCGGTGAACCCGAGGGGGCAAACCAGGAGGAGCGGGCGCCTTCTTCGATTGCTGCAAGCGGATGGTTGGGCTTGCCGGAGGCGATGATCATGGCGCAGCCGGCGGTCGTCGCGATCTTGCCGGCATCGATCTTGGTGCGCATGCCGCCGCGCGAAAGCTCGGACGCGGCACCACCGGCCATGGCCTCGATTTCCGGCGTGATCTCGGCAATCGTTTCGAGGAAGCGGGCATTCGGGTCGAGATGCGGCGGGGCGGTATAGAGCCCGTCGATATCGGAGAGCAGCACCAGGAGGTCGGCGCCGACCATGGTGGCGACGCGGGCGGCGAGGCGATCATTGTCGCCATAGCGGATTTCGGTCGTTGCGACCGTGTCGTTCTCGTTGATGATCGGCACGGCACCGAGCTTCAGCAGCTGGTTGATGGTGGCGCGGGCATTGAGATAACGGCGGCGCTCCTCGGTGTCGCCGAGCGTCAGCAGGACCTGGCCAGCGACGATCGCATCGGTCGAGAGGCTCTCCGACCAGGCGCGCGCCAGCGCGATCTGGCCGACGGCGGCGGCCGCCTGGCTTTCTTCCAGTTTGAGCGCGCCCGCCGGCACGTTGAGCACCGTGCGGCCAAGCGCGATCGCGCCCGATGAGACGACCAGCACTTCGACGCCGTTAGCCTTGAGATTGGCGACATCGGTGCACATCGCGTCGAGCCAGGCTTTTTTCAACCCGGTGGCGCGGTCGACCAGCAATGCCGACCCGATCTTGATGACGACCCGGCGATACTTCAAAAGCGGCTTGCGGGTCTTGGTCATCTTAGAGGTTCTCCTCGCCGAAGCCTTCGCCGGCCTTGGCGGCGACGATGACGCTGCGCAGCGCCCTCAGCGCCTCGGTCATGCCCTTGCCGACTGCGGCGGAAAGCAGAAGGGGCTGTTCGCCACAGGCCTTTGCCAGCGCCTTGGCCTTCACCTTCAATTCGTCCTCGTCGAGCACGTCGATCTGCGACAGCGCGACGATCTGCGGCTTATCCTCGAGGCCGCCGCCATAGGCTTCGAGCTCGTACTTCACCGTCTTATAGGCCTTGGCGACATCTTCTTCCTGGGCGGAAACCAGATGCAGCAGAACGCGGGTGCGCTCGACATGGCCGAGGAAGCGGTCGCCGATGCCCACACCCTCATGCGCGCCTTCGATCAGACCCGGGATATCGGCGATGATGAACTCGTTGCCGTCGATGGTCGCGACGCCGAGATTGGGATGGAGCGTCGTGAACGGGTAGTTGGCGATCTTCGGACGCGCACGGGTGCAGGCGGCGAGGAAGGTCGACTTGCCGGCGTTAGGCAGGCCGACGAGGCCGGCGTCGGCGATCAGCTTCAGCCGCAGCCAGAGGGTCTTCTCATCGCCTTCGAGGCCTGGATTGGCCCAGTTCGGCGCCTGGTTGGTGGACGACTTGAAGCGGGCGTTGCCGAAGCCGCCATTGCCGCCGGCGGCCAGCCGGTAGCGCTGGCCCTCGGCCACCATGTCGACGATCAGCGTCTCGTTGTCTTCCTCGAAGATCTGGGTGCCGACCGGCACCTTCAGCGTCACGTCGTCGCCACCGGCGCCGGTGCGGTTGCGGCCCATGCCGTGCTGGCCGGTCTTGGCCTTGAAGTGCTGCTGGTAGCGGAAGTCGATCAGGGTGTTGAGACCGTTGACGGCCTCCACCCAGACATCGCCGCCGCGACCGCCATCGCCGCCGTCCGGTCCGCCGAACTCGATGAACTTCTCGCGCCGGAACGAGACGGCGCCTGCGCCGCCGTCGCCGGAGCGGATATAGACTTTCGTTTCGTCGAGAAATTTCATTGGGCTGCCATCTGTTCGGTGTAGGTGCGCGGTCTTAATTTGCCGCCATCGATATAGGCGGTTTATTCGGAGGTCAAAGAATATCGTGCGGTTCGTCAGCTACAACATCCAATACGGTATCGGTCTCGACGGCCGCTTCGACCCCGAACGCATCGCGGCCTCGGTCGGGGACGCCGACATCATTGCGTTGCAGGAAGTAACGCGCGGTTTTCATCGCAACGATCACGTCGATCTCGTCGCCCGCTTCGAAAAGTTGTTCCCGGGTCATTTCGCGGCCTTTCACGCGCCCTGCGATATCGACGTCGGCTCGACGATCGAAGATGGCCGCGCCGTCAGCCGCCGCTTCCAGTTCGGCAACATGATCCTGTCGCGCTGGCCGATCCTTGCGACGCGGCTGATCCCCCTGCCACGCACCCGCACGATCAGCCCGATGAACCTGCAGCGCGGTGCGACCGAAGCGTTGATCGCGACGCCCGGCGGTCCGCTCCGGGTCTATTCCGTGCATCTCGATCATGTGCTTCCCGCCGAGCGCATCGCCCAGATCCGCTACCTGAAGGACCGGTTGCTCGGCTATCCGCTCGAAGGTGGCGCGATCACCGGGGCGGTCGATTTCGGCCTTGCCGAGCCGCCGCATCCGGAGGACTTCGTCGTCATGGGCGATTTCAACATGGAGCCGGAGACGCCGGAATATTGTGCCATGGTGGGTGCGCGCGATGCCTACTATGGCCGTTCGCTGCGGCTTGAGAATCCGGTCGACGTGCTTGCCCATCTCGGTCGACTGACGCCGGAAAGCTATAGCTGGATTCATCCCGAAAACCCCGAAAAACGCATGCACCTCGACTATTGTTTCTTAAGCGCCGGCCTCGTTCCGCGGTTGACGGACGCCTGGACGGAATATGACGCCAAGGGCTCCGATCACCTGCCAGTCGGCTTCACGCTTTCATGAAAAATCCCCCGCAAAGGCGAGCTTCGCGGGGGATGTCGTTCAATGCGGTCGGTGCAGATCGGCAGCGGTCAGCCGGGTTTCGATATGCGCGACCATGGCGTTGCGGGCGAGCGCATAGACCTGGGTGCAGCCGGTGATCTGAAAGCCGATCTTTTCCTGCACCTTCAGCGAGCCCGGATTGTCGGCAAAGACGCCGGAATGCAGCATCGTTTCCGGCATGCGGCGGAAGAAGCGCTCGACCGCGGCATAGACCGCCTCGGAGGCAAAACCCTTGCCCCAGTAGAAGCGGTTCAGCCAGTAGCCGACATGCCATTGGCCATGGCGGAGCTCGATGCCGACGCAACCGATATGCACGTCGTCGCCAGTGGTGACGGCGAATGTCCAGTCGGGCGTCAGGCCTGAGGTCTGCGCCGTCAGCCAGTCGAGCGCGTCCTGCAGGTCGTAGGGCGCCGGAACGCGCGCAAGCATGCGCGCCACCTGGAAATCGCCGAGCGACTGGGCGATCGCCTCGGCGTCATTTCGCCGGTGCGGGCGCAGGACAAGACGCTTCGTCTCGATGACCGGGCAGGGCCCGGGACCGGGGCGGGCGACGACCCGCTGGCGTTCGGAAACGAGCGCGTTCATCGCATGCCTCCCCAGCTTCTCAAGGAGACCCAGGTCTTGCGGTCGAGCCGGTACCATTCGACAGCGATCGAGCCGCCGAGCGCCAGGCTGCCGACCATGCCGCTTCCCTGGAACTGGAAGCCGCACTTCTGGATGACCCGGCGGGATGCGAGGTTCATGACCCGGCAGCGCGCATCGATCTGGTCGATATCGCGGGTGCGGAAGGCCATGTCGGTCAGGACCTGGGCCGCCTCGGTGGCATAGCCCTGGTTCCAGTATGGTTCGCCCAGCCAATAGCCAAGTTCCGCCGTCTTGCCGTCGGGATGCGGCTCGATACCGCAGCAACCGAGAAATGCGCCATTGTCCGCCTTGGTAATCGCGTAGACGCACTTGCCAATCGTGCCGGCTTTCGCGCGTCGCACGAAGTCGGCGGCATCGGCCGTCGTATACGGGTGCGGCATGCGCGAGACCATGGTCGCGACATTGGCATTGTTGGCAAGATGGGCAAGGGCGTCGATATCGTCTTCATGGGGCGCGCGCAGAACGAGCCGGGGTGACAACAATATCGGGCAATCGGTCCTTGACCGTTGGGGCCTCAGCCTCTGCTCGGGAGACCGGGATTGGTCTTCCCTCAACAACTCGGTTTGCATGGTTTCCTCCAGAAACGAAAAAGGGGAGTTGGGTATTGCCCCATCTCCCCTTTGAAGTCTGGCTTGGAACCATCAGGTGCGTCAGCCGGGTCGATGAGACGCCGGCTGTTTTAGAGCGCTACCGGCTTATTCCGCTGCTTCGGCTTTCGGCATTACAGACACGTACACGCGGCCATTGGCCTTCGTACGGAAGTCCACGTTGCCGGCCGTAAGTGCAAAAATCGTGTGGTCCTTACCGAGGCCGACATTGGCGCCCGGATGCCACTTCGTGCCGCGCTGGCGCACGATGATGTTGCCTGCAACGACGTTTTCGCCGCCGAACTTCTTCACGCCAAGGCGCTTGGACTCAGAATCGCGACCGTTACGCGACGAACCGCCAGCTTTTTTGTGTGCCATTGGTGTTCTCCTTTAAACCTTAGATCCCTGAACTCAGTTTGCAGCGGCTTCAGCGGCGGCTTCGGTCTTTTTCGAAGCCTTCTTCGCCTTGCCACCAGCAGCAGCGATGTCCAGGATGCGGACGGTCGTCTGGTGCTGGCGGTGACCGCGCGAACGCTTGGAGTTCTGGCGGCGACGCTTCTTGAAGGCGATGACCTTCTTGGCGCGGCCCTGTTCCACAACTTCAGCGCTGACAACGGCGCCTTCGACAAACGGAGCACCGATGGTTGCATCGGCGCCAACGCCGACCATCAGGATCTCGGTGAATTCGATCTTGTCGCCTGCAACGCCTTCCAGCTTTTCGATGGTGAGGACGTCGTTGGCGGCCACGCGGTACTGCTTACCGCCGGTCTTGATGACTGCGAACATTTTTTATCCTTTCATGTTCGATCCGGCTCTCTGCCCGAGGACAAGGCCGTCTTTTTGTCAGTCGACAGTTGAGTGGAATGCCCAAAAGGATATCCACCGGTGAAAGGGCGCAAATCACACCCGATGCGGAATGGCCAGGCCACACCACTTCATTGCGCGGATTACAAGGAATCGCGCGTGTGTGTCAAGGCGAAAGCAACGGGGCCGTTACATATTCTTCAAACAGGCCCTTGCCAGCACCCGAATCTGCCGCTATGAACCCGACCGCGCTAACCAAGCGCCGACCAGCAAAGCGGAGAGGTGGCTGAGTGGTCGAAAGCACCGCACTCGAAATGCGGCGTACGGGCAACCGTACCGTGGGTTCGAATCCCACCCTCTCCGCCATATTTTCTTCGACTCAATCGTCGCAATCATGCCGCAGTTCGTCAAACGGCCAGAGATGGCGGCGCGAATCTCGTAGTTCCGTCAAAGGCCCGTTGCACGACGTGACCTGCTCCGGCAGGGCCTGCGTCAGGCGACTTTCAGAGCTGCCGATATTTCCGACAAGGTAGCTTTCTCCGCGTCGCTCACCGCAACGCCGCCAAAGCCCATGAAGCCACCTTCCTTGGCGGCCTCTGCCACCCGTTGGCTGATCTGGTACAGCCATGCGGCAAATGCCCCGGCGTCGCCGGGCGCCTTGGTCTCGACGGTGGTTCGGGCCTGCCGCAGCGTTTCAATGCAACGAGTCTTCATTTCTTGGGGCTTGGCACCTTTGAGTTTTGCCTGCAGGCCGTCGCGGGCGGCGGTCCGTCCTTCCGAGGTTTCGAAGTCGGCGACAAGCGCTTTGACAAGGGGATTTGCGGCATCCGATTTTGCCTGCAGAAGCGCGCTGCTATTGGCGATGCCCTCCTTCAGCATACCCCAGAGGCCGCTCGGCTCTGCCGCCGTCACGGCAATGCCGGCCATCATCACGCTCTCCAAGAGCAGCGTCCATTCTTCCGAGGTGAATGTCGATTTGTCAGCCATGGCTGATCCTCCTTCGTTCGATTTTGTCGATGACAATTGCCGCCAGTCCGCGCAGCGCGCAAAAGGCCGGCGGTCTCTCTCTCTCTCTCTCTCTCTCTCTCTCTCTCTCTCTCTAGCCGCTCTGTCAGGCCGACAGGCCGGCGAGCTTGGCCTTCAATGCGTCGATCGTCGGCTTTAGGATGTCTGAAACGCCGGGGATGGCCAACACCTTGTCGAACAGCCCGTTGAGCGTCGGCATCATCGGCCCGACCAGTGCCGAAAGGGCTGCCTTTTGCTCGGCAGACAGTTGCCCGGCCGTGCTGCTTACCTTGTCGAACCCGCCTGAGATCTCCTCCAGGCCATTGGCTTTTCCTCCACGTTGATGTCGTCGGACATCGACAGCACTCATGGAGCGGTCGCCCGACGGCGCGGCAATTGGCTGCAAACAATTCGCGTTTATCTGATTATCGTCTGCGAGACCGGTTCGTCTGGAACCCTCGGCGCGAAAATATTAGCACTTGTGGGTGTATTTGCCCAGTTCACGGCAACTTGCGGAAACGGCGGCGCTCGGGGCAAGCAACACGCGCCACGGTGCGCCCGCATTTTGACCGACCCATGGCCTGTCGCCAAAAAGGGAGCGAGGCGGGCGGACGTTCTCCAGCTCGTAGGCCGGATTTCCCGGTCGGAGCGGCAGCGTCGGTGACTGCTCACAGTCGGATCCCCGGCCCCACAAGGGGTCAGGGATCTTGTCAGTCTTGCCTTACTTCTTCGGTGCTTTCTCCGCAGGTGCCGGGGCCTGTAGGTCGCCGAGCAGCGAGGAAATGGCGTTTTCGCCGTTGAAGCCGGCCTCCTTCAGCAGCTGGTCGAGGACCGGTTTGTTGGCCTGATAGGCGAGTAGCTGGCCCGCAAGGCCGTCGCCGAGGCCGATGCCGTTCTTGGCGCCTTCGCCGCCTGCACCGCGGCCGAGCATGCCGCCGGTGTCGAAGATGCGGATGTCGGAGATCTTCTCGATCGGCTTGACCGCTTCAGCCAGCGCTTCGGGAATGATGCGGATGCGCTCGCGTAGGATCTCGAACTCGATGATGGCGGAGCTCAGCTTGTTGCGGGCTTCGTTGAGCAGGGCCTCGCTTTCGGCCGCGGCCTTGCCGGTTTCGAGCACGCCCTTGGCCTTGATGATGGCCGCTTCGGCTTCGGCGGTGGCGAGCGTCTTGATCGCATCGGCCTGGTCGAGGGCCGCCTGCTTTTCGGCTTCGGCGCCAACGGTCACGGCCGTTGCTTCGGTTTCGGCGTTCTTGCGGGCGTCGATGACGGCGATCTGGCGTTCGCGTTCGGCGATTTCCACGGCCTTTGCGGTTTCGACCTTTTCTTCTGCGGCAATCGCTAGGGCACGGGCGTTTTCGGCCTTGGCCTTGGCTTCCGATTCCTCGCGGCTCTTGTTGGCGACGGCGATGGCGCTTTCCTGAGAGACGATCTGCAGATCGCGCTTGGCTTCCGTGTCGCGCTGCTGGACAGACCGGGTCGCGTCGATGTTGGCGCTTTCACGAACCTGCTTGGCGGTCGCCTCGCGCTCGGCAATCGCCTGTTCGGTGGCAATGCGGGCTTCTTCTTCCGCGCGCTTGGCGGCCTGCTCCTGCTGCGCGGTTTCGGCCCGGGTGGCGGCCGACTTGTTGGCGATGTCGCGCTCCTGGTTCAGTTCCGCCTCGCGCTTGGTGCGCTCGATCGCCAGCGACTGCTGGCGGGCTTCCAGGTCCTTCTGGGCGATGGCGACTTCGGTGTCGCGGACGATCTCGTTGCGCTCCTTCTTGCGGCCCTCGGTGATGCGGGTCAGCGCCGCCAGGCCATGGGCGTCGAAGAAGTTGTTGGCGTTGAAATGCTTGATATCCGTCTGGTCGAGGCGGGTCAGCGAAACGGATTCGAGCTCGAGACCGTTCGACTGCAGGTCGGCGCCGACCGCCTCCTGCACCGCCTTGACGAAATCCATGCGCTGCTCCTGCAGCGCGTCGAGGCTCATGGTGGCGGCAACCGAGCGCAGGCCGTCGACGAACTTCGCCTCGATCAGCACGCGCAGTTGCTCCGCGTCATTGGTGCGGTCGCCGAGCGTCTGGGCCGCAAGCGCGATCGAGGAGGCATCGGGTTTGACGCGGACATAGAATTCCGCGCCGATATCGACGCGCATACGATCCTTGGTGATCAGCGCGTCGCCTTCGCCGCGGCGGACCTCGAGGCGGAGCGTTTTCAAGTTGACGCGGGCGATCGAGTGGAAGATCGGCAGCACGATGGAGCCTCCGTCGAGGACCACCTTCTGGCCGCCGAGGCCGGTGCGCACATAGGCTTCATCGCGGCTCGAGCGGGTATAGAGCGATGCAAGAACAAAGCCGATGCCGAGGATCAGGACGATGCCGATGCCGGCCGGCACCAAGAGTTCGTAAAACATGGTTGCTCCGATGAGGAAGGATTAAGGGTTTGGCGGCGTCAGCAGGTCCGACGGCGCGGATATCGCAATAAAAATGTCTGATGCGCGATCAACGATCAGCACCTGCGCGCCGATGGCGATCGGCTGCTCGTTGCGGGCGGCCCGCGCGCGCAGTACGTGCCAGTTGCCGTGGCGATCCTTGAGGCGGATGCGTCCCGGCAGGCCCTGGTCCAGCGGACCGACAGTGACTTCGCCGCTGCGGCCGACGAAATCGCCGAGGTCGACGACATAGCTTTCGTCACGCGGGACGATCTTCGCCACCCACCGGCTCGACGCGCGAACTGCGGGTAGCGAGAAGGCGAGCGCCGGCAGGGCCGCGGCAAGCGCCGGCAGCGGCGCCCACAGGGCTCCTGCCACCGCCTGAATGACAAACCCGGACATGGCGAAGAGGCCGAGGAAAAGCATCAGCAGAACAAGCAGCGGCACGCCGCCGACATTGAACCAGGACATCAGTCCGCCCAGCGCGTTGTGGTCGTCCAGCCAGGCCTTGTCGATCGCCTCGCCCAGCGAAAAGCCGAGCAGCAGGCAGAGGATCTCGATGCCGGTGAAGGCGGCCAGCATCACCGCCGCAACCGCGAATGGCAGGGATTCCGGGGCGAGGAAAAACAGCATGGGCGTCAGTGCTGCCTTGCCTTGAGCGCGGCCAGCCTCGCCTCGATCGCCCGGTCGCGATGCAGGCGGTCGAGTTCGTCCAGCTCGGCGCTGCTTCCTTGTTCTCCACCCGGCACGCCCGTAGCGCGGGAGACGGCGGCGGCGGCGCGGGCCGCGCCTTCCACCGGGCTCGGCTTGGCCAGGCTGGATGCCTTGCTCTCGGGGAACTGGGCGATGCTGCGCTTGAGATCGGCGAGCCGCGCTTCGGCTTCGCGGCGGGTGGCGAGGACCGCCTGGAGCGCCTGCTGGCCCTCTTCGAGATCGGTGCGGGCGCCGGCCAGCGCCTTGTCCAGAGCGGCAAGCTGCGATTCCAGATCGATCTGGCGTGCGACGCCGGCCTTGGCGAGGTCCTCTCGGGCGGCGGAGATCGCGGTCCGGATCTTTTCGTCCAGTTTCGTGAGATCAGCGCCGATTTCGTCGCGGCGGCTGAGGATGCGGTATTCCTCGGCACGCGCCTGTCCGATATCGACCCGGGCTTCTTCGGCGGCGGCGTCGATTTCGCGGAGCGCCTGTTCGACGATCACGATCTTGTTGCTGCCTTCCGCCTTGTCGACGGCGGCATTGGCGAGACCGGCGATCAAGCGGCCCATGCGCGATAGGATGCCTTCATTCGTCATCATTTTCTTCTCCGTTCGGTCGGAATGCGTGGTGACGCCGATGTGGATCTGATAGCCGCCGTCTTGTGCAACGAGCTGGGCGGCGAAGATATTCAAGGTGCCGGGCGAATAGCCGGCGACATCGTAGGGGATGGCGACGCGACCGCGCACGGTGGCGACGGTCAGATCCGACGGACCCTTGATTGCAAAAAGCTTGTCGTCCAGCGGCAGCCTTTCGGCGTTGGCCGCCTGTCCCCGGTTCGCCGCGAAGTCGCGCAGTCCGAGCGTGACCATCCGTGCCGGAAGCCCCGTACGCTCGCGGACCGTTTCGTAGGCAAGCTCGTGCAGGGTTACGAGGTTGGCCCCCGCCTTTTCACCGGCCAGTTCATCGAGCATTGCGAGCATATTGGCGTAGGCGACGAAGGTTTCCTCCAGCGCGTGTCTGGCCTCCTCGTCAGGCGCGAGGTCGTAGCACAAGATCGACGTGTGGTTGCTCTGAGCCATGAGTAATTACATAAAGCACCGCTTTTGTGCTTTCAAGGATCGGCTCAGTTTTAGGTTGTAATTTTCTTACATTGAACGCGGCCACGACCGTTGCGCTCGAAAAGCGGGTCGGGACCGGCGGAGGAGGGTGACGCCGGAGGTGCGAAATCGCCCGGCGGACTCAATCCGCTGCGTTGTTGCGGAGCCAGGTTTCCAGCGCGGCGATGACGGACAGTCGCAGGCTTGCGCCCTTGGACAAAGCGCGGGTGAGGGACATGTCGTCGCCTGCAAAACCCATCTCGGCCATGATGTCGTTCGCGCGCATCCGGCGGCGGTTCATGATGGTGCGGATTTCGGCGATCGTTTCAGGAAGGAGATAGCGACCGCTGGCAATCGCCGCGGCTTGGTGCGCCACGAGCGGCGGATCGTTTTCTGCTTGTGCGGAGGCCATTTCCACGGCGCCATTGCTGCTCAGCCACTTCAGGAAAGTCTCACGCTCGGCGGGGCTTGCCTTGGTCCAGGAATTCTTGAGTTTGTCGAGGCGGGTGCGCTCGTCCTTGAGCCCTGCCGCAACAAGCGCCTTGCGCAGCGATGGGATGCGGCCGGCCAGCAGGTCCGCATGAATATCAGGGAAATCGAGCTTCAGGCGCTGCACGTCAACGGTTTCGTCGCGCTTGATTTTTTTCGACATGCTCGTTCCCGCGTCGTTCGTCCGCGACATGCTCTAGCGCGCTCGCGCGCCGGGCGCGAGCGAAATAGGTCGCTATCCTCTATCCTTTGGAGGTCGATCCCGTTAGGGAGCACATGAGTATAACGCGCAGCTGCGTGCAGAGTGCCCTTCCTCGCACATCATGCGTCCAGCTTTACGCAAGTCCCTTTGCCTATCGTCACCTCAATGGCCGGGATGTGACACGGCGAATGAAGGACAATGATATGTCAAACGATATCGAGCATTACCGCGACCCATCCGATTCGATGGTTGCCCTCTATCTCGCGAACAATGACGGCGACGAACTGACCGATGTCCTGGTCGCCGCGCTTGAAGATGCGTTCCGCATCCTCCGCGACGAGATCTCCGGCGAAACGATGCATTGAGCGGAGCGTGTCTCCTCCACGAAGTATTCTTGGAACGTAATCCACCATCGGTTGCGAATCGAATCATGGATATCCTATTCTGGCCGGGTTCCAATCGGCGACGCGTCGGATTTCGGGAGAGTTCGCGGCCGCTTATCGCCAGCGCTAGGGGAGGCGTATGAGCATGACATTTTCTATCTGGCATATGGTCATGGCGCTGCTGATCATCGGCGTACCCGTCTGGCTGATCCTTCGGGCCTTGAAACGCTCACGCTAAAGCGCGCCGCGATCAATTCTGCTTCATCGCATATCGCTGTCGCAAAATCGGCGCGCACTTCACTCGGCATGCTTGGCGCATCAAGGCGCGAGCGATCGGCCGTAGAGAACAGGGCGTTGCGGGGTCCGATTTCGACGGGATTCGTGCCCGCTCGATGTCCTTATCGACAGCGACTGCTGAACCGGCCTGTTTACAGGCCGGTGTTTCATTCGATGACCATCGGGCGACGCTCAATTTTCCTGAAGCAGCGCCTCGGCCGAAAGGGCTGAGGCCAGTACGGTCGCATCGGTTCCGTTTCGCCCAACCAGCATCAGTCCGGCCGGCCGCACGAGACCCGGCATCGGCAGGGTGATGGCGTTGAGATCGAACTGGTTGGCAACCTGGCAATTGCGTAGGAGCAGTCCCTCGACGCGGTTGTATTCCGCCACGTCCGTTTCGACGCTGGCGATCGGCACGGCGGCGATCGGTGTCGTCGGCAGTGCGATGAGATCGAAGGGCGAAAGCCGCTCGTCCATGGCGGCGGCGAGTGCGCGCCGAGTTTCCAACAGGGCCGAGATGGCTGCATCCGGTACGGTGAGGCGGCGGCGAAGCGGGAGCTTGACCCTGTCATCGACGGGAGCACCATCGTCATTTAGCCAGCCGGCATGGATGCGGCTTGCTTCCAGGCCGGCGATCGAGCCGATTCGCGTTGCTTCGGCAAGCCGCTCAATCAAGTCATCGAGTGTACAGTCGACGATCTCGGCGCCCGCCTTGGCCAGCCGGTCGAGGCTTGCGGCAAAGGCATTGGCGATTTCGGGCGAGAGCTCTTCGAGCAGCCTTCCCCGGGGAATACCGATGCGAAGTCCTGCAATCGGGCGGGCGACAGGCGGTATCGGTTGCTCACCGGCCATCACGGCGTCTGTTATCGCGCAATCGGCAACGGTTCGGGCGAGCGGCCCGAGCGAATCGAGGCTCGGCGACAGCGGAAAGGAACCATCGAGCGGAACGCGGCTGGCCGTCGGTTTGAAGCCGACGATGCCGTTGAGCGCTGCGGGGATTCGTATCGAGCCGCCGGTGTCGGAACCGATGGCGATGTCGCAGGTGCCTTCGGCCGCCGAAACCCCGGCACCGGAAGACGAGCCGCCGGGGATGAGCCGCTGGTCGGTGGCGTTTCCGGGCACCGGATAGTGCGGGTTGAGGCCGACCGCGGTGAAGGCGAACTCGGTCATGTGGGTCTTGCCGATGATTACGGCACCCGCGGCGCGCAGCCGCTGGACGACGAGCGCGTCTCTTTGGGCCGGTGCCGCATCGCGACGGATGATGGAACCGGCAAGCGTTTGCTCGCCCGCCACGTCGAAGAGATCCTTGATCGAAACGATCTTGCCGTCGAGCGCACCAAGGCTCGCGCCGCCTTGCCGCCGGCGGTCGGCGGCATCAGCTTCCGCGCGGGCACGTTCCGCATAGAGGCGCACGAAGGCTTTTTCTTCGTGCCGGCGATCGTTGAGCCGGCTCAGGATCTGTTCCAGTCGATCGCGGGCGGGCGTGTTGGCAAAGTGAGACACGATGATGACCTGTCGATTTCGGTGTCGCCGCGCGGCGGCATGAGGCGGGATCATTGCCCGGATTCGCGAAAGCTGCCGAGCTATCTACTTTGATAGCAGCATTGGCAGCGAAAGCCATTGCTCCGATGCAGAGCGAAGTGCCCCTACCTTCACTGAACTGTCGCCAAACCGTTCAAATAGTTTCATGCCGTTGTTACGCCGCTGACATCGGTATGACCAAAGGTCCGGTACGCGCGGTCGCGCTGCCGAATCGGAGGTCTGTTTGGCCGATATCCTCAAGACGCTTTCCCGGCGTTCTTTTCTGCTTTCCGCTGGTGCCGCGGGCTTCGTGGCTTCGTCCGGTCTTGCGACACCCTTCTATGCGAGAGGCTACGGCCGGCCGGAGTTCATACATGGCGTGCAATCGGGCGATGTCGATACGTCCTCCGGCATGATCTGGACGCGGGTGGATCGACCGTCGAAGGTGTCGGTCGAGTATTCGACCACCGAGAGCTTCTCCAATCCGGTTCGCCTTGCCGATCTCACAGCGACGCCGCAGACGGATTGTGCGATCAAGTGTTCGCTCGACGGATTGCTGCCGGACCAGGACATCTTCTACCGGTTCACCGCCACCGATCTTTATGATGTCAACCGGGTCTCCGAACCGGTCACCGGCCGGTTTCGCACAGCACCCTTGCGCAAGCGCTCGGTCCGCTTCGTCTGGTCCGGCGATACCGCCGGCCAGGGCTGGGGAATCGATGATGTCGGCATGAAGACCTATTCGACCATGCGGCTGCATGAGCCGGATTTTTTCATCCATTCCGGCGATACGATCTATGCCGACAATCCTATTCCTGACGAGATCCAGCTGCGCGACGGCGGCGTCTGGAAGAACCGGGTGGTGACCCATGAAAAGCGTGACGTGGCGCGAACGCTCGAGGAATATCGCGGGCAATGGAAATACAATCTGCTCGACGATCATGTGCGGCAGCTGAATGCCGTCTGTCCCACCTTTTATCAATGGGACGATCATGAGGTCTTGAACAACTGGTCGGCTTCGACCGACCTTCGCGACGATGCCCGCTATCCGGAAAAGGACGTCGCCGTCTACGCGGAACGGGCAGCCCGCGCGTTCCACGAGATGACGCCGATACGCAACGTCGCGACGCAGCCCGGCCGCATCTTCCGCAAGGTCGGCTATGGGCCGCTGCTAGATGTGTTCTTCGTCGACCTGCGCTCCTATCGCGGCGCCAACCAGGGCGAAGACGGCGGCGGCGCGCTGTTCGGCTGGCGGCAGGCGGATTGGCTGAAGCGCGAGCTTGCCGCTTCGCGCGCGGTCTGGAAGGTGATTGCCTGCGACATGCCGATCGGGCTCGTGGTCTGGGACGACTACACGAATAAGCGCGGCTCCGACGCCATCGCCAATGGCGACAACGGCCTACCTTCGGGGCGCGAGCCGGAGTTTGCCGATCTCCTGCGCTTCATCCGCGACAACGGCATCGACAACCTCGTCTGGCTGACGGCGGACGTACATTATACCGCCGCGCATCACTACGATCCCACGCGTGCCGCGTTCAAGGAATTCACGCCTTTCTGGGAGTTCGTGTCGGGGCCGCTTCATTCCGGCACCTATGGGCCGAAGGAACTCGACATGACCTTCGGGCCGGAGGTCCGCTTCATCAAGGCGTCGGGCGGCGGCATCGACAGTAACCTGCCGCCATCGGCCGGCTTACAGTTCTTCGGCATCGTCGATATCAACGGTCAGACGCAGCAGATGACCGTGCGGCTGATGGACCGGCAGGACCAGGAACTGTGGCGCGTGACGCTCGATCCGGCCGCGATTGCATGACGAATCTGGTCGCGGCCAACAGCTTTCCAAACCCCTCACGCGAGACCCCTGGCGGTTGCAAACCCATGGCCTACCGGCATTTGACCGCGGCACTGATGCGCGCGCCCCCTTTCGCAATCGCAAAAAAACCTGTATGAGCGCGACCATTGAAAAAGCGGCGTGGCCCATCGGGGCTTGCCCTGAACCTCCGAGACGAAAAATGAGCATTCGTAACATCGCGATTATCGCGCACGTTGACCATGGGAAAACGACCCTTGTTGACGAGCTCCTGAAGCAGTCGGGCTCGTTCCGCGAAAACCAGCGCGTTGCCGAACGCGTCATGGACTCCAACGACATCGAAAAAGAGCGCGGCATCACCATTCTCGCCAAGGCGACCTCGGTCGAGTGGAAGGGCGTGCGCATCAACATCGTCGACACCCCCGGCCACGCCGACTTCGGCGGTGAAGTCGAGCGCATCCTGTCGATGGTGGACGGTGCCATCGTTCTCGTCGACGCTTCCGAAGGTCCGATGCCGCAGACGAAGTTCGTCGTCGGCAAGGCGCTGAAGGTCGGCCTGAAGCCGATCGTCGCGATCAACAAGATCGACCGTCCGGACGGTCGCCACGAAGAAGTCATCAACGAAGTCTTCGACCTCTTTGCCAACCTCGACGCCTCCGACGAGCAGCTCGACTTCCCGATCCTCTACGGTTCGGGCCGCGATGGCTGGATGAACGTCAACCCGGAAGGTCCGAAGGACCAGGGCATGGCGCCGCTTCTCGACCTCGTGCTGCAGCACGTACCGGAGCCGACGGTTGCCGAAGGCCCGTTCCGCATGATCGGCACGATTCTCGAAGCCAACCCCTTCCTTGGCCGCATCATCACCGGCCGCGTTTATTCCGGCTCCGTCAAGCCGAACCAGGCCGTCAAGGTTCTCGGCCAGGATGGCAAGCTGCTTGAAACCGGCCGTATCTCCAAGATCCTCGCCTTCCGCGGCATCGAGCGTCAGCCGATCGAAGAAGCACAGGCGGGCGACATCGTCGCGATCGCCGGCCTGACCAAGGGCACCGTCGCCGACACCTTCTGCGATCCGTCGGTCACGGAAGCGCTGACGGCACAGCCGATCGACCCGCCGACCGTTACCATGTCGTTCATCGTCAACGACAGCCCGCTTGCCGGCACCGAAGGCGACAAGGTCACGAGCCGCGTCATCCGCGACCGTCTGTTCAAGGAAGCCGAAGGCAACGTTGCGCTGAAGATCGAGGAATCTTCGGAAAAGGATTCGTTCTTCGTCTCCGGTCGCGGCGAATTGCAGCTCGCGGTTCTGATCGAAACCATGCGCCGCGAAGGCTTCGAGCTTGCCGTGTCGCGTCCGCGCGTCGTCATGCACAAGGACGACAATGGCCAGCTGCTCGAGCCGATCGAGGAAGTCGTCATCGACGTTGACGAGGAGCACTCCGGCGTCGTCGTTCAGAAGATGTCGGAGCGCAAGGCCGAGATGGTCGAACTGCGTCCGTCCGGCGGCAACCGCGTCCGTCTGGTGTTCTTCGCTCCGACCCGCGGCCTCATCGGTTACCAGTCGGAACTACTGACCGACACGCGCGGCACGGCGATCATGAACCGCCTGTTCCACGCCTACCAGCCTTACAAGGGCGAGATCGGTGGTCGCGTCAACGGCGTTCTCCTGTCGAACGATGCCGGTGAATCGGTTGCCTATGCGATGTTCAACCTGGAAGACCGCGGCCCGATGATCATCGAGGCCGGCGAGAAGGTCTATGCCGGCATGATCATCGGCATCCACACCCGCGACAACGATCTGGAAGTGAACGTTCTCAAGGGCAAGAAGCTCACCAACATGCGCGCTGCCGGCAAGGACGAAGCTGTTCGCCTGACGCCGCCGATCCGCATGACGCTGGAGCGCGCGCTCTCCTGGATCCAGGACGACGAACTCGTCGAAGTCACGCCGAAGTCGATCCGTCTGCGCAAGCTGCATCTCGACCCGAACGATCGCAAGCGCTTCGAGAAGGCCCGCACCGCCGGCGCGGCTTAAGCTTCTGACATTACCGAGCCTGAAAAAACCCCGGAGCGATCCGGGGTTTTTTGCTGTGTGTGCCACGGATGGGCGACTTGCGGATAAAGTTAAAAAGGCGTTAACCTTCCATAGGGTGCCGTTAAAGTTGCCTGTGGGTTAACGCTGGCCGGCAACCGGGCGGGATTCCTGTTCGCCTTGTGTGCGTTTAGAGTCGCGAGTCATGAAGACTGTTTCGATAGAGATTCGGCCCGGAGAGCCGCAGGAAGCGTCGGCAATTGCCGGTGTGCACCGCGTTTCGTGGCTGCAAGCCTATGGCGGTCTCATCCCCCACCGTCCCCTGGTTCAGATGGTCAACCGCCGCGACGAGGTCTGGTGGCGCAAGGCGACACGCGGGCCTGCTACGCTGCTCGTCGTCGACGTGGCCGGAACCATTGCCGGCTACGCCACGCTCGGCCTCAGCCGCGCCAAGGCCCTGCCGCAGGAAGGCGAGATCTACGAGATCTATCTCCGGCCGGAATATCAGGGCATCGGTCTCGGGCGCATTCTCTTCGGCGAAGCCAAGAGCCTGCTGCGTTCGCTCGGCTGCCGCGGCCTCGTCGTCTGGTGCCTCGAGGATAGTGAGCACGCCTACCAGTTCTTCCAGGGCGCCGGTGGCACGGACATCGCCGAAGGCATGGAAGATTTCGGCGACAAGCATCTGAAGAAGGTCGGCTTCGCCTGGAACTAGAGCATCCCGCTCTCAAGTGGAATCACTGGAGGCGGAAAGATGCTCTAGAATCAAAGTGCTAGAGCATCCTTTGTGCGTTCATTTGAACGCACGTCGCTCTAGGCTTTCCCGCTTCCGGTTGAGATCAGCCGCTATTCCGGCAGTTCGTTGCGTGGTGCGCTTGCCTTGTCGCCTTGCGTGCCATGGTAGACCGCCTTGTCGACGCCACAGCGGAAGGTCGGCGCCACCTCGTCGGCGATCTTGCGGGCGAGCGCGTTGGGATCGGGATTGGCGAGCGCATCGACATAGCCGGCGACGCAGCCCTTGCCGTCGTCCTTCTGGGCTACCGTGGAGACGACGAGAACCTGCCCTTCAAGCGCAGGTGCCGATGCTCCCGTCGCCGGGTCGGGGTTCTCGATGAACCAGCGCAGGATCGTCGCGACCGGGGTGCCGCCTTTGACGATGCGCCATTCCACTGTGGCGCCGGCGTGGTTGAAGGGGATGAAGGTTTCGAACGCCTCGTTGCGGTAGCGCTCGTTGAGGTGACCGAAGGAGAAGCTCTGGCGGATATCCATCTCCTTGAAATGAGCCGGATAATCGCCATGGCCCGGGCAGGTCATCAGGGAGTACCTGCCCGGCTCCTCTTTAATCGTCTTGCACTTTTCGCGGCTGACGTTGACATAGACGCTCTCATTGGCCACCGCGGGTCCGGCGGACAACAGGACCAGCGACAGGCATGCAACCTTTCCGTTCATCGTGAACTCCCTCGAACGAGATTTTGACGATCATGCGGGTCGTTCGGTGATGACAAAACGACCGGTTGAATCTGCATTTCGGACGAAAGTTATGTTGCATCGCGGCATGTTTCCCTTTATCCGACGGGGCAAACTTCTCAAACTGACCCTGGAGTAGATCCATGCGCATCGACGCGATTTCCATCGGAAAGAATCCACCAGAAGATGTCAACGTCATCGTTGAAGTTCCCGTCGGCGGCCATCCGATCAAGTACGAGATGGACAAGGAAGCCGGCACGCTGGTCGTCGACCGCTTCCTCTACACGCCGATGACCTATCCGGGTAACTACGGCTTTGTGCCGCACACGCTCTCGGACGACGGCGATCCGATCGACGTTCTGATCTGCAACACCCGCCCTCTCGTTCCGGGCTGCGTCATCAATGTCCGCCCGATCGGCGTGATGATGATGGAAGACAATTCCGGCCAGGACGAAAAGATCATCGCGGTTCCGTCGGCTCACCTGACGCAGCGCTACGACAAGGTGCACGAATACACCGACCTGCCGGAAATCACGCTCAAGCAGATCGAGCACTTCTTCGAGCACTACAAGGATCTGGAGCCCGGCAAGTGGGTGAAGATTTTTGGTTGGAAGGATGCTTCCGTCGCAAGGCAGCTGATCAAGGAAGCCGTCGAGCGCGCCAAGGGCGCCAAGTAAGTTTACTTGCCGACCAACTGTGCAAGTCGCTCTATCAAATCCTCCGGGTCGCCATCGATCCGGAGGATTTTTTTGCGCTGCGTTTCGCCTGAGATGAGGGAAAGCTTGCTCTTGGCAAGCCCGAGCTTCTTCGAAAGAAAGGCAATCAGCGCCTGGTTGGCCTTGCCTTTTTCCGGAACCGCGCTGACGCGCACTTTCAAATGTTCTTCCCCGTCGGCAGCCGCTTCCAAGCCATCAATGGCATCGCGGCCGCCGTTCGGCGTCAAGCGTACCGTCAGGCGAACGTGGTCGCCATGCGCGGTGAAGGCCGGATTGGCCATCGTCAGCCAAGCAGCGCCTGCGCGACCGTCGTGTTCAGGAAGAGCTGGATGAAATAGAGGATCACCAGCACCACCAGGGGCGACAGGTCCACGCCGCCCATGTCGGGCAGCACGCGGCGGATCGGGCGATAGAGCGGCTCCGTCAGCTGATAGAGCGAGCGGCCGATCATGTTGATCGCCTGGTTGTTCACGTTGATGACGTTGAACGCGTAGAGCCAGGAAAAGATGGCCGACGCGATAACCAGAAACCACGCGATGTTGATGATGAAGTTCAAGGTGCCGATGACAGCAAGCATGCCGGTCTCCAAATCGTTATTGACAGACATGTAGACATTGAGACCTAAACGAGCAAGTACGCCGGTTTATCGGGCGCGATCATGTTTAACATGGGACCGCACGATAACCGAGCCTCAGCAGGAGCCCCTTCCGCATGTCCGCCGTTCATGCCTCGCATCGTTTTGCCGCCTTTCGGCATGTCGGCTATCGCCGCTATTTCTTCTCGCGCTTCCTGGCGTACTTCGCGATCCAGATCATTTCGGTCGCCGTCGGCTGGCAGATCTATGACCTTACGCGTGACCCGTTCGATCTCGGCCTGATCGGCCTCTTCCAGTTTCTGCCGTCACTGGTGCTGATCCTCGTCACTGGCGCGGCTGCAGACCGCTACAACCGGCGCATGATCATGGGGATCTGCATGGTCATCAGCACGCTCTGCGCGACGGCATTGCTGCTGCTGACGGTATCCGGATTGTTTTCGCCCTGGCCGGTCTATGCAATCCTAGTCGTCTTCGGCATCGAACGCGCCTTCCTGGCGCCCGCGTCCCAGTCACTGGCGCCCAACCTTGTGCCGCCCGAAGACCTACCCAATGCGATCGCCTGGAATTCCACGTCCTGGCAGACGGCGATGATCGTCGGCCCCGTTGCCGGCGGCTTGATCTATGCGCTCGGCGCCGTCGTTCCCTATGCCGTCGGCGTCTGCTTCTTCCTGGCATCCGCGCTCATGGTCTTTGCCATCCCGAGGCCCGCGACCCGCACGCAAGCCTCCGCCCAGAGCTGGGAGACGATCACCGCCGGTTTCCGCTACATCAAGGCCGAAAAGGTGGTTCTGGGCGCGATATCGCTCGATCTCTTCGCGGTCCTGCTCGGCGGTGCGGTGGCGCTGATGCCGGTCTTTGCCCGCGACATCCTCGATCTCGGTCCCTGGGGTCTCGGCCTCTTGCGCGCCGCTCCGGGTATCGGTGCCGTCAGTATGGCGGTCTGGCTCGCGGCGCATCCGATCCGCCACCGTGCCGGTTTCTACATGTTCACCGGTGTCGCACTCTTCGGGCTCGGTACCGTTGTCTTCGGTCTTTCGGCGACGCCCTGGATATCGATCGCCGCGCTCATCGTCATGGGCGCTGCCGATATGATCTCGGTTTATGTGCGCGAAATCCTGATCACGCTCTGGACGCCGGACGAGCTGCGCGGCCGGGTCAACGCCGTCAACATGGTGTTCATCGGCGCGTCGAACGAGCTTGGCGAGTTCCGTGCCGGCATGATGGCATCCGGCTTCGGCGCCGTCTTTGCGGTGGTCTTCGGCGGCATGGGCACGCTGCTCGTGTCCGGGCTCTGGGCGCTCGGCTTCCCGCAACTGCGCAAGATCGACACGCTCGACGTGCCCGACCACCACAAGTAAGGGCGCACGCCCCAGGGGGGCTCCTATGGGGTCTTACGGTCTTCCTGGAATTGCTTCCGGCCGCTCATCGCGCAGGAAGATCAGTTCCAGGAAGTTTTCCATCCAGGTGCGCAGTGGACCGTCATGCTGCATGCGGCCATCGAGATGCGCCTTGCCCACCTGGGCACCGGGCATCTCGAAGCGGTGCGCGCCGTGCACGACCCAGCGGTGCATCATCGCGCGTGTCAGCTCGCCGTGGAACTGAATGCCCCAGGCATTGTCGCCATAGCGGAAGGCTTGGTTGGGGTAGGTGTTACCGGTTGCGAGCAGCTCGGCTCCGGCAGGTAGGTCGAAACCCTCGCGGTGGAAATGGTAAACCATATCAGGCCAATCCATCAGCGCCTTGCCGGCATCGGTTGCGATCAGCGGATACCAGCCGATCTCGGTCATGCCCTCGTGATGCGGCGCCACGGAGCCGCCGAGATTGCGCGCCAGCATCTGCGCGCCGAGGCAGATGCCGAGATAGGGCTTGTTCTCCTTGAGCGGCACGGACAGCCAGTCGATCTCGCGGCGGACAAACTCTTCCTCGTCATTGGCGCTCATCGGACCGCCAAAAATGATCGTGCCGCTATGATGCTCCAGGGTCGGCGGCAGGTCATCGCCAAGGGCCGGCCGGCGGATGTCGAGCCGAAAGCCCTTCTGCTCCAGAATCTGGCCGACACGGCCGGCACTCGACCGCTCCTGATGCAGGATGATCAAGACTGGTTTTCGCGCGCTTGTGTCCGGCATCGGCATTTCAGGTTTCCTGTTGCGGCTCGGCGTCCTCGACGGTGTCGCTTCTCGCTGCGGCCTCCTGCCGCTGCAACACCCGGTCGCGCCCGGAGACGGCGAGCAGATCGGCGATGCGCCAGATCACGTGGTCTTCCATTTCGCTGCGTTTGCCGTCGGCATAGACGATATCCCAGAGCATGCCGACGAGTTCGATGCGCTGTTCCTCCGAGAGGTGGCGCTTGAGCTCGGCGGTGAACTGGTAGTAATCGATCGCCTCGCTTTCGGCAGTCTTGCCCGCTTCGATCAGCGCGGCAAGCGAGGCATCGTCGAGCTTGTAGTGTTGCTTGATGACCGATCGCATCTTGCGCCGTTCGGACGCAAGGATCCGGCCGTCGGCTTCCATGACCTGGAAACAGAGGGCGATGACCGCCACGCGTGGATCGCCGTGCTCTATCCGCGTCGCCGGGCCGGTCAGGCCGTCGAGAAACGTCCGTAAGCGTTCAAACATGTATTCTGCCACAGCCCCTTGAGAGTTCAGAACAGTCGGAAACTAGCCTTTTCCGGCGCCTTCTCGCCGGTAGCTGGATCGCGCACGCCGGGATCATCCGGCGGACGGCCGAAGAAGGGATCAGGCATGTGCTCGCCGTTGGTAACCTCTTCCTTCTCCGTCTTCTTGACCGGAGTCTTGTCGGCGATCGGCTCGGACGGTTTGCGCTCCGTGACCTTGATCGGTTGCGGTTCCCGTTCGGCCTCGAGGATGACGGGCGCTTCGCTGCGGCGGGCTACGGGGGCCGGTTCATGCGCACGCGGCTCCGCGGCCACCGGCGGCAGACTGCGGATCGCTTCGTCGGCATTCGATTGGTCGTGGTCGACGGTCGCCGAAAGCGTATGCGGCGGCGCTTTCCATTCGAACGCATCGAGCCGTCCGCTGACGGGCGAGACCGGCAGCCAGGTCGGCGACGTCACGCCGTCGGCAGTCCAGGCCGGATCCCGTGGGCTGCGCAGGGCCTGCGCCATCCAGTGGCGGATGCGGCCCTCGTCGCCGGTGTCGGCTTCTTCTATGTCGGCGAGCAACAGGAAGACGCTCTCGGTCGGATCGAGCCTGGCGGCGGCTTCCGCCTTGGTGCGGGCCAGAAGCAGTTCGCGCGCTTCGAGCGCGGCCTCGGCGACAGCTGCCATCGCCACGGCATTGTTGGGCCTGAGGGCTTCAAGTTTGCGCGCCCGCTTCAACCGGTCGACGGCGGTGTCGCCGCCGCGGGCACGCACGTAAAGCCGCGCCACGTCCGGGTGAGGCTCGTGCTTCCAGTTTTTCTCCAGGATCGAGGTCCCCTTGCGCAGGTTGTCCTCGCGAAACAGCGCCTTGGCGGCCGTCAGCGCCGCCGGCACCAGATGTTCGTCGAGCTTCAGTGCCGCAAGCGCATCGTCGCGGGCACCCTTCACGTCGCCGTCGAGCTTTGTGATCGCTCGGGCGGTCAAGAGCACCGCCCTCTTACGGTCGGCCTCCTTGCGTTCGACCACATGGGCGGCGCGGCTCTTGTCGAGAAGACGCAGAGCATCGTCCCACTCCCCAGCCTGGCTCTGGCTGTCGAGCGTCGCGAGAGCCGCCCATGGCAGATGCGGTGCTTTCTCGGCGGCGCGTTCGGCATATTGCCGGGCGGCCTCGTGGGCACCGAGGCGCTTGGCTTCGAGGTAGAGGCCGCGAAGCCCGAGTTCGCGGGTCTCCGGATCGTCGGCCATCAGCTCGAACTTGCGGCGCGCGTCGTCGTACTTGCCTTCGATGAGGGCGGTTTGCGCTTCGAGCAGGTGGATCAACGGCTCCTGGTCGGCGCTGATCAATCCGCGGGTGCGGGCGGTCATCTTGCGGGCAAGATTGGCGTCGCCGGCGCCGGCAGCGATCAGGCCGGTCGAAAGCGCCTGGTAGCCACGGTCGCGCTTGCGGGCGCGGAAATACCGGGTGACGGTGTGGGGCGAGAGCCAGATGGTGCGTACCAGCCAGACGGCGATCAGCACGGCCGCGATCAGCGAAATCAGCAGTGATGCGGCGCGCATCAGGCTCATCTCGATGAGCTGACCTTGCCAGACCAGCGAAAGTTCACCCGGTCGGTCCGCGAGCCACGCGAAGCCGAGGCCGAGACCAAGCACGATCAGGATGAAAATCAGAATGCGGATCATATCTGGTTCCCTCAGATCACGATGATTTTGGGTCGCCGACCCAAAGTCATAGACATGATCGTTTTCCATAAGTTAGAGCGGGATGCGGGCGGAAAACCGCATACACTTTTCCTCATCCGCTCTAGCCCTCTGTGCCCGGCTTTGCCATCGTCGCGGCGACGGCGGCATCGATCGCGGCTTCGACACGCAGACGCTGGTCGAGCTTGGCCTTGAAGGCCTCGCCCGCCGGTTTGGCGGCATCCGGCAGGCCATCCCACTCCAGGGCAGCGCCCTTGAGATCGCCATTGTTCAGCTTGTCCTCGATGCGGGCAATGACGGCTTCGGGCGTTTCACCCTCGACGCTGCCGACAGGGCGTACGCGAATGCCGGACATGGCGCTGGACACCAGCCGGTCGAAGATGCCCTCGTTCGGATCGGGTTGATTGAGGGCGTCGAGCATGGCGTCGGCCGTCTTCGGGAACTCGCGCCGTAGATCGGAGCGGGTCGGCACGCCGACCTGAGCGTCCTGGGCCAGAGCGGCGACGGCCTGTTCGTCCGGTGCGATGCTGCGCAGCGCGTCGAGTTCGGCGAGGAAGGGGCCGCCGCGATCGATTGCCGACTTCAGCGCGGTGACCGCGACCGCCTTAGCCATCTGGATGTCGTTGACCGGCTCGTTGAGTTTCTGCTCTGCGGATTCGATGCGGCTCGTCAGTTCCGCCTTCTCCGTTGTCGCCGTCTGCTGGGCGTCGGCGAGTGTCGTCTTCAGCCCTGCTAGTTCCTTGGTAAGGTTGTCGATCTCCGCCTTCAGCGTTTCGACCTCGGCACTCGGCGCGCCGTTCGTGCCGGGTTGGGCGGCTGATTGTTCGAGGGCGGCGATGCGGCCTTCGAGCGCCGTGTTGTCGACGACTGCGGCGGTCGTGGGCAGTGCTGCGACCTGATCGCGCAGTGCCTGCAGTTCGCTGGAGATGTTCTGCTCGACGCCACGCTCAGGGCCAAGTCCGGGGACGATGCCGGCATATTGCAGGCCGCCAAAGCCGAGCAGCGTCACAAGGCCACCGAGGATACCGGCGGCGAGCGCGCCGGAGTTCGACACCGGTTTCTGTCGAGGCGCCGGTTCCGTCTCCTGTGCCGCGTGCGGCGGTTCTTCGGCGAAGACGGCTGCGGCCGCGTCGGCACGCTGCTCCTCGATCTCTTCTTCCAGGCGCGATCCGGCGGCGCTGTCATCGCTGCTGTCCGTTGCCGTCTCATCCGCCTTGGCGTCGCTTGTCGGACTTTCGCTTGCCACGTCCGTCACCGTCTCGCGGGTTGTTTCGGCCTCAGCCGGTTCCGCAACGGTTTTTTCCGCTTCGAGGTCGATCGTCAGCGGTTCCTTCTCGGACTTCGAGCGGCGCGGCGGGTTTTCCGATACCATGGTGACCTCTTACCGTTGGTTCCTGTCGGCTCTTCTCCCAAACCTAGTCAGCCCGAACGGTGAGGGAAAGCCCCTCCGTTTCGATTTTGGCTGAATCGGCCCTGGAGTGACGTGGAATGCGGGCGGAAAACCGCCAACATTTTTCTTCATCCCATTTTAGATCAAACTAAAAAGGTTTTCTTCGTCGGGCTTTGCGGCAATCTGCGCCATGACGTTGCTTGGCAGCGCCTCGGCGACGGCAGCGCTCAGGCAGAGATAGCGCGGGCTGAAGGACGCAGCGTCCAGACAGCCCTCCAGCAGCAATGCCGCCAGGCGTCGAGCCGTCTCGCGGGAATAGAGCAGAACGGCGTCGGGCCGGCCGGTTTGCACGAGATCCCGTAGCGTGTCAGGCGGGTGTGCGATCGGTTCCATGCGGTAGCATTCTACCGTTCTATGAGTGATGCCATGATGCCTGAGGGCGGCCTCGAGACCATCGGAGCGCGGAGAGCCGGTCAGGTAGAGCAGCGGCTGTTTCGGCAAGGTGCCGACGGCCGAAACAATCAGCCCGGCCAGCGCTTCGCCGGTGCCATCGCCGATGCGGAGATCGGTGAAGCCAAGTTCTCGTGCTGCCCGCGCAGTCGCCTCGCCGACGCAGAAGCATGGGGTTTTCAGATGCTTTTCCATTTCGCCGCCCAGAGCGGCGAGGACCCGAACCGCTTCGGCGCTGGTCAAGACAATGGCTGCAAACGGTATGTCTAGCGCTGCTTCGGCAACGGCGGTCAGATGCATGGCCCGCATCAATGGCAGGAGGATCGGCTGGTGGCCGGCAGCCTCCAGCCGACGCGCAGTCGCCTCGGCGGCGGGAAGCGGCCGGGTGACGAGCACGCGCATCGGCTCAGGTCCAGCTTGCAAAGAAGCCCGGGCCGGCCTTGGCGCGGATTTCCTCGCCCGCCTTTTTGCCGAGCGCTTCGGCGTCGGTGGCCTTGCCTTCGATCGTGACGCGATGATGGGTCTGGCCATCGGGCGTGAGGATCATGCCGGAAAAACTGAGATGGGTGCCATCCGAGGTGGCGAGGCCGGCGATCGGCGTGCGGCAGGAACCGTCGAGCGTCGCGAGGAAGCCGCGCTCGCAGGTAACCGCCTCATGGGTGCGCGGATCGTCGACGGCGGCGAGCAGGTCGTTGATGCGGCTGTCGCCGACCCGGCTTTCGATGCAGATCGCGCCTTGCGCCGGGGCCGGCGGGAAATCGGCCGGGTCCAGCAGTTCGGTTGGAACGTCGGTCATGCCGAGCCGCTTCAGCCCGGCATAGGCGAGCAGCGTTGCATCGACCTGGCCCTCGGCGAGTTTTCTCAGCCGCGTTTCCACCTGGCCGCGATAGGTGATGACGTGGAGATCCGGCCGCAGCCGGCGGATCAGCGCCTGGCGGCGCAGCGACGAGGAACCGACAGTGGCGCCTTCAGGCAGTTCCATCAGTTTCGGTGCCGTGCGGCCGATGAAGGCGTCGCGAATGTCCTCGCGCGGCAGGAAGGCGGAAAGACAGAGCCCGTCCGGCAGCTTCGTCGGCATGTCCTTGGACGAATGCACGGCGAAATCGAGTTCGCCCGACAGCAATTGCTGCTCGATCTCCTCGGTGAACAGGCCCTTGCCGCCGATCTCGGCGAGCGAGCGGTCGGTGATCCGGTCGCCCTTGGTCGAGAGAATGACGACCTCGAACATTTCCGGCGCCAGACCATGCGCCGCTGCGAGGCGATCGCGCGTTTCATGGGCTTGTGCGAGCGCCAGCGGACTGCCGCGCGTGCCGATCCGGAAAGGTTTTGTTTGCATCAAAGGCTATCCATTGTTACCGGAGTTCCGTGTACCCACCTTTCGGTGCGACCGCAATCTTTGAGTATACTCTGATGTCTCCGCCCCTGCGCATCCTCGGCATAGAAACAAGCTGCGACGAAACCGCCGCTTCCGTTATTTTGCGCGATTCCGACGGCAAGGGTCACATTCTCGGCGACGTCGTTCTGAGCCAGCTGGAAGAGCATAGCGCCTATGGCGGCGTGGTTCCGGAGATCGCCGCGCGCGCCCATGTGGAAGCGCTCGACACGCTGATCGAGGAGGCGCTGCTGCGCGCCAGCGTCACGCTTGCCGACATCGATGCGATCGCTGCGACAAGTGGTCCCGGTCTGATTGGCGGCCTGATCGTCGGGCTGATGACCGGCAAGGCGATCGCGCGCGCGACCGGCAAGCCGCTCTACGCCGTCAACCATCTCGAAGGCCACGCGCTGACGGCGCGGCTGACGGACGGACTTTCCTTTCCCTATCTGATGTTGCTCGTCTCCGGCGGCCATACGCAGCTTATCCTCGTCAAGGGCGTCGGCGAATACGAGCGCTGGGGCACGACGATCGACGATGCGCTTGGCGAGGCCTTCGACAAGACGGCGAAACTGCTCGGTCTTGCCTATCCGGGTGGTCCGGCGGTCGAGCGTGCGGCGCTCGCCGGCAATCCCCAGCGTTTCGATTTTCCGCGCCCGCTCGTCGGTGACGCCCGGCTCGATTTCTCCTTCTCGGGACTGAAAACGGCGGTGCGCCAGGCGGCGCAATCGCTGGAGCCCGTGACGGAGCAGGACATCGCGGATATCTGCGCTTCCTTCCAGCGTGCGATCTCGCGCACGCTGAAGGATCGCGTCGGGCGCGGGCTGAAGCGCTTCAAGGCGGAACACGCGGGCGTGGCGCGTCCGGCCCTGGTGGTTGCCGGCGGCGTTGCCGCGAACCAGATGCTGCGTTCGACGCTGCAGACCCTGTGCGCTCAATCCGGTTTCGACTTTATCGCGCCGCCGCTTTCGCTTTGCACTGACAATGCCGCGATGATCGCCTGGGCCGGTGCGGAGCGCCTGGCGGCGGGCATGGTGGCCGATGGCCTCGACGTTGCGCCGCGCTCGCGCTGGCCGCTCGACGCCCAAGCGCAGGCACTGCTCGGCTCCGGCAAACGCGGCGCCAAGGCATGATGCCAGAATGTGACGGATAAAGAATGAGCGAAACCTCCAAGATCGGGCCGAAAATCGTCGTGGTTGGCGCTGGCGCCTTTGGCACTGCCTTGGCTGCGGTTGCGGCCTCGGCGGCAGGCAGCGACGTGACGTTGCTCGCCCGTCGGCAGGAGATTGCTGAAGCGTGCCGCAATACCGGTCGCAACGAGGATGCCCTGCCGGGCATCGATCTGCCGCCGGCGCTGAAACATACGGCGGATGTCTCCGTTCTCGCCGAAGCCGAAGTCGTGCTGTTCGCCATGCCGTCTCAGGCGCACCGTGATGCGGCGCGGCAATATGGCCCGCAGATCAATGCAGCCGCTACGATCGTCACCTGTGCCAAGGGCATGGAGCAAGCGACCGGCCGGTTGCTGACCGACGTTCTGGCGGAGGAATTGCCCGGTCGTTCGATCGGCGTGCTCTCGGGTCCCGGTTTCGCCGCAGATATCGCCAAGGGCCTGCCGACTGCGATGGTAATCGCTGCCGCCGATGCTCAAACGGCGACGATGCTGGCAGAGGTGCTTTCAGGCCCGACCTTCCGGCTCTACCCGTCGCAGGATCGCATCGGGGTGCAGCTCGGCGGCGCGCTCAAGAACGTGCTGGCGATTGCCTGCGGCATCGTCGAGGGTGCGGGTCTCGGCGATTCCGCCCGCGCAGCGCTGATCTCGCGCGGCCTTGCCGAGATGTCGCGCTTCATTGCCGCCGAGGGTGGTGAGGCCGACACGGTGCGCGGCCTCTCGGGTCTCGGCGATCTCGTGTTGACGGCCACCAGCCACCAGTCGCGCAATTTGCGCTTCGGCATCGCGCTCGGCCAGAACGGCCGCGCCGATGGGGGCAAGGGCGAGCTGGTCGAAGGCGCCTTTGCCGCGTCGGTCGCCGCGCGCGTCGCCCATGATCTCGGCGTCGAGATGCCGATCACCGAAGCGGTGGCGGCGATTATCGACGGCAAGCTCGATGTCCGCACCGCACTCGAACAATTGATGACACGCCCGATCACCCAGGAATAATCCGGTAGCGGGGTGCGCAAAAGTGTAAAGCGGTTTTCCGCTCGCATCCCGCGCCAAACGACAACTTCAGGAGGAAGCATGCTCTTCGCACTTCATTGCACCGACAAACCCGGCGCGCTGCAGCTTCGGCTCGATACCCGCCCCGATCATGTCGCCTATCTCAACGATCTCAACGCCAAGGGCATTCTAAAGATCGCGGGCCCGTTCCTGGGTGACGACGGCAAGCCGACCGGCAGCCTGGTGATCGTCAAGGCCGAGACCATCGCAGAAGCCCGCGCCATTGCCGAAGCGGATCCCTATGCCAAGGCGGGCCTCTTCTCCGATGTCGAGATCAAGGCCTTCAACTGGGTCTTCAACAATCCGGAGGCCTGAGACGCGATGGCGCATTGGCTCTACAAATCCGAACCGGTCAAGTGGTCCTGGCAGATGCAGAAGGATGCAGGCGCCAAGGGCACCGAATGGACCGGCGTGCGCAACTATCTGGCGCGCAACAACATGCGGGCGATGCAGATCGGCGACAAAGGCTTCTTCTACCACTCGAACGAGGGTCTGGAGATCGTCGGCATTACCGAGGTCTGCGCGCTTTCGCATCCGGATTCGACTGCCGAGGGTGACGCCCGCTGGGATTGCGTCGATATCCGCGCTGTCACCGACATGCCGCGTCCGGTGACATTGAAAGAGATCAAGGACAATCCGAAGCTCGCCAAGATGTCGCTCGTCACTTCCATGCGCCTGTCGGTGCAGCCGGTGACCGAGGACGAATGGATCGAGGTCTGCCGCATGGGCGGGCTCGACAATCCTCCGCGGTAATCTTGTTTTTCCGCCTATCCTGAAACCGCTTTCGCCTTTCGGATAGGCTCGGAGAGTTTTCGTGAAGACCGATCCGGAAAGTTTCATCCTCGCCAATACCGGCGTGCTTTCGCCGCCTCACGTGCCGGAGGTGCGCCTGCATCTGGCAACCGAGGCGCATGAGCTCTGGCTGAAGACCGAGGAGGAATTGCAGGAAATCGGCCTGCCGCCGCCGTTCTGGGCCTTTGCCTGGGCCGGCGGGCAGGGGCTTGCCCGCTACATCCTTGATCATCCCGAGACGGTGCGCGGCAGGCAGGTCGTCGACTTCGCCTCCGGTTCGGGCTTGGTAGCAATCGCCGCGATGAAGGCGGGGGCGGCATCGGTTCTTGCCGCCGATATCGATCCCTGGGCGAAAACGGCGGTCCGGCTCAATGCCGAACTCAACGGCGTCGCCCTTTCCTATACGGACGAGGACGTGACCGGTCGCGAACTTGGGGCCGATGTCTACCTCGCCGGCGACGTCTTCTACGACAAGGCTTTTGCCGACCGGCTGAAACCGTGGTTTTCGGATCTGACGGCGAAAGGGGCGACAGTGATCGTCGGCGACCCCGGCCGTTCCTATTGCCCGCGCGAGATGATGACGGCCCTTGCCACCTACGAGGTTCCCGTGACCCGCGCGCTGGAGGACAGCGAGGTCAAGTGCACGACGGTCTGGCGCTTCGGGGGCACTGCGAACACGGACAGTTGACAGCCCAAAGGCCTTCGATTCCAATCCCCGCAAAAACGGGGGAACGAACATGGTATTTGCGGGCATGAACTATCTGGCGGTGCTGATCGCCGCCATTGCGGCCTTCGTCATCGGCGCGATCTACTACGGCGTTCTCGGCAAACGCTGGATGAAGTCGGCGCGCATCGATCCCGCGGCTGCGCAAATGTCGCCGGTTCTCTTTGCCATTTCCTTCGTCTCGGAACTGGTGATGGCGACCATGGTCGCCGGCGTCGTCGGCCACCTCGGGCCGGGCGAGGTCACGCTCGTCAACGGCGTCGTCTCGGCCTTCTTCCTTTGGCTCGGCTTCGTCGCGACGACCCTCATCGTCAACCATCGCTACCAGGGCTTCGGTTGGGACCTGTCGCTGATCGACGGCGGACACTGGCTGCTGGTGCTTCTGGCAATGGGCGCGATCATCGGCGCCATGGGCGTGTGATGCTGAGCCGGTCGGTGACTTCGCCTCGCGGGCGGCCGCTCGCATGAGGAGAACGCCAACACGCTGACGAGCGTTATCCGACCTCTGCTAGATCGAGGCGCGTGTGACGCGCTCGACAAGATGCGCCCGCGCGGCACTTGAGAATGTCCAGTCCGGAAGTGATTTGCTTTCAAGCGCCTCTTTTAAGCCGGCCTCCGAATTGCATGTCAGCAATAGCCGCAAGCCGTGGCGCTTGATCAATTCCACCAGACGCAACGACCGTTCATCGTCAGAGAGCGGGTATTCAAGGTTCAGCAGCTTCTTGCACAGTTCGCGCGAGTGGGCGGGCAGAGTCTCTTCGAGCCTGAAGCGGTGTCTCCATGGTATTCTTTGGGTTGTGGCACTGTCGAGATCGCTCGGATGACCACAGAAAAGTTGAGGTAATACTGGGGGCCGAACTGCGACCTTTGGACGTTTACGATCAGAACGGTTTCGTCATTTTCGAGATACCAGCTTGATGACTTTCTCCTGAAGCCAAGTGGCTTCAACAGCGACGACACGGCATCAGCGACGGGGTTTGCTACAGGCATTTGGACGAAATGGCTCCAGACGGGCTCATAGCCGCGGTTTCCCGCGAATCCGTGACATGAACTAACGCCGGATCACACAGACGCCGTGTTCATAGGCGCAGGAGCCGTTCATCGTCTGCGGCGTGACATTGATGATCTTGCCGCGTCTGGTCTGCGGCGGCGATTCGGACTGCCCGTCGTCGGCATAGCCATAGTCGCCTTCCTGGTTGAAATAGATGCCGTTGCCGAGATCCACATAGGCGGAAATGCCGCCGACATAGGTGCCGATGCCCGGGATGGTGTCTGGATATTCATCGCCGCCATAGTAGCCCTGGCGATAGTCGCGGCGCTGGCCACCGGACGTCCAGATCTCGCGGCCGGCCCTGTCGCGAACCCATCCGCCGCCGCTTCCCCAGTGCTCGGCATAGCGGCCGGGATATGGGCGATACTGCGGGAGGCGAACATGCCGCGTGCGTGTCTCGACTTCCGGCAGTCCATTGGCGATGCGTGGTCGACCATCGTGGCGACGGCCTCCGGACGTCCAGATGTCGTTGCCTGCCCTGTCACGAACCCATCCGCCGCGATGCTCCCAGCGCCCGGTGTAGGGGCCGGGATAGGGGCGATATCGGGGAAGGCGAACGTGCCGGGTGCGGGTGTTCACGTCCGGCAACCCATCGTTGGCCATCCAGTCGCGACGGTGCATGCGATTGCGGTTCCAGCCGTTGCGGTAGCCCATGCCGCCAAACTCGTAGCGCGGACCGGGGCGACCTTGATACATGCGGACATGGTTGGTTCGTGTCTGAACGCCGCGTGCTCCGCCCCAGTCGCGGGCCTCCAAGGGGATGCAGGTGGTGACGATGACCAGGCCGGCGAGCGCTAGCACTTTGGTCGCATGGATTGCCTTGAACAGAGTCATTCTGTTCGCCCTCCGGAGGACACTTAACAATTGGTTAAGATCACTCTCGCCCACTTTCGCGGGAAAGTCACGGAATTGCTTGGCTTTTTGCGGCTATCGTTAACGGATGCCCATGTCTCCGGCAGGCTGGAAAATGGCGCAATTCGTCTAATCGATTAAATTGATTTTGCACCGCAAACACACTTGTCGTTAAGCATTATGGTGATTAAAGGTCCGAATGACTGAATTGCGCACAATCAGGTGCGATACCGGACTAAATTCGTCCAGTTTTTTGGGCGAAAATCCGGGCATTCCGTGAGGTTCCGATGACGAATGTCACAAGAAGCCGGCCACTCTCGCCGCATCTTCAAATCTATAAGCCGATCCCGACGATGGTCATGTCCATTGTGCACCGCATCACCGGCGGCGCGCTCTACTTCGGCACCATCCTCGTTGCCTGGTGGCTGATCGCCGCCGCGTCGGGTGCGGCCTACTACGACTGGGTCAGCTGGCTGTTCGGCACGCTGATCGGCAAGCTGGTGCTCTTCGGCTACACCTGGGCGTTGGTGCACCACATGCTCGGAGGCTTGCGCCACTTTGCCTGGGATCTCGGCTACGGTTACGAGAAGCACTTCGCCACCAAGATGGCCAAGGCGACGATCATCGGTTCGGTGGCTCTGACGCTGCTGATCTGGGTTGTCGGCTATCTCGTCCGCTAAGAGGAAAGACACCCATGGATATGCGCACACCTCTCGGCAAGGTCCGCGGCCTCGGTTCGGCCAAGGAAGGCACCGATCACTTCTGGCGCCAGCGCCTGACGGCGGTCGCCAACGTTCCGCTGTTGATCTTCTTCGTCATCTTCCTCGTTCGCTACGCCGGTGCGCCCCACGCGGACGTCGTCGCCGCGCTTGCGAACCCCTTCGTCGCCGTCGTCATGGCTCTTGTCGTGCTCTCGGGCCTCATCCACATGCGGCTCGGCATGCAGGTGATCATCGAAGACTACGTGCATGGCGAAGGCATGAAGATCGTCCTTCTCATGCTCAATACATTTTTCACGATCGCGGTTGGTGGGCTCTGTCTCTTCGCCATCCTGAAGATCGCTTTTGCAGGGTAATTTCGCCATGGCATCGAACAGTTCACCCGCTGCAAACGGCAAGGCCTATGAATATGTCGATCACGCCTTCGACGTCGTCGTCGTCGGCGCCGGCGGCGCCGGTCTGCGTGCCACCCTCGGCATGGCAGAGCAGGGTCTGAAGACCGCCTGCATCACCAAGGTCTTCCCGACCCGCTCGCACACGGTTGCCGCCCAGGGCGGCATCGCTGCCTCGCTGCAGAACATGACGCCGGACAGCTGGCAGTGGCACCTCTACGACACCGTCAAGGGTTCCGACTGGCTCGGCGACGTCGACGCCATGCAGTATCTCGCCATGGAAGCGCCGAAGGCGGTCTATGAGCTCGAGCACTACGGCGTGCCCTTTTCGCGCAATGCCGAAGGCAAGATCTACCAGCGGCCCTTCGGCGGCCACATGCAGAACTACGGCGAAGGCCCGCCGGTTCAGCGCACCTGTGCTGCTGCCGACCGTACCGGCCACGCGATCCTGCACACGCTCTATGGCCAGTCGCTCAAGAACAATGCCGAGTTCTTCATCGAGTATTTCGCGCTCGACCTGATCATGTCGGATGACGGCCGCTGCACCGGCGTCGTCGCCTGGAACCTCGATGACGGTACGATCCATCGCTTTTCCGCCAAGATGGTGGTGCTGGCGACCGGCGGCTACGGCCGCGCCTATTTCTCGGCGACCTCTGCGCACACCTGCACCGGCGACGGCGGCGGTATGATCGCGCGCGCCGGCCTGCCGCTGCAGGACATGGAATTCGTCCAGTTCCACCCGACCGGCATCTACGGCGCGGGCTGCCTGATCACCGAAGGCGCACGCGGCGAAGGCGGTTACCTCGTCAACTCCGAAGGCGAGCGCTTCATGGAGCGCTACGCGCCCTCGGCCAAGGACCTTGCCTCGCGTGACGTCGTATCGCGCTGCATGACGATGGAAATCCGCGAAGGCCGCGGCGTCGGCAAGAACAAGGACCACATCTTCCTGCACCTCGACCACCTGGATCCGGCGGTCCTGCACGAGCGCCTGCCGGGCATCTCGGAATCGGCGAAGATCTTTGCCGGCGTCGATGTGACGCGCGAGCCGATCCCGGTTCTGCCGACGGTGCACTACAACATGGGCGGCGTGCCGACCAACTACTGGGGCGAAGTCCTGAACGCCGATGCCCAAAACCCGGAGCGCATCGCGCCCGGCCTGATGGCGGTGGGCGAAGCCGGCTGCGCCTCGGTGCACGGCGCCAACCGTCTCGGTTCCAACTCGCTGATCGACCTCGTGGTCTTCGGCCGCGCCGCTGCCATCCGCGCCGGCCAGGTGATCGACCGCAACGAGGCGGTGCCGGAGCTCAACAAGGCCGCCTGCGACCGGATCATGGACCGCTTCGACCGCCTGCGTAACGCCAATGGCAGCACGCCGACGGCGGTGCTGCGCGAAAAGATGCAGCGCGCCATGCAGGAAGATGCGGCCGTGTTCCGCACCCAGGAATCGCTGGAATCGGGCTGCAAGCGCATCTCGGCGATCTGGAAGGAGCTGCCTGATATCAAGGTCACCGACCGCTCGATGATCTGGAACTCCGACCTGGTCGAGACGCTGGAACTCGAAAACCTCATGGCCAACGCCATCACGACGATCTACGGCGCCGAAGCGCGCAAGGAGAGCCGTGGGTCGCACGCCCGCGAGGACTTCACCGAAGGCGCTCTCGGCGGCCGCGACGACGTCAACTGGCGCAAGCACACGCTTGCCTGGGTCAACGAAGCCGGCGACGTCAAGCTCGACTACCGCCCCGTTCATACCGACCTGATTGCCGACGGCATCGATCCCAAGAAGATCGAGCCGAAGGCGCGCGTCTACTGATCTTGAGGAATAAGCCACATGGTTGAACTCGCTCTCCCCAAGAACTCGCAGATGACGGAAGGCAAGGTCTGGCCGAAGCCGCAGGGCGCGACCAACGTTCGCGAATACCGCATCTACCGCTGGAACCCGGATGACGGCGCCAATCCGCGCATCGACACCTTCTACATTGATGTCGACGATTGCGGCCCGATGGTGCTCGACGGTCTGCTCTACATCAAGAACAAGATCGACCCGACGCTGACGTTGCGCCGCTCCTGCCGCGAAGGCATCTGCGGCTCCTGCGCCATGAACATCGACGGCACCAACACGCTCGCCTGCACCAAGGGCATGGACGAGGTGAAGGGCACGGTGAAGGTTTATCCGCTGCCGCACATGCCTGTCGTCAAGGACCTTGTGCCGGACCTCACCAACTTCTACGCCCAGCACCGCTCGATCGAGCCCTGGCTGAAGACGGTGTCGCCGACGCCGGCCAAGGAATGGAAGCAGAGCCACGAGGACCGCCTGAAACTCGACGGCCTCTACGAGTGCATTCTGTGCGCCTGCTGCTCGACCTCCTGTCCGAGCTATTGGTGGAACGGCGACCGCTACCTCGGTCCGGCCGTGCTGCTGCAGGCCTATCGCTGGCTGATCGACAGCCGCGACGAAGCGACCGGCGAGCGTCTCGACAATCTCGAGGACCCCTTCCGCCTCTACCGCTGCCACACGATCATGAACTGCGCCCAGGCCTGTCCGAAGGGCCTGAACCCGGCGAAGGCGATCGGCGAAATCAAGAAGATGCTGGTCGAGCGCCGCGTCTGACCGGCCGGATTGGAAACGAAGTTCAGGAGACGGCGAGCCTTGGCTCGCCGTTTTCTTTTTGATGTCATCGGTGAAACGGCGATCGACAATTCGTGATTGTGCCGCGGCGACAGGGGATAGGCAGTTGGCAATGTGGCGATAACCGCGCCGAGCATGCGTCTTGCAGCCGGGCTGTCAGGACGTTTCAATCCTGCAACAGGTCGCAAGGAATCGTCGTCGCTTGATTTGTCAGGTGGATTTGCTGTATTTCGGCCTATATTGTCGCGTTGCATCATGGTTCGCGGACACGAACAGGAGTAGGGATATGCGGGTTATTCATGCGGCGGCGGGGCTGGCAGTTGTGCTTGCGCTGACCGGATGCCAAAGAACATCGATGGGCGGTTTCGGTTCCCAGGATGTTTCACCCGCTCCCATCCAGGCCGCACCGGTTCCCTCGGTTTCGTCGAACCAGCTTCCGGCGCCGAGCGGCAACACCTCGCAATTCCCGGCTGCACCGGCGAGCGGCACGGCGATCGCCGGCGGCGGTGTTCAGCAGCCCGGCACGCAGGTCGCCGCGGCGGCGGGCGGCGGGCTTGACGTCACCAAGGAATCGATGGTCGGCAACTGGCGCGTATCGAGCGCCGGCTCCTCCTGTGACATGTTCCTGACGCTTACCAATCTCGGCTCCGGCTCGCGCGGCGGCACCCGCGGCTGCGCCGGCGAGCTGACGACCATGGGCTCCTGGGAAGTGGCCGGCAAGCAGGTGGTTCTGAAAGACCGCAGCGGCAACGCCATCGCCCGTCTCTACAAGACGGCCGACGCCCGGTTCGACGGCTCGACCAATGGCGGCCAGCCGGTCAGCCTCAGCCGCTGACGCTTTTCCAGCCCGGTCTCGCGCCGGGCTTTTGTTTTCCGGCTCCTCTCGGGTGAGACGTGCTCAATCCTGACGACAGTATCTACCGCAAGCTCGAAGCGCTCGTTACGAGTGGCGAGCGTAAGCGCGACCCCGCACAGTTTACGATTGCGCGGCGTTTCGATCATCTTTCCGCCGAGCTGCTCGCCAGCCGCCCGTCGCGCAAGACCAATGCGCTCGGCTGGCTGTTCGCCTCGCGCAAGAAGGACCATCCGCCGGTAAAGGGCCTCTACATCCATGGCGGCGTCGGGCGTGGCAAGACCATGCTGATGGACCTGTTCTTCGATACCGTGCCGATCCAGCGCAAGCGTCGGGCGCACTTCCACGAGTTCATGGCCGATGTGCACGAGCGCATCTACAAGCACCGCCAGAAGCTGAAGAACGGCGAGACGAAACAGGCCGATCCGATCCCGCCTGTCGCCTCGGAGCTTTTCGGCGAGGCCCGGCTGCTCTGTTTCGACGAGTTTTCGGTGACCGATATTGCCGACGCGATGATCCTTGGGCGGCTCTTCGGCGAGCTTTTCGCAAAGGGCTGCGTGCTGATCGCGACGTCGAACGTGGCGCCTGACGATCTCTATCGCGACGGCCTCAATCGCGGCCTGTTCCTGCCCTTCATCGATCTGCTCAAGGCGAATGCCGAGGTCATTTCCTTGGACACGGATACCGACTATCGCCTCACGAAGACGGACGGAAGTCCGGTGTGGCTTTCGCCGCTCGGCCCGGAGGCGGATGCGGCGATGGCGCGCGCCTGGATGCGGGAAACCCGCAACGAGGCTGTTGCTCCGGCCGAAGTGCCGCGCAAGGGCCGCAAGATCCATGTGCCGGCCGCCGCCGGCCAGAGCGCCCGCTTTGCGTTCGCCGATCTCTGCCAGCAGCCACTGGGTGCTGCCGATTATCTGGCGATCCTCGAGCGTTACTCGACGATCTTCGTCGACCACGTGCCGCATCTGGGACCCCATATGCGCAACGAGACCAAGCGCTTCATCCTTCTGGTCGACACGCTCTACGACAATGGCGCCCGATTGTTCGCGTCGGCCGCGGCCGAGCCACAGGATCTCCTGACCCAGAAGAAGGGTACGGAAGGCTTCGAGTTCGACCGCACGGTTTCGCGTCTGATCGAGATGCAAAGTGAGGAATATGCCGCCGAACACCCCGCCAATCGGACCGTTTCGTGACGCGGTTGTGACGGAAAGTCTTACGTTTACGTAAGACTTTTATGATCTAACCGATTGAAATTGCTTCATCCAAAAGTATCGTTTGATATTTTACCATTTGCCGTTTAATGGCTTTCGGCGAAGGTTTGGCGTTTGCCGCGTTTCAGGCCTTGATCATATTGGGATCACAAAGGAAGCACTTTCATGGCTCGCAACAAGATCGCACTTATCGGTTCAGGGATGATTGGTGGCACGCTGGCGCATCTCGCCGGCCTGAAGGAGCTGGGCGACATCGTCCTCTTCGACATTGCCGACGGCATCCCCCAGGGCAAGGGTCTCGACATCGGCCAGTCCTCCCCGGTCGAAGGTTTCGACGCGAACCTGACGGGTGCCAGCGACTACGCCGCCATCGAAGGCGCCGATGTCTGCATCGTCACCGCCGGCGTTGCCCGCAAGCCCGGCATGAGCCGCGACGATCTGCTCGGCATCAACCTCAAGGTCATGGAACAGGTCGGAGCCGGCATCAAAAAGTACGCTCCGAACGCCTTCGTCATCTGCATCACCAACCCGCTCGACGCCATGGTCTGGGCGCTGCAGAAGTTCTCGGGCCTGCCGAAGAACAAGGTCGTCGGCATGGCCGGCGTTCTCGACAGCGCGCGCTTCCGCCTGTTCCTTTCCCAGGAATTCAACGTTTCGGTCCAGGACGTCACCGCCTTCGTTCTCGGCGGCCACGGCGACACCATGGTGCCGCTCGCCCGCTACTCGACCGTTGCCGGCATCCCGCTGACCGACCTCGTGCAGATGGGCTGGCTCACCAAGGAGCGCCTCGAAGAAATCGTCCAGCGCACCCGTGACGGCGGCGCTGAAATCGTCGGCCTGCTCAAGACCGGCTCGGCCTACTACGCTCCGGCCGCTTCGGCGATCGAGATGGCGGAAGCCTACCTCAAGGACAAGAAGCGCGTGCTGCCCTGCGCCGCGCATCTGACCGGCCAGTACGGCGTCAAGGACATGTATGTCGGCGTTCCGACGGTCATCGGCGCCGGCGGCGTCGAGCGCATCATCGAGATCGATCTCAACAAGGCCGAGAAGGAAGCGTTCGACAAGTCGGTCGCTTCGGTCGCTGGCCTTTGCGAAGCCTGCATCGGCATTGCGCCGAGCCTGAAGCAGTAATCGCGTCGCGTTGAGCGGATGCTGGCATCCGCTCAACCTCTTTGTTTTTGCCGCATTTGTGCGACGGCAGGTGTTTCACCTGTCTGCAGAATGCTCCAGACAGGAAAAACACCATGAACATTCATGAATATCAGGCCAAGGCTCTCCTGAAGAGCTATGGCGCGCCGGTCGCGGAAGGTGTCGCGATCTTCTCCGCAGAAGAGGCAGAAGCCGCTGCCAAGAAGCTCCCGGGCCCGCTCTACGTGGTCAAGAGCCAGATCCATGCTGGCGGCCGCGGCAAGGGCAAGTTCAAGGAACTTTCCGCCGACGCCAAGGGCGGCGTTCGTCTTGCCTTCTCGATCGATGAAGCCAAGGCTCATGCCAAGGACATGCTCGGCAACACGCTCGTCACTGCGCAGACCGGCCCTGCCGGCAAGCAGGTGAACCGCCTCTATATCGAGGATGGCGCCGACATCGACCGCGAACTCTATCTGTCGCTGCTCGTCGACCGCTCGGTCGGCCAGGTTGCCTTCGTCGTTTCGACCGAAGGCGGCATGGACATCGAGGCTGTTGCGCACGACACGCCGGAAAAGATCGTCAACGTCGCGATCAACCCGGAAGCCGGCGTCACCGCCGCTGATCTCGCCAAGCTCACCTCGGCCCTGAAGCTCGAAGGCGAAGCCAAGGCTGATGCCGAAAAGCTCTTCCCGATCCTCTACAAGGCCTTTGTCGAGAAGGACATGAGCCTGCTCGAGATCAACCCGCTGATCGTCATGAAGAACGGCCGCGTGCGCGTTCTCGACGCCAAGGTCTCGTTCGACGGCAACGCGCTCTTCCGCCACGACGACATCAAGGCACTGCGCGACGAAACCGAAGAAGACGCCAAGGAAATCGAGGCCTCCAAGTGGGACCTCGCCTATGTCGCGCTCGACGGCAACATCGGCTGCATGGTCAACGGCGCCGGCCTTGCGATGGCGACGATGGACATCATCAAGCTCTACGGCAAGGAGCCGGCGAACTTCTGTGACGTCGGCGGCGGCGCCGGCAAGGAGAAGGTTGCGGCAGCCTTCAAGATCATCACCGCCGACCCGAAGGTCGAGGGTATCCTCGTCAACATCTTCGGCGGCATCATGAAGTGCGATGTCATCGCTGAAGGTGTCGTTGCGGCCGTGCAGGAAGTCGGCCTCAAGGTTCCGCTGGTCGTTCGTCTCGAAGGCACGAATGTCGAGCTTGGCAAGAAGATCCTGAACGAATCCGGCCTGGCGATCACCGCCGCCGACGATCTGGATGACGCTGCCAAGAAGATCGTCGCCGCGATCAACGGCTAACTGAAGGACCAGACCTCATGTCGATTCTCGTCAATAAGAACACCAAGGTCCTCGTTCAGGGCCTGACCGGCAAGACCGGCACCTTCCATACCGAACAGGCGCTTGCCTATTACGGCACGCAGATGGTCGGCGGCATTCACCCGAAGAAGGGCGGCGAAACCTGGACCGGCTCCAAGGGCGAAACCCTGCCGATCTTCGCGTCGGTTGCCGAAGGCCGTGAAAAGACCGGTGCGGACGCATCCGTGATCTATGTTCCGCCGGCAGGCGCCGCGGACGCGATCATCGAGGCGATCGATGCGGAAATCCCGTTCATCACCTGCATTACCGAAGGCATCCCGGTTGCCGACATGGTGCGCGTCAAGGCTCGTCTCGACCGCTCCAAGTCGCGCCTGCTCGGCCCGAACTGCCCCGGTATCCTGACGCCGGAAGAATGCAAGATCGGCATCATGCCGGGCTCGATCTTCCGCAAGGGTTCGGTCGGCATCGTTTCGCGCTCCGGTACGCTGACCTATGAAGCCGTGTTCCAGACCTCCAACGAAGGCCTCGGCCAGACGACGGCCGTCGGCATCGGCGGCGACCCGGTCAAGGGCACCGAGTTCATCGACGTGCTGGAGATGTTCCTGGCGGACGAGGCCACGACCTCGATCATCATGATCGGCGAAATCGGCGGCTCGGCCGAAGAGGATGCGGCGCAGTTCCTCATCGACGAAGCCAAGAAGGGCCGCAAGAAGCCGATGGCCGGCTTCATCGCGGGCCGTACCGCGCCGAAGGGCCGCACCATGGGTCACGCCGGCGCCGTCGTTTCCGGCGGCAAGGGCGATGCGGAATCCAAGATCGCTGCGATGGAGCAGGCAGGCATCCGCGTGTCGCCGTCGCCGGCCCGTCTCGGCAAGACGCTCGTCGAAGTCCTCAAGGGCTGATCGCAAGACTTCTGTCCGGGCCGGACCATTCCGGTCCGGACAGCGTGCCTGCCGCGTGTTTCCTTGGCTGATTGAAGATCAGGATATGCGGCAATCTACTGCCACGGCGATCCCGGCGCGTCCCTTTGATGCGCGGCGCCGTAGGAAAGGCCAGGCGCCAACCGCGCCGAACGAACATGAACGACCGGGATACCCGGCAACCCAACTTCAGTCAGGAGGCGGACAGAACAGTCCGCGTGAGACCATGACAAGGCAAGAGGCCAACGAGCAATTCCAGCTCACTTCGTTTCTGGACGGCGCCAACGCCGCCTATATCGAGCAGCTCCAAGCACGCTATGAAACGGACCCGGCGTCCGTCTCGGCCGAATGGCAGGCCTTCTTCAAGGCGCTCGCCGACCGGCCGGAAGATGTGGTGAAGGCAGCCAAGGGCGCCTCCTGGAAAAAGAACAACTGGCCGATCGCGGCCAATGGCGAACTCGTCTCTGCGCTCGACGGCGATTGGGGCACGGTCGAAAAGGTCATCGAGAAGAAGGTCAAGGCGAAGGCTGAGGAAGCCGCCGTCGCCACCGGCACTGCCGTGAGCGAGGCAGATATCCTTCAGGCGACGCGCGATTCCGTCCGCGCCATCATGATGATCCGCGCCTATCGTGCCCGTGGCCACCTGCATGCCAAGCTCGATCCGCTCGGCCTTGCTGCCCCGGTCGAGGACTACAACGAGCTTTCGCCCTCGAACTACGGGTTTGAGGAGAAGGATCTCGACCGCAAGATCTTCATCGACAACGTGCTCGGCCTCGAATACGCGAGCATTCGCGAAATGGTCGAAATCCTCGAGCGCACCTACTGCTCGACGATCGGCGTCGAATTCATGCACATGTCCAACCCGGAAGAGAAGGCCTGGATCCAGGAGCGCATCGAAGGACCGGACAAGGGCGTCGAGTTCACGCCCGAGGGCAAGAAGGCGATCCTCCAGAAGCTGATCGAGTCGGAAGGCTTCGAGCAGTTCATCGACGTCAAGTACAAGGGCACCAAGCGCTTTGGTCTCGACGGTGGCGAATCGCTGATCCCGGCACTCGAGCAGATCATCAAGCGCGGCGGCCAGGAAGGCCTCAAGGAAATCGTGCTCGGCATGGCCCACCGCGGCCGCTTGAACGTGCTGTCTCAGGTGATGGCCAAGCCGCATCGCGCCATCTTCCACGAGTTCAAGGGCGGCTCCTACGCGCCTGACGACGTCGAAGGTTCGGGCGACGTGAAGTACCACCTCGGCGCTTCCTCGGACCGCGAATTCGATGGCAACAAGGTTCACCTGTCGCTGACGGCGAACCCCTCGCACCTCGAAATCGTCAACCCTGTCGTCATGGGCAAGGCCCGTGCCAAGCAGGACCAGATGGCGACCGTGTTTGAAGGCGACATCATTCCGTTGCGCGAACGCTCGAAGGTCATGCCGCTCTTGCTGCATGGCGACGCCGCCTTTGCCGGCCAGGGCGTGATTGCTGAAATCCTCGGCCTTTCCGGCCTGCGCGGCCACCGCGTTGCCGGTACCGTCCATTTCATCATCAACAACCAGATTGGCTTCACCACCAATCCGGCCTTCTCGCGTTCGTCGCCCTATCCGTCCGACGTCGCCAAGATGATCGAGGCGCCGATCTTCCACGTCAACGGCGACGATCCGGAAGCGGTCGTCTACGCGGCCAAGATCGCCACCGAATTCCGGATGAAGTTCCACAAGCCTGTCGTCATCGACATGTTCTGCTACCGCCGCTTCGGCCACAACGAAGGCGACGAGCCTGCGTTCACGCAGCCGAAGATGTACAAGGTCATCCGCGCCCATAAGACCGTCGTCCAGCTCTACTCCGACCGTCTGGTCGCCGAGGGCCTGATGTCCGAAGGCGAAGTCGAGAAGATGAAGGCCGACTGGCGCGCTCACCTCGAGCAGGAGTTCGAGGCTGGCCAGTCCTACAAGCCGAACAAGGCCGACTGGCTGGATGGTGTCTGGTCGGGCTTGCGCTCGGCCGACAACCAGGACGAACAGCGCCGCGGCAAGACCTCGGTGCCGATGAAGCAGCTCAAGGAAGTCGGTCGCAAGATCTCGGAGATCCCGGCCGGTTTCAATGCACACCGCACGATCCAGCGCTTCATGGAAAACCGCGCTCAGATGATCCAGACCGGCGAAGGCGTCGACTGGGCCATGGCCGAGGCACTCGCCTTCGGCACGCTCGTCACCGAAGGCACCAAGATCCGCCTTTCGGGCCAAGATTGCGAACGCGGCACCTTCTCGCAGCGTCATTCCGTGCTCTACGATCAGCAGAGCGAAGAGCGCTACATTCCGCTTGCGAACCTGTCGCCGACCCAGGCCCGCTACGAAGTCATCAACTCGATGCTCTCGGAAGAAGCGGTCCTCGGCTTCGAATACGGTTACTCGCTCGCCCGTCCGAACGCGTTGACGCTTTGGGAAGCCCAGTTCGGCGACTTCGCCAACGGTGCACAGGTCGTCTTCGACCAGTTCATCTCGTCGGGCGAACGCAAGTGGCTGCGCATGTCTGGTCTCGTCTGCCTGCTGCCGCACGGTTATGAGGGCCAGGGTCCGGAGCACTCGTCCGCCCGCCTCGAACGCTTCCTGCAGCTCTGCGCCGAAGACAACATGCAGGTCGCCAACGTCACGACGCCGGCGAACTACTTCCACATCCTGCGCCGGCAGGTGAAGCGCGACTTCCGCAAGCCGCTGGTCCTGATGACGCCGAAGTCGCTGCTGCGCCACAAGCGGGCGGTTTCGAGTCTGTCGGAAATGGCCGGCGAGAGCTCGTTCCACCGCCTGCTGTGGGACGATGCCGAGGTGATCAAGGATGGTCCGATCAAGCTGCAGAAGGACTCGAAGATCCGTCGCGTCGTGCTCTGCTCGGGCAAGGTCTACTACGACCTGCTCGAAGAGCGCGAGAAGCGCGGCATCGACGACGTCTACCTGCTGCGCGTCGAACAGCTCTATCCGTTCCCGGCCAAGGCGCTGATCAACGAGCTCAGCCGCTTCCGCAACGCGGAGATGGTCTGGTGCCAGGAAGAGCCGAAGAACATGGGCGCCTGGTCGTTCATCGACCCCTATCTCGAATGGGTTCTCGCCCATATCGACGCCAAGTATCAGCGCGTGCGCTACACCGGCCGTCCGGCTGCCGCCTCGCCGGCAACGGGCCTGATGTCGAAGCACCAGGCGCAGCTTGCCGCCTTCCTCGAGGACGCGCTGGGGGGCTGACGCTCCCCACGCTCTGAGCCAATAGAAACAGATATCTGATCAACGGAACAAAAATCATGGCAACAGAAATCCGCGTTCCCACCCTCGGCGAATCCGTCAGCGAAGCGACCGTCGGCACCTGGTTCAAGAAGGTCGGCGATGCCATCAAGGCCGATGAGCCCCTGCTCGAACTCGAAACCGACAAGGTGACGATCGAAGTGCCGGCGCCAGCCGCTGGCACGCTTTCCGAAATCGTTGCGCAGGCCGGCGAGACCGTCGGTCTCGGCGCGCTGCTCGGCCAGATCGCTGCCGGCGCTGCTGCTGCCGCTCCGGCGGCTGCTGCCGAAAAGAAGGCCGAGCCGGCCGCTGCCGCTCCGGCTGCCCCGGCTGCCGCTGCAGCACCCGCTGCCTCGTCGATGCCGCCGGCACCGGCTGCCGCGAAGCTGCTCGCCGAAAACAACCTGTCGGCCGATCAGCTCGATGGCTCCGGCAAGCGTGGCCAGGTGCTGAAGGGTGACGTGCTTGCAGCCGTCGCCAAGGGCATCTCGACCCCTGCTGTCGCAGAGCCCGCAAAGGTCCAGGCCCGTGCGCCGTCGACGGCAGAAGATGTCGTGCGCGAAGAGCGCGTCAAGATGACCCGCCTGCGCCAGACGATCGCCAAGCGCCTCAAGGATGCGCAGAACACCGCCGCCATGCTCACCACCTACAACGAGGTGGACATGAGCGCCGTCATGTCGCTGCGCAACAAGTACAAGGACATCTTCGAGAAGAAGCATGGCGTGAAGCTCGGCTTCATGGGCTTTTTCACCAAGGCCGTGACCCACGCGCTGAAGGAAATCCCGGCTGTTAACGCCGAGATCGACGGCACCGACATCATCTACAAGAACTACTGCCACATCGGCGTCGCCGTCGGCACCGACAAGGGCCTTGTCGTTCCGATCGTGCGCGATGCCGACCAGATGTCGATCGCCGAGATCGAGAAGGACATCGGCCGTCTCGGCAAGGCTGCGCGTGATGGCGCGCTGTCGATGGCCGACATGCAGGGCGGTACCTTCACCATCTCCAACGGCGGCGTCTACGGTTCGCTGATGTCCTCGCCGATCCTCAACGCGCCGCAGTCGGGCATTCTCGGCATGCACAAGATCCAGGACCGTCCGGTCGCCATCGGCGGCCAGGTCGTCATCCGCCCGATGATGTACCTCGCGCTCTCGTACGATCACCGCATCGTCGACGGCAAGGAAGCCGTGACCTTCCTCGTCCGCGTCAAGGAAAGCCTCGAGGATCCGGAGCGTCTGGTTCTCGATCTCTAAGAGTTGGGCGGGGGCGATTGCAGCCCCCGCTTCTTTCTGCGCCGCGCTTCTCCGGATCGCATCGATGTCGTTCGAACTGACCTACCTGCTCTGGAGTGCCGTTCTCGCCTTCGCCTATATGATGGCGCAGGCGGGCGCCTATCGCCTGCAGCACGGCGTCATCGAAGCTGATACCAATCGCGACGTCGTGCCGGAGCCCAATGTCTTTACCGGGCGGGCGGGACGGGCGCTGCGCAATTTTCACGAGACCTATCCGGTCTTCATCGCCCTTGCGGTCGTGATAGAATTCTCCGGACGGAGCGGACCGCTCACCCAATGGGGCGTGGGGATCTGGTTCTGGGCAAGAGCCGCCTACCTGCCGATTTATATTGGCGGCCTCGGATTGGTTCGCTCCGCCGTCTGGACCGTTTCGGCGGTCGGGCTCCTGCTGATGATTGCGGGTATTCTGATCTGAACGGAGGAACTCGCATGGCATCCGAACCAAACGTTCCGCCGATCCAGGTGCATCTCTGCGTCAAGGACGGCATCGCGGCGATCGCCTTTTACGAGAAGGCCTTTGGTGCCCAACACACCTTTTGCCAGCTGGCGGAGGATCGCAAGCGCGTGATGCATTCCAATCTCGCGCTCTTCGGCGGCGAGATCATGCTGCACGACGAATTTCCCGAATTCGGCTCGAACGTTCTTTCGCCGAAGACGGTCGGTGGTGCGAGCGTCGCCATCAACATCAATCTGCCTGATGCCGCCGACGTCGATGCAGCCTATGACCGGGCGATCGCCGCCGGGGCATCGACAGTTCTGGAGCCGCAGGATACCTTCTGGCACGCACGTTACGCGCGCATCCAGGATCCCTTCGGCCACGTCTGGGCCTTCAACGCACCGGTCGCACAACCATGAGCCAATATCTCCTAGAACTCGCATCGCTGATGGCGATCTTCGCCTTTGCGATCGTCTCTCCCGGCGCCGATCTGGCCATGGTCATGCGCCAGTCGATCGTGCATGGCCGGCGCCCGGCCATCATCACGTCCTTCGGCATCGGCACCTCGCTGATGTTCCATGTGACTTACACGATCCTCGGTCTGGGGCTGATCATTTCGCAGTCGATCTACCTCTTCAACATCGTCAAATGGTGCGGCGTCGCTTACCTGATCTATATCGGCATCAAGGCGCTCCGTGCCGGCCAGACGGAGATCAAGGTCGAGCGCGCGGAAGGCAATGAGCCGGCCAAGGGCCAGTCGACCGCCAAGGCTTTCGGCCTCGGCTTTGCCGCCAATGCGCTCAATCCGAAGCCGGTATTCTTCTTCCTGTCGATCTTCTCGACCGTCGTCAGCGCCCACACGCCGATCCTCGTCAAGTTCGGCTATGGGCTGGTCATGGCCACCTGCCTGATCCTCTGGTTCGTCGGCGTCAGCCTGTTCATGACGACGCCGCGGATGCGCGCCGCCTTCACCCGCGCCAGCAAGTGGATCGACCGCGCCAGCGGCGTGGTCTTCATTGCGCTTGGTCTCAGGCTCGCGACGGAGAAGGCAGCCTGATCATGATCTCCGGTCGCTTCATCTTGATGCTGTTCTGCACCGCGCTTGCAGCGCCGGCTGCCGCTGCCGATTGCAAGCAGTCGCACGCGATCTACGCCGATCGTGACGGCGGCTATGAGCTGCGCTTCGAGCCGGTCGGCTCGGCAAGTGCGGCGACCAGCAACCACTTCAAGGTGGCGGTGCTCAAACCCGGGCTTCTGCTCGACGGCGTCGTGATGCCGGCGGGAGAGCCGGAACGCGCCACGGGGCTGATCATGCACAATTGCCCGGAGGGTGACGCGACCGGCGAGGAACTGCGCGCCTGCACGGTATGGCAGGGCGTCGTCTATGCGCTCGACAAGGCCGGTGCGATCAGCGAGATCCCTGGTGAAGCCGAACAGGCGGCCGAGCAGTTGCTGCTTCCCGATTTCGGGCCTTCCCTCAGAGCATCGAGCGCCTGGGGCAAGGGCAAGGCCGAGGCCGACAGCTGGGATTCTTTCACCCTCAAGGGATGCGCCGCATGAGCGCAGGCCCCGTTCTTCTCGTGACAGGCGGTAGCCGCGGTATCGGCGCGGCGGTTTGTGTCGCCGCGGCGAAAGCCGGCAGGCGTGTCGCAGTCAACTACGCGACGAACCGTGATGCGGCAGATGCGGTTGTCGGCGCGATCGAAGCGGCCGGCGGCTCGGCGATTGCGGTTCAGGGCGATGTCGGCTCGGAGGCGGATATCCAGGCGATGTTCGCTGCCGTCGATGCGGCCTTCGGCCGGCTGGATGGCCTCGTCAACAATGCCGGCATCGTTGGGCCGACCGCGCGGATCGACGAGATGTCGGTCGAGCGGCTGGAGCGGATGTTCCGCATTAACGTCACCGGCTCCATTCGCTGCGCGGCGGAAGCGGTTCGGCGCATGTCGACGCGCTACGGCGGCAAGGGTGGCGCCATCGTCAACATCTCCTCGGCCGCAGCCGTGCTCGGCTCGCCGGCACAATATGTCGACTACGCCGCCTCGAAGGGTGCGATCGACACCTTCACCATCGGCCTTGCGCGCGAGGTTGCGACCGAGGGCATTCGCGTCAATGCGATCCGTCCCGGCGTCATCGATACCGAGATCCATGCCTCCGGCGGCCTGCCGGACCGGGCGCGCGATCTTGCTCCCACCATTCCCGTTCAGCGACCCGGCACCGCCGAGGAAGTCGCTGACGCGGTTCTCTACCTCCTGTCAGACAAGGCGACTTATGTGACGGGGGCAATTCTCAATGTCAGCGGCGGGCGGTAACCGCCCTGAAGGAAGGATATTCTAATGGCTTATGATCTCATCGTTATCGGCAGCGGCCCCGGCGGCTATGTCTGCGCCATCAAGGCGGCTCAGCTCGGCCTGAAGGTGGCCGTCGTCGAGAAGCGCGCCACCTATGGCGGCACCTGCCTCAACATCGGCTGCATCCCGTCGAAGGCGCTACTGCATGCTTCGGAGGTGTTCCATCAGGTCGCCCATGGCGTCGACGCGCTTGGCGTCGAAGTCGCAGCACCGAAGCTGAACCTCGAAAAGATGTTGGCCCACAAGGACGCGACCGTTAAGTCCAACGTCGAGGGCGTCTCGTTCCTGTTCAAGAAGAACAAGATCGACGGCATCCAGGGCACCGGCAAGGTTCTCGGTCAGGGCAAGGTTTCGGTCACCAACGACAAGGGCGAGGAGCAGATCCTCGAAACCAAGAACATCGTGATCGCCACCGGCTCCGACGTCGCCGGCATTCCGGGCGTTCAGGTCGATATCGACGAGAAGGTGATCATCTCCTCGACCGGCGGCATCGCGCTCGAAAAGGTCCCGGCCAACATGATCGTCGTCGGCGGCGGCGTCATCGGCCTCGAGCTCGGCTCGGTCTGGGCGCGCCTCGGCGCCAAGGTTACGGTTGTCGAATATCTCGATACCATCCTCGGCGGCATGGACGGCGAAGTTGCCAAGCAGTTCCAGCGCATGCTCGCGAAGCAGGGCATGGACTTCAAGCTGGGCGCCAAGGTGACCGGCGTCGTCAAGGACGGCAAGGGCGCCAAGGTGACCTTCGAGCCGGTCAAGGGCGGCGACGCCGTGACGCTCGATGCCGACGTGGTGCTGATTGCCACCGGCCGCAAGCCTTACACCGATGGTCTTGGCCTCGATAAGGCCGGCGTCGTCATGGACCAGCGCGGTCGTGTCGAGATCGACCATCACTACCAGACGAGCGTTACCGGCATCTACGCGATCGGTGACGTCGTGCGCGGCCCGATGCTCGCCCACAAGGCGGAAGACGAAGGCGTCGCGGTTGCCGAGATTCTCGCCGGACAGGCCGGCCACGTGAACTATGACGTCATCCCGAGCGTCGTCTACACCCAGCCGGAAGTCGCCTCCGTCGGCAAGACCGAGGAAGAGCTGAAGGCTGCGGGCGTCGCCTACAAGGTCGGCAAGTTCCCCTTCACCGCCAATGGCCGCGCGCGCGCCATGCTTGCCACCGACGGCTTCGTGAAGATCCTCGCCGACAAGGAAACCGACCGGGTTCTCGGCGGCCACATCGTCGGCTTCGGCGCCGGCGAGATGATCCACGAAATCGCCGTGCTGATGGAGTTCGGCGGTTCGTCGGAAGACCTCGGCCGCACCTGCCACGCGCATCCGACCATGTCGGAAGCGGTCAAGGAAGCGGCTCTTTCGACCTTCTTCAAGCCGATCCACATGTAATGATCCAGCGAGGGGGCTGCAGCAAGCGGCCCCCTTGTTCCAGCCGCGCGCTTCAACACGCCGGCTGTTGTTGCGGCGCTTTCACCAGTGCCGCGTCAGCGTTCGCTGACATCCCCCCCGGAGATTTCGTGGCGGATGGCGACTATCTCTCATTCTTCAGAAGCAGATCGGAGCGCGTGGAAGCGCTCCTCGAACTCCCGCCTGAGGCTGCGTCGTGCTTCGGCCGCGCGCTGCCGGCGCTTGCGGTCGGCGGTGTCAGTGTTCAGCGGAGGTACGGGCGTCGGCGCGCCGTCGGCGTCGACCGCGACCATCGTGAAGTAACAGGAGTTGGTGTGTCGCCGCTCGCCACTCCTGATGTTCTCGGCCTCGACGCGGATGCCGATTTCCATCGAGGTGCGGCCGGCATTGTTGACCGCGGCACGGAAGGTGACGAGCTCGCCGACGTGGATGGGCTGGCGGAAGGTCACCTGGTCGACCGAAAGCGTCACCGCATATTGCTGCGAATAGCGCGAGGCGCATGAGAACGCCACGCGATCCAGGAGATTGAGCAGCGCGCCGCCATGGACCTTGCCGCTGAAATTCGCCATGTCCGGCGTCATCAGCACGACCATTTCGAGTTCGCGTGTGTCGTGGCTGGTTTCCATTGTCCATCTCCAGAATTTGCAACGCTCAGCTTGAGTTATGCAGCTTGTCGGCGCGAAGGGAAGGGGCCTCACCGCATCGGCGAATGACGGCCCCGGCGGCAGACTGGGTGTGACGATTGGACCGAGGGCTGCGACAAGCGGTCTCCTGTCCAGGCACGACGGAGGGCGCAATCATGTCTCAAAGGACAAGCGACGCCGTGGCGTCAGGAGGAAACATGAATCCGAGAGCCGTGGCCACCTCGTTGCCGAACCGGCATCTACCCGACGCCGATTGGGCCGACCGATTCGAGCTCGCGCTCGACGGCAAGGGCGTGACCGCTGCGGAAGCGGCCGAACGTTCGCTTGGCCGTTCGCCGCGATGGATTCGCGAACTGCTGCGCCTGCGCAACCGCGTGGTCTCGCTCATTGGCCTGAAATCGGCAGCGCCGAAACCGGGTCGCTTCGGGCTGGTCGGGGCGTTTCCAGTGCTGTCGAAAAGCGACGACGAAGTGGTGCTCGGTTTCGACGACAAGCATCTCGATTTTCGCATCGTCGTGGATGTCAGGGCGGGATCCGCGGTCAACCAGATCGTCGGCGTCACCACGCTCGTCCGCAGGCACAATACGCTCGGGCGGGTTTACCTGGCGGCGGTCACACCGTTTCACAAGGTGATCGTGCCGACGCTTCTGGCCCGGGTGGCGGGTCCGGGCGGTCAGATTGGCTGATCAGTCTCCGGCTTGAACGCCCGCCAGTCAGTTGGCGCGCGTGACCGTGAAGCCCTGGGCGCGGAGCAGTTCGACAAGACCTTCCTTGCCCGGAAGGTGCAGCGCTCCGACCGCCATGAAAGCGCCGCCGTCCTTCAGGATCGGTTCGGCACGTGTCGCCATCGTCTTGTTGCGGTCGACGATGATGCGCTGCTCGAAATCGGCATAGCCGAAATCCTCGGCGGAGCCCTTGTCGGAAACGGATCTCATCATCGGCATGATCATGCCGGTGTCGCCGGAAAGGTAGAGATCGGTCATTGTCGCGAAGACGTCGTCGATCGTCTTGCCGAGCGCCAGCGTCTCGATCAGCGCGCGCAGGTGCAGTTCTGTCGGAAGCGAATCCATCGCTGCGAGCTGTTCGATCAGCGTCTCCAGGCCCTTGAGCGTTTTGCCCTGGCTGACCGCATCCTCGGCAATCTTCTTGTCGAGGAAGGAGGCGCCGGTCGCCTTGCGGCTGATCTCGCAGGCGGGCAACGCGACGAAGCTCGCGATCATCCAGGGTTTCATGCGCGCAACGAGCGTCAGCGGAATGCCGCGGGCTTTGAGGCCCGCTTCGAGCTGTTCGCGATCGCCGGGCTCCAGGAAATCGGCGATCGTCTTGTTGTCCGGAAACATGGTGAGGTCGGGCCGCATCAGGATCGCGGCGGCCGATTTCTTCTCGTCGACGATCTCGTCCGATTCGACGATGACGGTTGAGGCTGCTTCGAAAGCGGCCGGCGCCTCGGCAGGCAACGCCAGTACGCGCGGATCGGTCACGTGCATGGTGCCGAGCAGCCAGGAGGCCGCGATGCCGTCCTTCTCGATCTTCCAGAAGATGCCTTTGCCGTTCGGCACGGCGGCGGCTTCCGCTTCGAGTGCGGCGAATTTGGTCGGATCCGACTTGGCAAGGGCGGTGAGCACATTCGAGCCGCCGCATTCGGCTTCCTGCGCATCGGCTTCCGCAACGAAGAAGAGTGCAACGACGAGGCTGGCGGCAAGAACAACATGCAAGAGGGCAATGAGCCAAAGCGTATCGTCAGCGACCCGCGCAAGCAGGTTGCGGGGCAGGTTTCGATCAGGTCTCGCAAAGGCGGTCATCATTGTTCCCCGACGGTCGGACGGTCGTTGCTGAACCCTAGGGCCGGGCCGGTCACGGCTTCCTTAAAGGGCATGGTTAATCCATCGTTTCGCCGAAAATCAGGCGCGCGGATGGGCGCGATCGTAGATTTCCAGAAGCCGCGCGGAATCGACACCGGTATAGACCTGCGTGGTCGACAGGCTGGCGTGGCCGAGCAGTTCCTGGATGGTTCGCAGATCGCCGCCGCCGGCCAGCAGATGGGTGGCGAAGGAGTGTCGCAGCGCATGCGGCGTTGCCGTGTCCGGCAGGCCGAGGGCCCCGCGCAGCTTCTGCATTTCCCGCTGGATGATTGCCGGCTGCAGCTTGGCGCCACGGGCACCACGAAACAACGGTTCATCAGCAGGCGGCTGATAGGGGCAGAGTTTGATATAGGCTGCGACGGCTTCACGCGCAGCCTGAATCAATGGCACGAGCCGCGTCTTGCCGCCTTTGCCGATGATGCGCAGCGACGAGGGCGAGTCGGCGAAATCGCCCGATGTCAGCCCGAGCGCTTCGGAAATGCGCAGGCCGCAGCCATAGAGCAGGGTCAGCACCGCGGCATTGCGCGCGGCGATCCAGGGCTCCTCGGCAAGCTGCGCCTCCGAGGTCACGACGTTCAGCGCCTCTCGGTCGGTCAGCGGCTTCGGCAGGGATTTCGGCTGCTTCGGCGAGCGCACGGCGGCGGCACCTGCTGCGTTCGCAAGGCCATTGCGTTCGAGAAAGCGCAGGAAGGAGCGCAAACCGGCGAGGCCACGGCCGAGCGTGCGTGCACCGGCGCCACCCTTGCGGCGCTGGGCGAGGAAGCCGCGCAGATCCGCCGGCCGCAGCGTCCGGATGTCGGAAAGGCGCGGCGGCCCGGCCAGATGGCCGGTCAGGAATGTCAGGAATTGACGGGTGTCGCGCTCATAGGCCTCGACGGTGTTGTCGGAGAGGCGCCGCTCCCGCATGAGCCCATTGAGCCAACGTTGGCGTTCGGCAAGGAGTTCCGGATGGCCGATGACGAGGAGCTCGTTCATTGTCGCTTCCCAAGTTGGTCCATCGGCGACAATGCCCTGACGCATCTTATGTTTTTGCTAATGCGCCCTTGGAATCTGTCATTCTTCGATCATATAGAATTGCGATGGTCAGCCGGAAAGAATCGGATCGGACTATGGTGGGACGGGATTCGGTGAACGGATTCGCGCATTTTGCTGAAGTACTCGCCCTGGTCTCACAGGGAAAACCTGGTCACATCGTTGACACCCTGATTGCCGAGCGCGGGCAGCGCATCGTCAAGAGCCCGATGTGGCCGTTGATGCGACCTTTTCTCTACGCGTTGCTGAACTACCGCAAGGCGCACGAGTTCGCCGATGCGGTCGCCAACATGCCCGGCTTCCAGGCCTTCGAACATCTGAGTTCGCTTCTCTCGCTGGAGGTGCGGGTCGACCGGGCCGAGCGCATTCCGGCCAAGGGCGGCTTCCTGCTCGTCAGCAACCATCCGACCGGCATTGCCGACGGTATCGCTGTTTTCGACCTGCTCAAGACACGGCGGCCGGACATGATGTTCTTCGCCAATCGCGACGCCATCCGCGTCAATCCACGCTTTGTCGAGATGGTCATCCCGGTCGAATGGCGCGAGGAGCACAAGAGCAAGCTGAAGGCCCGCGAGACGCTGCAGGTGACCAACCGGGCGATCGGCGAGGGCAAGGCGACGGTGCTCTTCCCTTCCGGGCGCATCGCCTATTGGGCGGACGGCTGCCTCAACGAGCGGCCGTGGAAGACGTCTGCGGTGGGCTTTGCGCGCAAATACGGCCTGCCGATCCTGCCGGTGCACATGAGCGCCCGCAATTCCGGCCTGTTCTACTGGTTCGCCAAATGGTCGACGGAACTGCGCGACATGACCGTGTTCCACGAGCTGCTCAACAAGAAGGGCGACTTCTTCGATTTCCGCATCGGCAACCTGATCCCGCCGGAGGCGCTGGAAGGTGAGCCTGGCGAGGTGACGAAGGCGCTCGAGCGGCACACGGTGTTCGATCTGGCCATGGACGCGGACGTGGCGTTCCAGCCCCGGTTGCAAGCAGAGGTCGCGCTCTAGCGATCAGCCGCGCCATGCCTGCCGGGCTTCACGCCGTGCGGCGGATCGGCTAGGTCTTGGGCATGCAGCTTCAATCCATGTTTGCCGAAAACTACCGTTCGTTGAAGTCGATCCGCATGGATCTGACGGGCGTCAACCTGTTCATCGGCGAGAACGGCGTCGGCAAGTCCAATCTCTATCGTGCGCTTCAACTCGTGCAGTCGGCGACGCGCGGCACTCTGGCGCGCGAGATCGCGGAGGAGGGCGGGATGTCGTCGGCGCTCTGGAGTGGCCGCCGCCGCGCCGACAAGCCGGCGCGCATAAGGCTCGAGACCGAGTTGCTGGATGAGGAGCGGGCGATCACCTTTCGCTACCGCATCGAGGCCGGGCTGCGTCCGCCTTTGGCGGCCGCAGGGTTTGCCTATGAGCCCCAGGTCAAGGAAGAGGAACTGACCGTTGAAACCGGCCGCCGTCCCGTGACGATGATGAAGCGGTCCGGCCCCGGCATCTTCGTGCGCGGCGACCGCGGGCGGATGGAGGACTATCCGGAAACGGCTCTGACCTCGGAAACGGCGATCTCGCTGCTCGGCGATGCCGGCCACTATCCGGAGGTCGGCACCTTTCGCCGCGCGGTCGACCAATGGCGGTTCTTCCATGGCTTCCGCACCGATCGCGATTCGCCGTTGCGGTTGCCTTGCCTCGCCGTGACGGCGCCGATGCTTGACGAGACGGGTGTCAACATGGCTGCGGTGTTTGCGACGCTCAGGCACACACGTGAGGATACGGTTGATCTCGATCGAGCGGTCGCCGACGCCTTCGGCGGCGCCTATCTCGACGTTCCCGAACCGGGACAGTTTGCCGAGTTTTCGCTGGTCTTTCCGGATTTCCCCAACCGGCCGTTTTCGCCGCGCGAGCTGTCGGATGGGCAGATGCGGTTCCTGGCGCTGGCGGCGGCGCTGCTTTCCTATCGCCGGCCCCGGTTCATTGCGCTGAACGAGCCGGAGACGAGCCTGCATCCGGACATGCTGCCGGCGCTCGCCGACATGGTCGCCAGCGCTTCGCGCGAAAGCCAGATCTGGATCGTCACTCATTCTGAGCGGTTGGCGGAGGAAGTGCGCCAGCGTTGCGGCATCCGTCCGCGCCGGGTGATCCGCAAGGACAGCGCCACCTGGATCGATGGCATGCGGCTGACGGGGCTGATGGACGACGACGAGTAGGCAACAAAAAACCCCGCAGCGATGCGGGGTTTTCATTCATTCCTGAAGCAATCAGGCGATCTTCTGGCCGGTCTTGGCCCAGTCGGCCAGGAACATTTCGAGGCCCTTGTCGGTCAGCGGGTGCTTGACCAGAGCCTTCAGCGTTGCCGGCGGCGCGGTGATGACGTCGGCGCCGATGAGGGCGGCTTCCTTGACGTGGTTCACGGTGCGGATCGAGGCTGCAAGGATCTCGGTCTCATAGCCGTAGTTGTCGAAGATGTGGCGGATCTCGCGGATCAGGTCCATGCCATCGAAGGCGATGTCGTCGAGGCGGCCGACGAAGGGCGAAACGAAGGTCGCGCCGGCCTTGGCGGCGAGCAGGGCCTGATTGGCCGAGAAGCACAGCGTCACGTTGGTCTGGTGGCCGTCCGAGGTCAGCGCCTTGCAGGCCTTGAGACCGTCGAGCGTCAGCGGCAGCTTGATGCAGATGTTGTCGGCGATCTTCGAAAGAACGGCCGCTTCCTTCATCATCTCGGCGTATTCGGTGGCGGTCACTTCAGCCGAAACCGGGCCTTCGACGATCGAGCAGATTTCCTTGGTGACTTCCGTGATGTCGCGGCCCGACTTCAGGATCAGCGACGGGTTGGTGGTGACGCCATCGAGAAGGCCGAGATCGTTCAGCTCGCGGATTTCCTTGACGTCGGCGGTATCAACGAAAAATTTCATGGAGTCACTCCTTGGGCACGATTGCCGCTCGGGCGCATCTCTACCGGGGAGGAATTCCGTTGGCAGAGATCGCGCGCGTTGAAACTCTGGTGGAACCGTGACAAACCCTGCGCCGGCAAGGCTGCGGTTCGCAGCGCAGTTTTCTTTAACCGAAACACGTGGCAAGGTCACGGCAAAATGACTCGCGATTCAACCGATTTATTCGGCGATTTGCTCGGGCCGATTTCTGCCCGTCGCGTCGTGCCGGTCCTGGTGCCCATGCCGGCGCCGAAAGCCTATTCCTATGCGGTTCCCGACGGCATGGCGGTCGAGCCGGGCTCGATCGTGCAGGTGCCGCTCGGCCCCCGTCTCGTCGTCGGCGTGGTCTGGGATGGAGACGATGACGGCAATGTCGATCCGAAGAAACTCAAGACAATCGAGAAGGTTTTTGACTGCCCGCCGCTGACGAGGGACATGCGAACTTTTCTTGACTGGGTTGCTGCCTACACTGTGACGCCGCCGGGGCTCGTCGCGCGCATGGCGCTCCGGGCACCGGCGGCCTTCGATCCGGAGCCGATGGTGGAAGCGCTGCGCCTCACGGAGATGCGACCGGAGCGCATGACGGCGGCTCGTGAGCGCGTCATCGCGACCGCGAGCGACGGCCTCTCCTGGACGCGCTCCGGGCTTGCGCATGCGGCCGGCACATCGTCGAGCGTGATCGAGGGGCTGACGCAGCAAGGCGTCTTAGAAACCGTATTCATGGCGCCGCCGCCGGTGGTTGCCTTGCCTGATCCCGATTTTGTCGCGCCCCGGCTCGAAGGGCCCCAGAAGGATGCGGCAGCCGATCTCCTGGCGGCGGTGGAGGAGGGCGGCTTCTCTGTGTCGCTGATCGACGGCATCACCGGCTCCGGCAAGACCGAGGTTTATTTCGAGGCGATTGCCGCGACGCTTCGGGCAGGCAAGCAAGTGCTGATACTCTTGCCGGAGATCGCGCTGACATCGAGTTTCCTCGAGCGCTTCCAGGATCGTTTCGGGGCGAAGCCGGCGGAGTGGCACTCGGACCTTGCGCCGCGGACGCGCGAAAAGGTCTGGCGCCAGGTGACGACCGGCACGGTGCGTGTCGTTGCCGGCGCGCGGTCCGCGCTGTTCCTGCCGTTCGAAGAGCTCGGTCTCATCATCGTCGACGAAGAGCACGACCCGGCCTACAAGCAGGAAGACCGCGTCTTCTACAATGCGCGCGACATGGCGGTCGTGCGCGGTCGGATCACCGGCTTTCCCGTCGTGCTCGTCTCGGCGACGCCATCGGTCGAAAGCCGAGTCAATGGCGAAGTCGGCCGTTACAAGCCGATCCACCTGCCGACGCGTTTCGGCGATGCGGCGCTGCCGCGGCTCGGCGTGGTCGATATGCGCCAGCATCCGCCGGCGCGCGGCGGCTTCCTTTCGCCGGTTCTCATCAACCAGATCGGCAAGGCCGTTGAGCGCGGCGAACAGGCGCTGCTTTTCCTCAACCGCCGCGGTTATGCGCCGCTGACGCTCTGCCGCGTCTGCGGCCATCGCTTCCAGTGCCCGGACTGTTCAAGCTGGCTCGTCGAACACCGCTTCCGCGGGCAGATCCAGTGCCACCATTGCGGCTATACGGAGAAGACGCCGGAGGCCTGCCCCGAATGCGGCACGCTCGATCATCTCGTTGCCTGCGGCCCGGGGGTCGAACGCATTGCCGAGGAGGTGGAGCGGCATTTCCCCGAGGCGCGCACGATCGTGCTGTCCTCCGACCTCATGGGCGTCAAGCGGCTGCGGCTGGAACTCGACGCCATTGCGCGCGGCGAAGCGGACATCGTCATCGGCACCCAGCTTGTCGCCAAGGGGCATAACTTTCCGCTGATGACGCTGGTCGGCATCGTCGATGCCGACCTCGGCTTGGCCAATGGCGATCCGCGGGCAGCCGAGCGGACGTTCCAGCTTCTTTCGCAGGTGACCGGCCGCGCCGGGCGAACCGGCCTCAAGAGTCTCGGCCTGTTGCAGACCTACCAGCCGCAGCATCCGGTGATGCAGGCCATCGTCTCCGGCGATGCGGATGCCTTCTACGACCGCGAGATCGCCGAGCGCGAAAAGGCCTTGCTGCCGCCCTTCGGCCGGCTCGCCTCGCTGATCGTTTCGGCCGATACCCGTCAGGATGCCGAGGGCCATGCGCGGGGCTTGCGCATGGCTGCGCCGCGGACCGACGGCATCACCATTCTCGGCCCGGCGGAGGCGCCGCTGGCGCTGATCCGTGGACGGCATCGCTTCCGCCTGCTGGTGCATGGCCGGCGCAACAGCGACATGCAGGCTTTCGTCAAGGCGATGATCGCCGCCGGCCCCAAGGAGCGCGGCTCGATCAGCGTCCAGCTCGACATCGATCCCCAAAGCTTCCTGTAAATTCAAGTTTCCTGTGATCGTCGCGTTGAACAGGCCGCGGGCGATTCACAACCGGGGCGACATGCGCTAGAGGTCAAGGACGCGCCGCTTCGGCCGAAGACGAAACGGCATGACAAGGGCTCATCTGCAGGAACGGGCATGGAATTCTACATTCCGACGGAAACCGGCGAATTCCTCGCCTTCTGCGCGGCCGTGGCTGCGGCGCTGATCGGCGTCGTCATGCTGTTTGCGCCGCGGCTTACCTTTCGTGCGGCTGGCATCGGCATTGCCGAGGGGCGGCGCGGCGGTTATGCCGAGGCACGCTCCACCATGGGCGGCATGCATGTGGGGCTCGGCCTTGCCGCGATCCTCCTGGCGCAGCCGATGGTCTATCTTGCAGTCGGAGCGGCGTTCGCGCTTGCCGCCTTCGGCCGAATCCTCTCGATGATGAGCGACAACGGCGGCACGGTCTACAACTGGCTGGCGCTCTTCGTTCAGGCGGCACTCGCCATCCTTCCGCTCGCATACGTCTTCGGCATGATCTGATCGTGCCGCGGGCCGTTCCGCGATTCACAACGCAGGAAACGAATTTACGGCAAAATTCGGCCAAGGTGGCCGACTTATGCCGCATTCCTGCCGTTCGCGTGTTGCGAGTCCAAACATCCTATGCTAGACGAACCGCGAATTGCGGGGGAAGTGGGTCGCCAGGCCTCGATATCCTGCAAATTATTGCAGCAAATTCAAGAATTTAAGTTGACGGCCCACCGCCAGCTCGGTTCTTGGATGAAAATGAGAGAAGCTTGTGCCCGTGGCAGACACATCCCAGCTTATTTCCGGTGTTGCAGAAAGATACGCGTCCTCGCTTTTTGAACTCGCGCTCGGCGCCGGTTCCGTCGAGGCAGTCGGCGCGGATCTGACCCGCGTCCAGGCCCTGATCGACGGCAGCGATGATCTGAAGCGGCTGATCGTAAGCCCGGTCTTTTCTGCAGACGACCAGTTCAAGGCCATTTCGGCAGTTGCCGAGAAGGCTGGTATCTCCGGGCTCGTCGGCAACTTCCTCAAGGTCGTTGCCCGCAATCGCCGCCTCTTCGCGCTGCCGGGCATGATCAAGGCGTTCCGCCTGATCGCCGCACGCCATCGTGGCGAAGTCTCCGCCGACGTCACGTCGGCCCATGCGCTCTCTGCAGTGCAGGAAAACGAATTGAAGGCGACGCTGAAAAGCGTCACCGGCAAAGACGTGACGGTCAACGTCACCGTCGACCCGTCTATTCTTGGAGGTCTGATCGTCAAGGTCGGGTCCCGCCAGATTGACACCTCCCTTCGCACCAAACTCTCTACCCTTAAGCTTGCACTGAAAGAGGTCGGCTGATGGATATCCGCGCCGCGGAAATTTCCGCAATTCTCAAAGATCAGATCAAAAATTTCGGCCAGGAAGCAGAAGTCTCCGAAGTCGGTCAGGTGCTTTCCGTCGGTGACGGTATTGCCCGCGTCTACGGCCTCGACAATGTTCAGGCAGGCGAGATGGTCGAATTCCCGGGTGGAATTCGCGGCATGGCGCTGAACCTCGAAGCCGACAACGTCGGTGTCGTTATTTTCGGTTCGGACCGTGACATCAAGGAAGGCGACACCGTCAAGCGGACCGGCGCCATCGTGGACGTCCCGGTTGGTCCGGAACTGCTCGGCCGCGTCGTCGACGCGCTCGGCAACCCGATCGACGGCAAGGGCCCGATCAACGCCAAGCAGCGCTCGCGCGTTGACGTCAAGGCTCCGGGTATCATTCCGCGCAAGTCGGTTCATGAGCCGATGTCGACCGGCCTCAAGGCCATCGACGCTCTGATCCCGGTTGGTCGTGGCCAGCGCGAGCTCGTCATCGGCGACCGCCAGACCGGCAAGACCGCGATCATCCTTGACACGATCCTCAACCAGAAGGCCATTCACGACAATGGTCCGGAAGGTGACAAGCTGTATTGCGTCTACGTCGCAATCGGCCAGAAGCGTTCGACGGTTGCCCAGTTCGTGAAGGTTCTGGAAGAGCGTGGCGCTCTGCAGTACTCGATCATCGTTGCTGCAACCGCATCCGACCCGGCTCCGATGCAGTACCTCGCACCGTTCGCCGGTTGCGCGATGGGCGAATACTTCCGTGACAACGGCAAGCATGCCCTCATCGGCTACGACGACCTGTCGAAGCAGGCTGTTTCCTACCGTCAGATGTCGCTCCTGCTGCGCCGCCCGCCGGGCCGCGAAGCTTACCCGGGCGACGTTTTCTACCTGCACTCCCGCCTGCTCGAGCGCGCTGCAAAGCTCTCGGACGACAATGGCGCCGGTTCGCTGACGGCTCTGCCGGTCATCGAAACGCAGGGCAATGACGTTTCGGCGTTCATCCCGACCAACGTGATCTCGATCACCGACGGCCAGATCTTCCTTGAAACCGACCTGTTCTACCAGGGCATCCGTCCGGCCGTTAACGTCGGTCTGTCGGTTTCGCGCGTCGGCTCTGCCGCGCAGATCAAGGCGATGAAGCAGGTTGCCGGCTCGATCAAGGGCGAACTCGCTCAGTATCGTGAAATGGCCGCCTTCGCGCAGTTCGGCTCGGACCTCGATGCCGCTACGCAGCGCCTGCTGAACCGCGGTGCCCGCCTGACCGAACTCCTGAAGCAGCCGCAGTTCTCGCCGCTGAAGACGGAAGAGCAGGTCGCGGTCATCTTCGCTGGCGTCAACGGTTACCTCGACAAGCTGCCGGTCAACCAGGTCGGCAAGTTCGAGCAGGGCCTGCTTTCGTACATGCGTTCGGAAGGCAAGGACATCCTGGAAACCATCCGCAAGGACAAGGCGATCTCCGACGACGTCAAGGGCAAGCTGAAGGCTGCAATCGACAGCTTCGCCAAGTCTTTCGCCTGAGCGGATTTCATTTAGGACGGATAACGGATGCCTTCACTTAAGGATCTGAAGAACCGGATCGCCTCCGTCAAGGCGACGCAGAAGATCACCAAGGCGATGAAAATGGTCGCCGCGGCGAAGCTTCGGCGTGCGCAGGAGGCGGCCGAGGCCGCCCGGCCTTACTCGCAGCGCATGGCTACCGTTCTCGCCAACATCGCTCAGGCGGTTGGTGCGGACGACAGCGCGCCTGCCCTGATGACCGGAACCGGCAAGGACGATACGCACCTTCTGGTCGTCTGCACGGCTGAACGCGGCCTTTGCGGCGGCTTCAACTCGCAGATCGCCCGTCATGCCCGCGACCACGTTCGCAAGCTGCTCGCAGCCGGCAAGACGGTCAAGATCATCTGCGTGGGCAAGAAGGGCTTCGATATTCTGCGTCGCGAATTCGCGTCGCTGATCATCGATCGTGTCGACCTGCGTGAAGTCAAGAAGATCGGCTTCGAAAACGCCGACCAGATTGGCCACAAGGTCATCGCGCTCTTCGAAAAGGGCGAGTTCGATGTCTGCACGCTGTTCTACTCCGAGTTCAAGTCCGTTATCGCCCAGATTCCGACGGCTCAGCAGCTGATCCCCGCTTCGGCCGGCCCGGTCGCAGCGGAAGCATCGGATGCTTCGGCCGTCTATGAATATGAGCCGGACGCGGGCGCGATCCTGAGCGACCTCATTCCGCGCAACATTTCCGTGCAGATCTTCCGGGCCCTGCTCGAGAACGTCGCCGGCGAAATGGGCGCGAAGATGAGCGCGATGGACAATGCGACGCGCAATGCTGGTGAGATGATCAACAAGTTGACGCTGAACTATAACCGTCAGCGCCAGGCTCAGATCACCAAGGAACTCATTGAAATCATCTCGGGCGCGGAAGCGCTCTAAGGTTACGGAAAGAGGGTAAGGATTATGGCTAAGGCAGCTACCCCGAAAGAAACCGCAGTGGAGAAGAAGCCCGCTGCACCGAGGAAGGCAGCTTCCGCCAAGACCGCAGCAGTTGCCGCAACCGGCGCTGTCGGTCGCGTAACGCAGGTCATCGGCGCCGTCGTTGACGTCGTGTTCGAAGAAGGCCAGCTTCCGCAGATCCTGAACGCGCTGGAGACCGACAACCACGGTAACCGCCTCGTTCTCGAAGTCGCTCAGCACCTCGGCGAAAACTCCGTCCGCACGATCGCCATGGACTCGACCGAAGGTCTCGTGCGCGGCCAGCCGGTCACCGACACCGGTGCGCCGATCACGGTTCCGGTTGGCGACGAAACGCTCGGCCGCATCATGAACGTCATCGGCGAGCCGGTCGACGAAGCCGGTCCGCTCGTTACCTCGGGCAAGCGCGCGATCCACCAGGATGCGCCGTCCTACGTCGAGCAGTCGACGGAAGCACAGATCCTTGTCACCGGCATCAAGGTCGTCGACCTTCTCGCGCCTTACGCAAAGGGCGGCAAGATCGGCCTCTTCGGTGGTGCAGGCGTCGGCAAGACCGTTCTCATCATGGAACTGATCAACAACGTCGCCAAGGCGCACGGTGGTTACTCGGTGTTTGCAGGCGTGGGTGAACGCACCCGCGAAGGCAACGACCTCTACCACGAAATGATCGAGTCCGGCGTTAACAAGCATGGCGGCGGCGCAGGCTCCAAGGCTGCGCTCGTTTACGGCCAGATGAACGAACCGCCGGGCGCCCGCGCTCGCGTCGCTCTGACGGGCCTCACGATCGCTGAAGACTTCCGCGACAAGGGCCAGGACGTTCTGTTCTTCGTCGACAACATCTTCCGCTTCACCCAGGCAGGTTCCGAAGTGTCGGCTCTGCTCGGCCGTATTCCTTCGGCCGTGGGTTACCAGCCGACGCTGGCGACCGACATGGGTCAGATGCAGGAACGCATCACCACGACGACCAAGGGTTCGATCACCTCGGTTCAGGCCATTTACGTTCCGGCCGACGACTTGACCGACCCGGCGCCGGCTACCTCGTTCGCCCACCTGGACGCAACGACGGTTCTGTCGCGCTCGATCGCCGAAAAGGGCATCTACCCGGCCGTTGACCCGCTCGACTCCACGTCGCGCATGCTCGACCCGATGATCGTCGGCGAGGAGCACTACGAAGTGTCGCGTAAGGTGCAGACGACCCTGCAGCGCTACAAGTCGCTCCAGGACATCATCGCCATCCTCGGCATGGACGAACTGTCTGAAGAAGACAAGATCGCCGTTGCCCGCGCTCGTAAGATCGAACGCTTCCTGTCGCAGCCGTTCTTCGTCGCCGAAGTCTTCACGGGTTCGCCGGGCAAGCTCGTCGCTCTCGAAGACACGATCAAGGGCTTCAAGGGCCTGGTCAACGGCGAATACGACCACCTGCCGGAAGCTGCCTTCTACATGGTCGGCTCGATCGAAGAAGCGGTCGAAAAGGCCAAGAAGCTGGCTGCTGAAGCCGCTTGATTGCACTGTTAAGCCTCGGCGCGATCCAAGCGCCGAGGCTTTCATCCTGCCTTATCAGAAGGCAGGGAAGACATGCACAGCCGCCTTTTAGGTGGCGCGCCCACGAGAAGTGAATGGTCATGGCCGATTTCAACTTTGAGCTTGTTTCCCCCGAGCGCCTGCTCCTCTCCGAAAAGGTGACGGAAGTCGTCATTCCGGCGACCGAGGGCGAGATGACCGTGATGGCCAATCACGCTCCGACGATGACGACGGTCAAGCCCGGCGTGGTCACGGTGAAGACGGCGGACGGCAAGACCGAGCGCTTTGCTGTGTTCGGCGGCTTTGCCGACATCCTGCCGACCGGCTGCACGCTTTTGGCCGAGTCCGCCGTCCACGTCGACGAACTCGACCGTACGGTTCTTGAAAACCGCATCGATGCGGTTCGTGCCGAGCTGGAAGGCGCCGGCGACGAGAAGAAGACCCGTCTCGAGCAGTTCGTCGCCGAACTGACGAAGCTCGGCGAGATCGTGATCCCGGCCTGAAAGGGACACCCGGAAGGGTAATGCAAATCCGAAAGCCCCGCCTTCGTGCGGGGTTTTTTGTTGATCGCGAGTTCTTTGCCGTGACGCTTCGCTTAAGTGGAGCGGGATGCGGGCGGACAACCGTATACCCTTTTAGCCTTCGCGTCGGTGAATGGCTTGCCCGGATCGGCGCTTTAGCTATTCTTCATCAGAAGCCCTTTATTGGTCCCTGAAAGTTCAGCTCAAAGAAGAAGAGGCGCCGGCATGACGTCAAAGATTGTTCCGGTGATCATGGCGGGCGGGCGCGGCACCCGTTTGTGGCCGCTCTCTCGCGCCGCCGCTCCGAAGCAATTCCTGCAGATCCTTTCCGATCGTTCACTGTTCCAGCAGACGCTGGAGCGCGTGCGCGACGCCGGCCAGTTCGAGCCGGCCATCATCGTCACCAACAGCGACTTTCGCTTCATCGTCGCGGAGCAGGCGCGGGCGATCGACGTACATCTGGGCGACATCCTCCTTGAGCCGGTTGCACGCAACACAGCGCCGGCGCTGACTGCCGCGGCTTTCCAGGTACTCAGCCGTTACGGCAAGGGTGCGGTCATGCAGGTGCTTGCTTCTGACCATGAGATCGATGCCGGCGAGGTCTACAGGGATTGCATACTCAGGGCGCACCAGGCCGCCCGCCACGGAGAACTGGTGACCTTCGGCATCACGCCGACGGAACCGGCGACCGGCTACGGCTACATCGAGCGCGGCGAAGAACTGACGGCTGGCACGAACCGTGTGGCGCGGTTCGTCGAGAAGCCGGACCGCGCCAAAGCCGAGGCAATGCTCGAGACCGGGCGCTACCTCTGGAACTCCGGCATGTTCATGCTGCCGGTAAAACCCTTTCTTGATGAGATGAAGCGCCACGCGCCCCAAGTCTGGGAAGCGACGAAGCTCGCGGTCGACGGGGCTCAGAAGGATCTCGACTTCACGCGGCTGAATGCCGAGAGCTTCGCGGCCGCGCCTGATATTTCAGTCGATTATGCGGTCTTCGAAAAGACCGAGCGGGCAGCCGTGGTGCCGTCTTCCTTCCTCTGGTCCGATCTCGGCAGCTGGGACGCCGTCTGGAAGACGGGAGAAAAGGACGGCGACGGCAATGTCGTCACCGACAAGGCCACGGTGTCGAACACGCGCAATTCGCTGGTCCTGTCGCGCGACATTCACCTTGCAGTTCAAGGGCTGGACGATGTCGCCGTCATTGCCGGCGAGGATGCCGTCTATGTCGGACGGCTGGCCGATAGCCAGAGCGTCGGTTCCATCGTCAAGACGCTGGCGAAGTCGCCACAGACGGCGGCGCTGACCGAGATACACCCGACGTCCTATCGCCCCTGGGGGGCGGTCGCGGCCATTTCGGACGGAGAACGCTTTGCCGTCAAACGTCTGCGCGTGAACCCCGGCAAGAAGATCTCACTGCAGAAGCATCATCATCGGGCGGAACATTGGATCGTGGTGCGCGGCACGGCGGAGATCACGATGTCCGGGGAAACGCGAATGCTGCACGAGAATGAGTCGGTCTATATTCCGCCGGGGATCGTGCATCGGCTTCACAACCCGGGCAAAATCCCGCTGGAACTGATTGAGGTGCGCACCGGCTCCTATCTCGGCGAAGACGACATCATCCGTATCGAGGACGAATTCGGCCGAAGCTAAGGGGTAATCCCTTACTGCATGTCTCCTTGAATCGGCCTCGATTTAAGGACGAAGACCTGCAGCAAATCAAAGTGCTAGCGACCTTTGCGCGTCTGATGAGACTGCGCCGCAGGCCCGAATGATCGGACGACACGAAAAAAGCCCGGGCCAAGACCCGGGCTTTGCGTAGGTGAGAGCGGGAGGGCTGTCCCGCTCCAAATTCGGCACGCTTATAGCTGATGGATCAGCCGGCGACGCGCTCGGTTTCGCCCTTCTGAGCGTAGTAGTGGCCGAAGCGGTTTGCGAGGAAGGTGTCGAGGCTGATGTCTTCCTGGCGAACGAAGCCCTTCGAGGCGATCTTGCCTTCGGCGAGCAGATCGAGCACGGCGCAGATGCTGCCTGCCGTGGTGATCTGGATACCGCTCTGCATGCGGCCGGCAACGACGCCGCTATAGACCTTGTTGGCGTAGGTTTCCTGGATCAGGCGGCCGCTGCGGAAGCCCGAAACCGTAACGAAGATCACGACGACGTCCTGGGTGGTGGTCGGCAGGGCGTTCTCGAAGATGTCCTTGAGGACTTCGCGGCGGTGGCGCAGGCCGAGGTCGTTGAGGAGCGCCTTCATGATGGCGGCATGGCCCGGATAGCGGATCGTCTTGTAGTTGAGCGTGCGAACCTTGCCCTTCAGCGTTTCGCAGAGGGTGCCGAGACCGCCCGAGGTGTTGAAGGCTTCATAGGTGACGCCGTCGAGCGAGAATTCTTCGCGCTCTTCCATGGCCGGCACTTCGATGAGGTTGTTTTCGACGATCGCTTCGCAGGGCTCGATATATTCGTTGATAACGCCGTCGGTGCTCCAGGTAAGATTGTAGTTGAGCGCGTTCGACGGGTACTGCGGCAGGGCGCCAACGCGCATGCGCACGCTTTCCAGCGTCTCAAAGTGGCTGGCGAGATCGTTGGCGACGATCGAGATGAAGCCCGGTGCGAGGCCGCACTGCGGGATGAAGGCGGTGTTCGCCTTGGCGGCGATCGCCTTGACCTGGCGAGTGGATTCGACGTCTTCGGTCAGGTCCAGGTAGTGGATGCCGGCTTCAGCAGCGGCTTCGGCGATGGCGACCGTCAGGTGGAACGGAGCGGCGCTGAGGACGGCAAACTTGCCCGACAGAAGAGCGACGAGCTGCTTCTTGTCGGCGATATCGACCGTCGCGGTCGTGATAGCAGCGTGCTTTTCCACCTGCTCCAGCTGCTCGGCGCTGCGGTCGGCGACGCAGACGCTGTAGTCGCCGGTATGGGCGAGCATGCGAGCGATGGTGGAGCCGATCTTGCCTGCTCCGATGACGACGATATTCTTCATTCTTTCCCCCAGGGCATGAGTGTGTGTGCCCCTATTGTCGTGGGAGGGGTTGTTGATTTGAAGCGCTGAAACGACTAAATCGCCTATAGATATTCGGCAGATTGCCCAACCGGACCGACGAAATGCAAATCACGGATAAGGATCGAGAGCTCCTCGCCGTCCTCAGCGAAAATGCCCGCATGCCGACGGCGACGATCGCGCGCCGGCTCGGCCTGTCGCGCACGACAGTGCAGGCGAGGATCGAGCGGTTGGAGCGCGAGGGAATCATCGCCGGCTATGGCGTGCGCCTGTCGGAGAGCTACGAGAAGGGGCTGGTCAAGGCGCATGTGCTGATCACCATCGCGCCGCGGGCGCTGAGCCGCGTGACCCCCGAACTCAGTGCCATCCGTGAAATCCAGACGCTGCATTCTGTCAGCGGCAGTTTCGATCTTATCGCGGTGGTCGCGGCGACGTCGATCAGCGAACTCGATCTTCTGATCGATCGCATTGGCGAGATCGACGGCGTCGACCGGACGCTTTCTTCGATTATCCTTTCGACCCGGATCGATCGGTAGGCCGTTGCTTTCCTAAGTCAGCGAGTGACGGGATCGTCATGGCGCATGCCCCGCGGAGGGCTTCTCGCCTGATGTGGCGTCCGTCGCTGGCTCCTTCCCATTCGGCACTTTTGCCGGCACGTTCCAGTCTGTCGGGCCCTTGACGAAGCTACGCAGTCCGGCATCGCCATAGGCGAGCCATTTGCTCCGGTCGAAGTAAAGCTCGGCAATGCTCTTCGGCCGCGCGCGCGGCGGCTGGTTGGCAAGGAAGTTAAAGCGCGGCGTCACCTCGTCGGACTCGCGCTTGAACTGGATGCGGCTGCCGAAACGCTTGAGATCGAATTCCTTCAGCGCCTGGATTTGCAGGGTGACGCTTGCGGCATCGGCCCAGCGCACGTGGTCGAGGAACACCGCCGCTGCCCGCGCCGCTGCCGTGGTCACGGCCTGGCGGTCCTCCGGTCGCTCGATGTTGAGCTTGACGCGGAAGGAGGTGATTTCCTCCTCGCCGCTGCCTTTGACGAAGATGAAGATCGATGAGGGCTTGTCCTCGCCCGGACGCGGGAAGGAGACGAGTGACGAACATTCCCATTGGGCACGCTCACCGGCACCGGCTTTCCATTCGAGTTCGCGAAAGCCGGCGTCGCGCAACTCGTCGCAGAGCGCCTTGGGATCGCTGCGGATGACGCGCAGGAACTGCTGCTCCGGCGTCTGCAGATCCTGGAAGGTCCAGGCGGGCAGGGCGATGCGTGGCGGTTCGCGCCTTGCCGGCTTCTCGGCCGTCGATTCGGAGGGCTTGCTCTTCGCCAGGAAGGTCGTCGGCAGACCCAATGCCACGAGAACTTTCTTGAGGTTGCGCTGTTCGTTGGCAAGCAGGGCCGTCGCGAGAATGGCGGTGACGATCAGGATGAGAGCGACGAGAAAGAAGCGCAGTCCCGTCCGACCGGCAGGCTTTGGAGCCGGCGTCTTGCCACGGGGCGTGCTCATGCGGTCCCGCCTGCCCGGCGGGGCGCGATGAGGCGCGGTACCTCCAGCAAAAGGTGATCGGTCGGCCGGGCTTCCATGATCTCAAGTTATCAACGGGTCTAGGCCTTCTTCATCCCCGAAATCCGTCGCGGTCGCAATATGCAACCGCCGATATCGGCAAGCCACTGTCACGTCTCAACACAACGCGCCGCTGAACGAGAATTACCGTGAACTAGGAAGTTGAAATCCGGGGGCGATCACATAGCTTGCTGGACGCAAACATCGAATGGAATACGTCATGGCAAACCCGAATTCAGCCGAGCTTGTGATCGATGCGTCGCTGGTACGGCGGCTGATCGCGACACAGTTTCCGCAGTGGTCGGATCTTGCGGTGCGTCCGATCGAGCCCGGCGGCTGGGACAACAGGAGCTTCCGGCTCGGCGAGCGGATGACCGTGCGCCTGCCGAGCGCCGAGCACTATGTGCTGCAAGTGGATAAGGAGCACCGCTGGCTGCCGCGGCTGGCTCCCCAATTGCCGCTGCCCATTCCCGTGCCGCTGGCCAAGGGCATGCCGGGAGAAGGCTTTCCCTGGCCCTGGTCGGTCTACCGCTGGCGTCAGGGGGAAACGTTGGCCGTGGAGCGGGTCGCAGATCTCGGGCAAGTGGCGAAGGATCTCACGCGGTTTCTGCGCGCCTTGCGGCAGGCGGATGCCGCGGGTGGGCCCTTGCCTGGCGACCACAATTTCCACCGCGGCGGTCCGCCTGCCTTCTATGACGAGCAGACGCGCCAGGCGCTCGCACTGCTTGAGGGACAGGTCGACACGGCGGCGGCCAGAGAGGTCTGGGAAGCGGCCCTTGCTGCGCCATTCGAGGGGGCCCCCGTCTGGTTTCACGGCGACATCGCCTGGGGCAACCTTTTGGTCGAGCAAGGTCGCTTGAGCGCGGTCATCGATTTCGGCACCTCGGGTGTCGGCGACCCCGCCTGCGATCTGGCGATAGCCTGGACGTTCTTCCACGGCGAGAGCCGCGAGGTCTTCCGTGATGGCATGGCACTCGATCGCGGTGCCTGGGCGTGCGGGCGTGGCTGGACCCTGTGGAAGGCGCTGATCGTGCTTGCCGGCATGACCGGCGCGTCCGCAAGCGAGAAGGCAAAGCAGCTCACGGTGATCGAAGACGTGCTTGCGGATCATCGCCGCTTCGGCTAGCGCCCGAGCCACGATCGGGCGCAAGCCAGCTTGACCCCGCTGCAAATTGCCTCTAGCTCAGGCGCACGCGGGACGACCCGCGTCGGTGCTTCGCCTGGGGACGGCCCCAGTATCTCGACCGAGATACTTGGAGTCGATCGCATCATGCAGCCCCAAAGCTCGCGGCACGTCCGCGCGACCTTTCCCTTTATTGAGCAGCCTAGAGCATCCCGCTCTCAAGTGGAGTCACTGGAGGCGGAAAGATGCTCTAGAATCAAAGTGCTAGAGCGTCCTTTGCGCGTTCAGTTGAACGCGCGGCGCTCTAGTCATTCCATCGGAAGCAATCGCTTCGTGGGACGGCCTCGGCCGCCGATCGCTTATCCAACACATTGACGCGCCGGCGGCCGCCGACGCGCGCCGCCGATGCGTCTCCGCCAACACATGAGGTTGATGATAGCCGGACCCATCGAACAATTTGAGATCAAGTCACTCCTACCGATCGCCGAGATCGGCTGTCACCAGATCAGCTTTACCAACTCGGCCGCCTATATGGTGCTGACGGTGGCGATCGCCAGTCTGTTCCTGATCCTGTCAACGGGAAGACGCGGCCTCGTGCCGAACCGGGCGCAGTCGGCGGCAGAGATCCTCTATGAGTTTGCGGCAAAGACGCTGCGCGACAATGCCGGCGAGAAGGGCATGCGCTTCTTCCCGCTGGTCTTCTCGCTTTTCGTGTTCATCCTCACCGCCAACCTGATCGGCATGTTCCCCTATGCCTTCACGGTGACGAGCCATATCGCGGTCACCTTCGCGCTGGCCATGCTGGTGTTCCTGACGGTCACGCTCTATGGCCTTTACCGGCACGGCTTCGGCTTCCTCAGGCTGTTCATGCCGGCGGGCGTGCCGTTGATTCTGGCGCCGATCATCATCCCGATCGAGGTGGTCTCCTACCTCTCGCGTCCCGTCAGCCACTCGGTTCGTCTATTCGCGGTCATGCTGGCCGGCCACATCACGCTCAAGGTTTTCGCCGGTTTCGTCGTGGGCCTCAGCGGCTTTGGGGCGCTCGGGATCCTGGCCGCGGTCATGCCGCTGCTGATGACGGTGGCGCTGACCGGGCTCGAACTGCTGATGGCGCTCATCCAGGCCTATATCTTCACCATGCTGACCTGCATGTATCTCAACGACGCGCTCCATCCGAGCCACTGAGAACAGGCGATGAGGCTCCCTGCACCGGGAGCCTCTTTGTCATTCGATCGCCCGCCGCGCTTCGTTCCGGTAGGTCCGCCAGGAGGTCCAGGCAAAGGCGATCAGGAACATCACGGTCATCAGGAGCACGATGGTCGGCGCCGGCGCGCTGTCGATGAAGAAGGAGAGATAGACGCCGCAGAAGGAGGCCGTCATCGCGATGATCACGGCGACGATGAGCATGGCGCCCATGGTGCGGGTGACCAGGAAGGCGATGGCGCCGGGTGCGATCAGCATGGCGATGGCAAGGATCAGCCCCACCGCCTTCAGCGCGCCGACGATCGTCAGCGACAGGATCGCGAGCAGCCCATAGTGCAACCAGTTAACCGGAAGACCGACGGCTTTGGCCTGGGCGGGATCGAAGGCGTGCAGCAGGAAATCGCGCCATTTGACGGCGAGAATACCGGTGGCGACCAAGGCGATCACGCCGGTCTCGGCGATGTCGCGCCAGCCGATGCCGAGCATGTCGCCGAAGAGGATGTGGTCGAGGTGCACGTCGCTCTGGATCTTGGTGTAGAGCACCAGCCCGAAGCCGAACATGCCGGAGAAGACCACGCCCATCACCGTATCCTGCTTGATGCGGCTGTTTTCCTTGAGATAGCCGGTCAAAAGCGCGCAGGACATGCCGGCGGCAAAGGCGCCGACGGCAAGCGGCAGGCCGACGATGTAGGAGATGACGATGCCGGGGAAGACCGCATGCGAGATCGCGTCGCCCATCAGCGACCAGCCCTTCAGCACCAGGAAACAGGAGAGCATGGCGGTCGGGATCGCCACCAGCACCGAGATCAGAAGCGCGTTGCGCATGAACTCGAATTCGAAGACCGCAAGCAGCATGTCGAGCGAGATCATCGGGCAGCCTCCATCGGTTCGGCGCTGCGCCTGCGCGCGGCGAGCAGCCCGTGCTTCGGGGCCAAGACGAAGGCCGTCAGGAAGATGAGTGTCTGCAGCACGATGATGATGCCGCCGGTGGCACCGTCGAGGAAGTAGCTGAAATAGGCGCCGAAGAAGCTCGTCAGCGCACCGATGGCGACGCTGATCAGGATCAGCCGCGGAAAGCGATCCGTGAGCAGGTAAGCGGTCGCGCCAGGCGTCACCACCATGGCGATGACAAGGAAAGCGCCGACGGTCTGCAGTGCTGCGACCGTACAGGCCGAGAGCAGGGTGAAGAACAGCACCTTGAGGAAGGTGGTGGGAATGCCGATCGAGCGGGCGTGGCTCTCATCGAAGAAGGTCACCATCAGGTCCTTCCACTTCGCTGTCAGAATGACCAGCGAGACGATGCCGATGATCGCGAGCTGCAGTGTGTCGGCGGGCGTGATCGCCAGGATGTTGCCGAGCACGATGGTCTGAATATTCACCGATGTCGGCGACAGCGAGACCATGAAAAGCCCGAGGCCGAAGAAGGAGGTGAAGATCAGGCCGATGATCGTGTCTTCCTTGAGCCTTGTGCGCTGGTTGAGAAACAACATGGCGCCGGCGGCAAGCGAGCCGGAGAAGAAGGCGCCGAGCGAGAAGGGCAGGCCCATCATATAGGCGCCGGCGACCCCCGGGACGATCGAATGCGAGAGGGCATCACCGATCAGCGACCAGCCCTTGAGCATCAGATAGGAGGAGAGGAAGGCGCAGACGGCGCCGACCAGCGCGCTCACCCACATGGCATTGACCATGTAGCCATAGGTGAAGGGTTCCAGGAGCGTGGCGATCATTTGCCGTTCGGTTCCCCGTTGGTCTCGGGTTTTGCCGGCTGCGCCACCATCCGATCCTTGTCGCCATACATGACGAGCGGGCGCTCGTCGTCGGTGATGACGGCGAGCTGCCGCGGATCGGCATCGTCATGCAGGTTTTCGCCGCCGAGCACGAAGTGCCGGAGAACGCCGCCGAAGGCGAGTTCCAGGTTTTCGCGGGTGAAGGTGGTTTCCGTCGGGCCATAGGCGAGCACGGTGTTCTTGAGGAGCACGGTGCGGTCGCAGAATTCCGGCACACTGCCGAGATTGTGGGTGGAAACCAGCATGACCCGGCCCTCGTCACGCAGGCCGATCAGGAGGCGAATGATCGCGTCCTCGGTCTTGACGTCGACGCCGGTGAACGGTTCGTCGAGCAGGATGACCTTGCCATCCTGGGCGAGCGCGCGCGCCAGGAAGACGCGCTTCTTCTGGCCGCCGGAGAGTTCACCGATCTGGCGCTTGCGATAGTCGCTCATGCCGACGCGCGCAAGCGCTGCCTCGACCGCCTCATGATCCGCCGTCTTCGGGATGCGCAGCATGTTCATGTGGCCGTAGCGGCCCATCATGACGACGTCCTCGACCAGGACCGGGAAGTTCCAGTCGACCTCCTCGGCCTGCGGCACATAGGCGACGAGGTTCTTCTTGAGCGCTTCCGGAACCGAACGGCCAAGGATCGAGATCTCGCCGCGCGAGAGCCGGGCAAAGCCCATGATCGCCTTGAAGAGTGTCGACTTGCCGCTGCCGTTGACGCCGACGAGCGCGGTGATCGTGCCCGTCGGGATCTCGAAGGTCGCGTCGCGCAGGGCCCGCAGGCCGTTGCGGTAGGTGACTGTCGCGCCAGAGACACGGATGCCGCTGCCCTGTTCGCCGGACGCCGGCACGGGGCCGGAGCGGGGCTTCACCTGAAGGTTCATTGCGAAAGCCCCTTGGCGATGGTTTCCGATGTGACGCGCAGCAGATCGATATAGGTGGGAACCGGACCGTCCGCCTCGCTCAAGGAATCAACGTAGAGCACGCCACCGTATTTTGCACCGGTTTCGCGCGCCACCTGCTCAGCCGGATCGGGCGAGATCGTGCTTTCGGAAAAGACGACCGGAATGTGGTTGGCCCTGACGGCGTCGATGACCTTGCGGACCTGTTGCGGGGTACCCTGTTGGTCGGCATTGATCGGCCAGAGGTAGAGTTCCTTCATGCCGAAATCGCGGATCAGGTAGCTGAAGGCGCCTTCGCTCGAAACCAACCAGCGCTTGTCTTCGGGGATCTTGGCGATCTCGGCGCGGATCGGCGCGATGGTCGCCTCGATCTTCTGCTTATAGGCCTCGGCATTCGCCTTGTAGGTCTCGGCATTGGCGGGATCGTACTTCACGAAGGCGTCGCGAATGTTGTCGACATAGATGAGGGCTGCCGATGGCGACATCCAGGCATGCGGATTGGGCTTTCCGCTGTAGGGGCCTTCGGCAATCCCCATGGGCTCGACGCCGGTCGAGACGACGGCACCGGGGACGTCATCAAAGTTCTGGAAGAACTTCTCGAACCAGAGTTCCAGGTTCAGACCGTTCCACAGGATCAGCTTGGCGTCGTGCGCCTTCAGGATGTCGCGCGGGGTCGGCTGGTAGTTGTGGATCTCGGCACCCGGTTTGGTGATCGATTCGACGATTGCGGCGTCGCCCGCGACGTTCTTCGCCATGTCGGCAATGACCGTGAAGGTCGTCACTGCCTTGAATTTCTCCTGCGCTGAGCCGGCGCCGGGAAAGAGCGCGATGGCTGCCAGGGCAGCTGCCGCTGCCAGGATCGCGCGCTTCGTCTGATCGATCATTCGCTACTCCCAGATGTTGACATCAACAGGAGTAGGGGAATGATTTGCATAAGTCAATGCAAATGCGAAGCATTCGCAACTAGCTATTTTCAAAACCAATGCCCTTGGCTAGTGTAACGACCATGAAACAGAACAAGAATCGTGTCGAAGAGCTGGAAGGCGTTTTGCGGGATGGCGGCGTGCGCGTTACGCGCCAGCGCTCCGCAATCCTGAAGATTCTCGCCACCGCCGAAGACCATCCGGATGCAAACGAACTGCATCGCCGGGCGAAGGAAATCGACGCCACCGTCTCGCTTTCGACGGTCTACCGGACGCTGTCAGCGCTCGAGCAGCAGGGCGTCGTGCAGCGCCATGCCTTCGAAAGCGCGACGGCGCGTTTCGAGACCGCCGACGCGCCGCATCACGATCATCTGATCGATATCGACACGGGGGCTGTGATCGAGTTCCGTTCCGACAAGATCGAGCAACTGCAAGCGGAGATTGCCGCCGAGCTCGGCTACGATCTCGTGCGCCACCGGCTCGAGCTCTACTGCCGCAAGCGCAAGGACTGAGCGAAGCTCGTCAGAGACGTTGCGCTCGTGATGTCGCGCAACGTCTCCTTTTGCTTTCAAATGAAAGAGTGTCAGCCGCGACCCGCGACGTCGGAGGTGCGCCGCCGTGCCGGTATGGTCATGGCCGCAACGCCGATGATGACGCAACCCAGGCCGATCCAGGCGGTGTCCGACAACCGTTCGCCGAGGAAGATCGCGCCGATGGCGACACCGACCGGCACGCGCAGATAGGCCTGGGCCGTGGCGCCGACCGAACCCAGCGTCTGGATCAGCCGGAAGTAGATGGCGAAGGCAAGTGCTGTCGAAAAGACTGCGAGGCCAAGGAGCGCAAGCAGCGAATCCATGGATGGAGCCAGCGTCCAGGGCCTGTCGACGATGAGGCTGGTGGGGATCAGCAGCACCGTGCCTGATATCAGCGAGCCGGCGGCGGGCATCATCGGGTCGAGCCCTTTGAAGCTGCGCCCGAAGATGGCGGCACCTGCATAACAAACGGTGGCGAGCACCACGGCGAGCTGTGGCAGCAATTGTTCGCCGAGGCCGCCGAAGGCCTCCATGCCGATGATCAGGCTGATGCCGGTCATGCCGGCAATGACGCCGACGAGCTTGCGGGCGGTGACCGGCTCGTGGTGGGTGACCAGGGCCGTCATAAGGAAGGCGAAGATCGGCGTCGTCGCATTGAGAATCGAGGCGATGCCGGCATCGATCGTCTGCTCGGCCCAGGCAATCAGTGTGAAGGGCACGACGCTGTTGAGGCAAGCCTGAAACAGAAACCGTCGCCAGGTTGCGAGGTCGCGCGGCATCTTCAGGCCACGCCAACGGAGAACCGCGAGAAGCAGGGCGCCGGCGATCAAGGTACGAGCGGCAATCAGCGTGACCGGCGGAATGGTTTCAACGCCGATCTTGATGAAGGTGTAGGAAGCGCCCCAGAGCGTGGCAAGCGCAAGCAGCAGGAGAAGCTCGAGGGTGAGATTGGTCTTGGCCATGGCATGGAACCTTCGTGTCGTCGTCGTTGTCCTTCTTCTAGCGCCGTGGAGATGGCAGATGCTTCGGTGGCGATCGAAGTATCGAGATCTCTCCGTGGACGTGAGACGACAAAGCCCCGGTCACCTTTCGGGACCGGGGCGGGTGCTTTCTGTATCGCTCAGTGGCTGTCGGCGAGCTTGGCCGCGTTGACGGACGCGGACCTTTCCAGGCTCAGGCCGTTGAAGAAGGCGTTGAGCACCACCGCCGAGATCGAGGCGAGCACGATGCCGGACTCGATGATCGGGTGGATCGCATGCGGCAGCCACATCAGGTAGTTCGGCGCGATCAACGGGATCAGGCCGAAGCCGACCGAGACGGCGACAACGAAGAGGTTGTTGCGTGACGACTTGAAGTCGACGGTCGACAGGATGCGCACGCCGGTGGCCGCCACCATCCCGAACATCACCAGGCCGGCGCCGCCGAGCACGAAGGTCGGCACCGCTTCCACCAGAGCGCCCATCTTCGGGATCAGTCCGAGCGCGATCATGATGACGCCCCCCATCACGCAGACATAGCGACTCTTCACGCCGGTGACGCCGACGAGGCCGACATTCTGCGAGAAGCTCGTATAGGGGAAGGTGTTGAACAGGCCGCCGATCATCGTGCCGAGGCCATCGACCCGAAGGCCGGCGGTCAATTGCTGCTGCGATACTTCGCGGTTGGTCATTTCTCCGAGCGCCAGGAACATGCCGGTCGATTCGATCATGACGACGATCATGACGAGCGACATGGTGGCGATCAGAACCGGATCGAAGATCGGCATGCCGAAGCGCAGCGGCGTGACCACGGCAAACCAACCGGCGTCGGCCACCCGGTCGAAGTGCATCATGCCGAGTGCGGCGGCGAGGACGCAGCCGAGGACGACGCCGGTCAGCACCGCGATGTTGCTGATCAATCCGCGGCCGAAGCGTGCGATGACGAGGATGGACACAAGCACGAAGGCGGCAAGCGCGATGTGGCTCGGCTCCGCATAGAGCGGGTTCGGCACCGTGGCGCCGAGCACCAGACCATCAGGAATAGCAGGCCCGCCGCCGGCGGCGGCCGCGGCCTTCATCGCGGCCAGCCATTCGGCATGGGCTGGGTCGACCAGTTTCGGCGCCGTTGGGCCGAAAGGATTGCCGAAGATCCAGTTGACGCCCACCCGCATCAGCGAAACGCCGATGACGAGAATGATGGTGCCAGTGACGATCGGCGGGAAGAACTTGAGCAATCTGCCCATCAACGGCGCGATCAGCAGGGCGACGAGGCCGGCGCCGATGATGGCGCCGAAAATCATGCGCGCGCCCTCCTGGCCCGGGGTCATCGCCGCCATCGAAACCATCGGGCCGACAGACGCGAACGTGACGCCCATCATGACGGGAAGGCGGATGCCGAAGCTGCGACCGAGCCCGAGCGACTGGATGATGGTGACGATGCCGCAGACGAACAGATCGGCCGAGATCAGGAAAGCGACATCCTGGGGGCTGAGCTGCAATGCCCGGCCGACGATCAGCGGTACCGCGACGGCGCCGCCATACATGACAAGAACGTGCTGGATCCCAAGCGTCGCGAGCCTGCCCACAGGCAGCTTCTCGTCCACCGGGTGTATGCTGGAAACGTCGCTCATGGTTCCTCCTCCCATCACGTCGACCAGTCCGGTTCCCCCGTCCTCCAACAGGGGAGCGCAATTTTTCCGTGCCGAGGCAGAATGTCGCAAGTATTGCGAAAACGAAAACACTTTCCGGAATCCGGGGGAAATCAGTCACGATGCGCTGGCGGCGGGAACGGTTGCCGCAAGGCCGCGAGCCTTGACGAAAAGCTGCAGGCGAGCCTGACGAGGCCGGAGACCATGCAACGTAGCCGCAATGCGAAGCAGCGATGGTCCCTTACGCCGGTGCTCCGGCGCTGTTCGTTTGGGATCATGATCGATGGTATCTTGGAGATTGGCCTTCTGGCGCTTGCTCGCTGTGCCGTTCGCGCTCGCCTTCGCGCTTCCACCGGTTGCCGCGCGCGCCAACGGCGCCACCTTTCCGGGGCAGTGGCAGCAGGTGGCGTCCGGCACGGACGCCTGCGGGACCTGCTGGGTCGAAATCAAGCGGAACGGTCCGGTCCTGAAGGTGACGGGCAAGGACGGATGGTTCGCGGTGGTCCATCTCGGACGCGCTGGAGGCGGCCATAGCGCCGAGGGGATCGGCCGCTGGAGCGAGGACGGGGACAGCCACTATCGCGGCCGGCCATTCGATATCCGGATCGCTATCGTCGACAAGCATCTCGAGATGGACATGACCGTGCAGATGGACGACGGCTCGACGCGCGCCGTCCGGGCGATCTTCGACAAGCGCCGGTCCGAGAAGTCCGGACGCCTTCGGCTGGCCCGCATGTAGGCACGGCCATGCCGCTCAGGGATTGCCGGCAAAGAAATACCGGGGCCGTTGCCGACCCCGGTGCCGCATCTCCTGAAAGAAAAAGGCCGCCCGGTTTGGGCGGCCTTCTTGTTACTTCTGCCAGCTCTTGACCAGATCGTCATAGTTGACGGTCTGCGGCTTTTCCTTCTCGTTCTCGACCTTCAGCTGCGGAGCGAGGTTGCCAGCCTTGACGGCTTCGGCGTTCCAGTACTCAAGGTCATGCTCTTCGGCGAGCTTCGGACCGATGTCTCCCTGAACGCCCGAACGTTCGAGACGGGAGAGAACCTTCTCCTGCTCGGCGCACAGCGAGTCCATGGCTTCCTGAGCGGTCTTCGCACCCGAGGATGCATCGCCGATCGCCTGCCACCACAGCTGAGCCAGCTTCGGATAGTCAGGAACGTTCGTGCCGGTCGGCGACCACTGCAGGCGGGCCGGCGAACGGTAGAACTCGATCAGACCGCCGAGCTTCGGAGCACGGTCCGTGAAGCTCTTGTGGTCGAGCGTCGACTGGCGGATGAAGGTGAGGCCGACATGGCTCTTCTTCACGTCGACGGTCTTCGAGGTCACGAACTGCGCATAGAGCCATGCGGCCTTGGCGCGGTCGTCCGGGGTGGACTTCAAGAGCGTCCAGGAACCGGCGTCCTGGTAGCCGAGCTTCATGCCGTCCTTCCAGTAGACGCCGTGCGGGCTCGGCGCGAAACGCCACTTCGGCGAGCCGTCCTCGTTGACGACGGGCAGGCCCGGCTTGACGAAGTCGGCGGTAAAGGCCGTGTAGGTGAACATCTGCTGGGCGATTTCGCCCTGCGACGGAACCGGACCGGATTCCGAGAAGGTCATGCCCTGGGCAGCAGCCGGTGCATAGGCCTTCATCCAGTCGAGGTACTTCTGGATCGAGTAGACGGCGGCCGGGCCGTTGGTGTCGCCGCCGCGGGCAACGCACGAGCCGACCGGACGCGAGTTCTCGTCGACCTTGATACCCCATTCGTCGACCGGCTTGCCGTTCGGGATGCCCTTGTCGCCGTTGCCGGCCATCGACAGCCAGGCGTCGGTGAAGCGCCAGCCGAGCGACGGGTCCTTCTTGCCGTAGTCCATGTGGCCATAGACCTTCTTGCCGTCGACTTCGCGGCCGGTGAAGAACTCGGCGATGTCCTCATAGGCCGACCAGTTGACCGGAACGCCGAGGTCGTAGCCGTACTTCGCCTTGAAGTCCGCCTTGTTCTTCTCGTCGTTGAACCAGTCGTAGCGGAACCAGTAGAGGTTCGCGAACTGCTGGTCGGGCAGCTGGTAGAGCTTGCCATCCGGCGCGGTCGTGAAGGACTTGCCGATGAAGTCGTCGATGTCGAGGTTCGGGTTGGTGACGTCCTTGCCTTCATTGGCCATGAAGTCCGTCAGGCTGCGCGCCTGCTGGTAACGCCAATGGGTGCCGATCAGGTCAGAGTCGTTGATGTAGGCGTCATAGACGTTTTCGCCCGACTGCATCTGCGTCTGCAGCTTTTCGACGACGTCGCCTTCGCCGATCAGGTCGTGGGTGATCTTGATGCCGGTGATGTCGGCGAAGGCCTTGGCCAGGGTCTTCGATTCGTATTCATGGGTGGTGATTGTTTCGGAAACGACCTTGATTTCCATGCCGGCGAAGGGCTTGGCCGCATCGACGAACCACTGCATTTCGGCTTCCTGGGCCGCGCGGTCGAGCGAGGACATGTCGCCGATTTCGGTATCGAGGAACTTCTTTGCCTCGTCCATGCCGGCAAAAGCGGTGCCGGTGAAAGCCAGCAGCATAGCCGCCGTCGTAGTCAAAAGATGCCGTCGCATAATTCCCTCCCTTAGGTTTGCGAATGCGGTTCTTTAGCTTTTGAGGGGCCGCTCCCGCGGCCCCTCAAATCGGCTCGCCTCAGACATAGCGGAAGACGCCGACGGCATAGACCAGCGAGAGCGCGAGCGCCCACCACAGGTTCTGCCCGCCGACGAAACCGAGCCATGCGAGGTGAATGAAGGCGCTTCCGAGCAGCGACACGAAGAGGCGATCGCCCCGTGTCGTCTCGAAGCGCAGGATGCCGACGCGCGGGTTTCCGCCCGGCGCGGCATATTCCCAGACCGCCATCATCGACAGCAGCGCGAAGATGGTGAGGAAGAACATGGCCGACGGAAACGACCAGGCCATCCAGCCGCCGGCGACCAGCGGCGCGAACCAGTCGCGTGCGCCGTCCTTGATCGGCAGCATGCTCATGAGCAGCCCGGCGGCGGCGGCGTAGACGATCAGAACGGCGGCGAAGGGCAGTTGCCAACGAGCCTTGCGAATGGGTTGAGCGGTCATCATACCCTCCCCAGGGCAAAGCCCTTGGCGATGTAGTTGCGGACGAAATAGATCACCAGCGCCCCCGGAATGATGGTGAGCACGCCGGCAGCGGCCAGCACGCCCCAGTCGAGGCCGGAAGCGGAGACGGTGCGGGTCATGGTGGCGGCGATCGGCTTGGCGTCCGTGGTCGTCAGCGTGCGGGCTAGCAGCAGTTCGACCCAGGAGAACATGAAGCAGAAGAAGGCGGCGACACCGATGCCCGAGGCGATCAGCGGCATGAAGATCTTCACGAAGAAGCGCGGGAACGAATAGCCGTCGATATAGGCGGTTTCGTCGATTTCCTTCGGCACGCCCGACATGAAGCCTTCGAGGATCCAGACGGCGAGCGGCACGTTGAACAGGCAGTGGGCAAGCGCCACGGCGATGTGCGTGTCGATCAGGCCGAAGGCCGAATAGAGCTGGAAGAACGGCAGGGCGAAAACGGCCGGCGGCGCCATGCGGTTGGTCAAGAGCCAGAAGAACAGGTGCTTGTCGCCGAGGAAGCGGTAGCGCGAGAAGGCGTAGGCCGCCGGCAGCGCTGCCGATACCGAGATCACCGTGTTCATCACGACGTAGATGATCGAGTTGATGTAGCCGTTGTACCAGGATGGATCGGTGAAGATCACCTGATAGTTCCTGAGCGTCGGGTTCACCGGCCAGAGCGAGAAGGTGCTGAGGATCTCGCTCGTTTCCTTGAAGCTCATGTTGACGAGCCAATAGATCGGCAGGAGCAGGAAGACGATGTAGATCGTCGGCACCAGCCAGGAAAGGCGTTCGGTAAGCGGTTGTGTTTGCATGTTGGTTCTCCTCCCGCCTTTATCAGCCTTGCGCGTCGCTCGTGGTCATCACGGTGTAGAAGATCCACGAGAGCAGCAGGATGATGAGGAAGTAGATGATCGATAGCGCTGCCGCCGGACCGAGGTCGAACTGGCCAATGGCCGTCTTGACGAGGTCGATCGACAGGAAGGTGGTGGAGTTGCCGGGGCCGCCGCCGGTAACGACGAAGGGCTCGGTGTAGATCATGAAGCTATCCATGAAGCGCAGCAGGAAGGCGATCAGGAGCACACGCTTCATCTTCGGCAGCTGGATGTAGCGGAACACCGACCAGCGCGAGGCGCCGTCGATCTTGGCCGCCTGGTAATAGGCGTCCGGGATCGAGACGAGGCCGGCATAGCACAAGAGCACGACGAGGCTCGTCCAGTGCCAGACGTCCATGACGATCAGCGTCACCCAGGCAGCGACCGGGTTCTGCACATAGTTGTAGTTGATGCCCATGCCTTCGAGCGTGCGGCCGAGCAGGCCGATATCGACGCGGCCGAACACCTGCCAGATGGTGCCGACGACGTTCCACGGGATCAGGAGCGGCAGCGCCATCAGGACGAGGCAGACCGGGACGCCGAGGCCCTTCTTCGGCATGTTGAGCGCGATGATGATGCCGAGCGGGATTTCGATGGCCAGAATGATCGCCGAGAAGATCAGGTTGCGGGTGAGCGCGTCCCAGAAACGGTCGGAGGTCAGCACCTGCACGTACCAGTCGGTGCCGGCCCAGAAGAACGCGTTGTTGCCGAAGGTGTCCTGGACCGAATAGTTGACGACGGTCATCAGCGGGATGACGGCCGAGAAGGCGACCAGCACGAGAACCGGCAGCACCATGAACCAGGCCTTGTTGTTCCAGGTTTTTTCCATGGTCAGGCCTCCTCGCCGACGCGCCAGGAATCGGCGTAGATGTTGATGGCTTTCTGATCGAAGCGGACGCGCGGATCGGCGGGGATCTCGCCATCCTCGTCGACGATGATCGAGATCGGCTGATCGGCGAAGCGGGCGCGCACGATCTTGTGGCGGCCGATGTCCTCGACCTTGGTGATCGCGACGGGCATGCCTTCGCGGCCGAGCGAGACGAATTCCGGGCGGATGCCAAGCTCGGTCTTGGCGCCGGCCTTGAACTTGGGCAGGAAGTTCAAGGCCACGTGTTCGCCGCCGACCGTCGCGGTGTTGCCGTCGAGCTTGACCGGAAGCACGTTCATGCCCGGCGAACCGATGAAGTAGCCGACGAACGTGTGGCGCGGGCGCTCGAAGAGTTCGGCCGGGGTACCGATCTGAACGATCTGGCCGTCATACATGACGACGACCTTGTCGGCGAAAGTGAGCGCCTCGGTCTGGTCGTGGGTGACATAGACCATGGTGAAGCCGAACTGCTTGTGCAGCCGCTTGATCTGCGAGCGCAGCACCCACTTCATTTCCGGATCGATGACGGTCAGCGGCTCGTCGAACAGGATGGCGCTGACGTCGTTGCGCACGAGGCCGCGGCCAAGCGAGATCTTCTGCTTCTGGTCGGCGGTCAGCCCGCGGGCGGTCTTCTTCGCCCAGCCGCCGAGACCGATCATTTCGATCGTCTCCTTGACGCGGCGGTCGACCTCGGCTTCCGGCACATGCCGGTTGCGCAAGGGGAAGGCCAGATTGTCGTAGACGGTCATCGTGTCGTAGATGACCGGGAACTGGAACACCTGGGCGATGTTGCGTTCCTGGGTCGAGAGATGCGTCACGTCCTTGCCGTCGAAGAGAATGCGCCCTTCGGACGGATTGATCAGGCCCGAGATGATGTTGAGCAGCGTGGTCTTGCCACAGCCGGAAGGGCCGAGCAGCGCATAGGCGCCGCCGTCGTTCCATTCGTGATGCACTTCCTTCAGCGCGTAGTCGTTTTCAGACTTCGGCTTGGCGCCATAGGCGTGGCGAATATGTTCGAGATCGATGCGTGCCATGTTTTCCTCCCAGCGCCCCCTTTAGGCCGCGCCGCCGATGGCGCGTCCATCAGGCCCGAAGGCCATGAGATGACGGGTGTCGACGAAGACCTCGAGGGTCGCGTCGGGTTCGATGTCGTGAATGCCTGGCGCGAGCATGACCCAGCGCGCATTGGCAAATCCGACGTGAATGAAGCTTTCCGAGCCTGCGATCTCGGAGATCGCGGTCTTGACGGTGAGTGCGTCGCCGCTGCCTTGCGGACGATCGAACGATATATGGTGCGGCTGGAAGCCGACAGTGCAGGGACCGTCGGCAATGCCAGCCAGATGCGAAGGCACCGTCAGCACCGGCTTGCCGTCGAGCGCGAAAGCCGCGCCTGATTTGACGAGTTCGATGCAGTTCAGCGGCGGATCGGCGAAGGTGCGGGCGGTGATGAGGTCGACCGGACGACGATAGACGTCGATGGTCTTGCCGAACTGGGTGATGCGGCCCTGGCTGAGGGCTGCCGTATTGCCGCCAAGCAACAACGCTTCCGAAGGCTCTGTCGTCGCATAGACGAAGATGGCACCGGAGGCGGAAAAGATCTTCGGCAGTTCCTCGCGCAGTTCCTCGCGCAGCTTGTAGTCGAGGTTGGCGAGTGGTTCGTCGAGCAGCACGAGATCGGCGTTCTTGACGATGGCGCGCGCCAGCGCCGTGCGCTGCTGCTGGCCACCCGAGAGATTGAGCGGCGTGCGGTCGAGATAGGGCGTCAGCTTCAGGAGATCGGCGGCCTTGCGCACTTCGCGGTCGATCGTCGCGGTGTCGGCGCCGCTGATGCGCATCGGCGAGGCGATGTTCTCATAGACGGTCATCGCCGGGTAGTTGATGAACTGCTGGTAGACCATGGCGACCGAGCGCTTTTGCACCGGCAGGCCCGTCACATCGATGCCGTCGAAGATCAGCGAACCGGAAGCCGGCTTGTCGAGACCGGCCATCAGCCGCATCAGCGACGTCTTGCCGGACAGGGTCGGGCCGAGCAGTACATTGAGCGACCCCCTCTCCAGCACCAGGTCGGTCGGGTAGATATGCGTCTCCCCGCCCACGACCTTGGATATCTTCTTCATTTCAAGCATTGAATTCTCCACCCAGCCTGTCGGCAGTCCCGAGCGTTTCCAAGCCGGCGTGGAAACGCTCCATCTCGTCGTTTTTCGCATTTCCGGACCCAGAACCGCAGCGCGCTTTGGCTGGAAATGCTTCGGAATGCGAGGATCCTCACGCGGCTGCGTCGGCCGCGCCTCGCATGTATTCCTCCAGTGCCGCCGCCTCGCCGGGCGTCAGCTTCAATCCCAGTTTCGTGCGGCGCCACAGCACGTCCTCAGCGCGCCGTGCCCATTCCTTGGCGATCAGCCACTTGACTTCCGCCTCGTAGAGATCGGCGCCGAAGCGGCGGCCGAGCGCCGCCTCGTTCGAGGCCGAACCCAGGAGGGTGGCTGCCTGCGTGCCGTAGAGGCGCACAAGGCGACGGGCATGCACAGGCGCAAGGAAGGGGTATTGCTTTTGCAGTCTTGCGACTTCGTCGGCATAACCCTGGGCGGGGAATTCTCCGCCCGGCAGCTTTGATCCTGCGGTCCATTTCGAACCCTTGACGCCGATCGCCTCGCCGATCTTTTCGAGCGCGGATTCACCGAGGCGGCGGTAGGTCGTGAGCTTGCCGCCGAAGACGTTGAGCAGCGGTGCCGCACCCTTGTCGCCCTCGACGCGCAGCACGTAGTCGCGGGTTGCTTCCTGCGCCTTGCTGGCGCCGTCATCATAGAGCGGGCGCACGGCCGAATAAGTCCAGACGATATCGTCCTTCGTCACCGGTTCCAGAAAATATTCGCTCGCCGCGCTGCAGAGATAGTCGACCTCGGCATCGCTGATGCGCACATCCGCCGGGTTGCCGGTGTAGTCGCGATCGGTGGTGCCGATCAGCGTGAAGTCTTCCTCGTAAGGGATGGCGAACATGATGCGGCCATCCGGGTTCTGGAAGAAATAGGCACGCGGATCGTCGAACTTCTTCTTCACGACGATGTGGCTGCCCTGGACGAGGCGGACATTGTGGACGTCGTTCTTGCCGAGCGCGCCCGAAAGCACCGCATCGACCCAGGGGCCGGCCGCATTGATGAGCATGCGCGCCTGCAGGGTCTTGCGTTCGCCGGTTGCCTGATTTTCGGTCTCGACGGTCCAGAGCGCGCCGTTACGCCGTGCCGAGACGACGCGGGTTCGGGCCATGATCACGGCGCCGCGATCGGCAGCATCGCGGGCATTGAGCACAACCAGGCGGGCGTCATTGACCCAGCCGTCGGAATATTCGAACGCCTTGTTGAACAGCCGCTTCAGCGGCTTGCCGGCCGGATCGCGGTTCATGTCCAGCGTCGCCGTTGCCGGCAGCAGCTTGCGGCCGCCGATGTGATCGTAAAGGAAGAGGCCGAGGCGGATGAGCCAGGCCGGGCGCAGGCCGCCCTTATGATAGGGCAGCACGAAGCGCATCGGCCAGATGACGTGGGGCGCCATTGCCCAGAGCACTTCACGCTCCATCAGCGCTTCGCGCACGAGGCGGAACTCGTAATGCTCGAGATAGCGCAGGCCGCCATGAATGAGCTTGGTGGAGCCGGAAGAGGTGCCGGAGGCGAAATCGTTCATTTCGGCCAAGGCGACCGAGTATCCGCGGCCGACCGCGTCGCGCGCGATGCCGCATCCGTTGATGCCGCCGCCGATGACGAAGACGTCGTAGATTGCCTGCTCTGACACTGCTGTTTCCCCTCCACTTTTCGCGATGCACAAATTGATGCATGAGCGAAAGTGAAATCAGTTAAAACGAAAACATACCGAATGTCAAACGAATGCTCCCCGAATCTTTAGGGGTGTCTAAACCTCCCGATTCAGACGTCGGTTTCGATCAGCCGAACATCCTGTTCGGCACAGATTTTCCTGACATTTTCAAGCGTACAGCGATCGGTGATGAAGGTCTGGACCTGGGAGATATGGCCGATGCGCACCGGCGCGGTTCTTTCGAATTTGGTCGAGTCGGAAACGAGGATGACATGGCGTGCATTGGCGATGATCGCCTGGGCGACTTTCACTTCTCGGAAATCGAAATCGAGTAGCGCGCCGTCATGGTCGATCGCCGAGGCGCCGATGACCGCGAAATCGACTTTGAACTGCTTGATGAAGTCGACGGCGGCCTCGCCGACGATACCGCCGTCGGAGCCACGCACGACGCCGCCGGTGATCACCACCTCGATCGAGGGGAACACTCGCAAGCGGTTGGCGACGTTGATGTTGTTGGTGATGACCATCAATTCCTTGTGGTCGAGCAGCGCTTCACCCACGGCCTCGGTCGTCGTGCCGATATTGATGAACAGCGAGGCGTTGTCGGGGATGAGTTCGGCGGCCGCCCTGCCGATCGCCTGCTTCTCCGGTGCTGCGATCTGGCGGCGGGCATCGTATTTGACGTTTTCCTTGCCGCTCGGGAAGATCGCACCGCCATGAATGCGGTTCAAAATCTTGGCGTCGCAGAGGTCGTTCAGGTCCTTTCGGATGGTTTGCGGCGTAACGGAAAAGCGCTGCGCCAGTTCCTCCACGAGCACCCGGCCCTCGCTCTTCGCCAGCTCCAGGATTTCCGCCTGCCGACCTGTCAGGTACATTCCGTCCTCCCCATTTTCGTTTTGTTTCATAATATGCAAAAACGAAAGCCATGCAATTTCAGATTCGGCGGTTTCGATGAAATCGCTTTCGCTGCGGGCCAAAGGATCAGTGCGCGTTGCATTCGTTTCGCCGATGGGCGACTCTGCTTGAGGAATGAAGAGGGGAAGGACATGTTTCATCCGGCGTTGTTCAAGGGCATGACCGTTGTGGTCACCGGTGCAGGGCGCGGCATCGGGCTGGAGGTTGCCCGGCAGTTTCTGGATTGCGGCGCGCATGTGCTCGTCCATGCCGGCCGATCGATCGGCGATCTGCCCGATTTTCTCGAATCGGCGGCGACGGAAGGCCGGGCGCATGTCGTCACCGCGGATTTTCTGGCGCCCGGTGGCGTCGAGGGGCTGGCCGAGGAGGTCAGAGGCCAGTTCGATAGCATCGATATCCTCATCAACAATGCCGGCACCATGGTCGGTCGCTTCCCGGCGGCAGAGCTGACCGACGAGCAGTACCAAACCGTCGTGCAGCTCAACCAGACTGCGGTCGTCGAAATGACGCGGGCGATGCTGCCGCTTCTGCGTAAGGGTACGCATCCGGCGATCGTCAACACCGTATCGATCTCTGCCCTGACAGGGGGCAGCGCCGGCTCTTCGATCTATTCGGCCAGCAAGGCCTTCGTCGCCACCTATTCCAAGGCGCTGGCGCGCGAGCTCGCGCCCGAGGGCATCCGGGTCAACTGCGTTTCGCCGGGCACGATCACCACCGACTTCCACGAGCGCTATTCGTCGCCGGAAAAACTGGAGGCGACCCGCAAGACCATCCCGCTCGGCCGGCTCGGGACGGCGGAAGATTGCGCGCCGGCCTATCTGTTCCTCGCTTCGCACGCGCTGTCGGGCTACATCACCGGGCAGGTGTTGGAGGTCAATGGCGGGCAATTGATTGCTTGAACATGTGTTTGCGTCGGCGTTCGCCCCTCATCCGCCTGCCGGCACCTTCTCCCCGCGCGCAGGGAGAAGGGACAGCGCTGCGCCGTATTTGTTCTGCCTTGACTGCAAGCGGGCTTGTCTCGCCGGGCACGTCCCCTCTCCCCGCGAGCGGGGAGAGGGTTAGGGTGAGGGGCAAGCCAGTCCAGTAGCGTGGCAGAATCAAGAACTCCAAAGGCATGACATGATCGACAAGCTGGAAATGTTCCTCGTTCTCGCGCGCGAAAGACACTTCGGTCGCGCGGCGGAGGAGTGTGGCGTAGCGCAACCGACCTTGTCGGCCGCCATCCGCCAGCTCGAGGATCAGCTTGGCGTGATGCTCGTCAGCCGCGGGTCGCGCTTCCAGGGACTGACGCCGGAGGGGCAGCGCGTGCTCGAATGGGCGCGCCGTATCGTCGGCGATGCCCGCACCATGCGCGAGGAGATGCGGGCGGCGCGCAAGGGCCTTTCCGGCCATATCCGCCTGGCCGCGGTGCCGACGACGCTGGCGATGGTGCCGATGATTACCGCGCCATTCCAGGAGAAACATCCTGATGTCACCTTCTCGGTGCTGTCGACCACGTCGCTGCAGATTCTGGCGCTGCTCGAAAACCTAGAGATCGATGCAGGTCTCACCTATCTGGAGAACGAGCCGCTCGGCCGGGTAACCAGCGTTCCGCTGCAAGTCGAGCGCTATCACCTCGTCACCGCCGCCGGAACGCCGCTTTCAGAGCGGGAAAGCGTGACGTGGAAAGAGGTTAGCGACGTTCGGCTTTGTCTATTGACGGCCGACATGCAGAACCGCCGCATCGTCAACCAGCATTTTGCCGAGGCAGGCGTGGTCGCCAGGCCGACGCTCGAATCGAACTCGATGATCGTGCTTTTTTCGCATGTGCGGACCGGGCGCTGGGCCAGCATCATGCCGTTCAACGTCGCGAAATCATTCGGTTTTCATGAGGCTATCCGGATGATCCCGATCGTCGAGCCGGATGCCCGTCACACGGTCGGCCTGGTTGCGACCCATCGTGAGCCGTTTACGCCGCTTGTCTCGGCTCTGTTGCACGAGGCGCGTATCCTGGGTGAGCGAAACCAGGTTCAATAGATTTTTTCTATCGATCGACGGAACAGCCTTATTGACCCATCGGGCCATAAGCGCGAAGCTTTTTTGATCATGGCCGGAGACCGCCGAGGAACGGCCTTCGCCAGGTATTGAAATGTCGGCTGGACCGGTCGCCCGTTTGCGGGTGTCGCCGTCCAGCCCATGAGCCGGGAGGGCTCCCGTTGAACATCCATCAGCCGCGTGCCGACATCGCGGAAACCACCCTTGCCATCGTAGAGGAGCTCAAAGGGCTCGAAGGTCCGCTGCTGCCGATCCTGCACGAGTTGCAGGAGGAATTCGGCTACGTACCGCAGGAGTGCCTTCCGGTGATTGCGCGCGAGCTCAACCTGTCGCGCGCCGAAGTCTACGGTGTGATGACGTTTTACCATGACTTCCGCGAGCATCCGGCCGGACGCCATGTGCTGAAGCTCTGTCGCGCCGAGGCCTGCCAGTCGATGGGCGGTGATCAGCTCGCCGAGCGCGCCAAGCGGCTGCTCGGCATCGATTTCCATGAGACGACGCCGGATGGCGCGGTGACGCTGGAGCCGGTCTACTGTCTCGGGCTCTGTTCCTGCGCACCCTCGGCCATGCTTGACGGAGAGGTGCATGCCCGGGTCGATGCCGCCGATCTCGAGGCGCTCGTTCAGGAGGCGCGGCGATGACGGTGAAAATCTATATCCCGCGTGACGCCGCCGCCGTGGCGCTCGGTGCCGAGAAGGTCGCCAAGGCCGTGGCCGAGACGATCGCGGCCCGCGGTCTCGACGCGACAATCATACGCAATGGCTCACGCGGAATGCACTGGCTGGAGCCGCTGGTCGAAGTGGAAACCGCTGAAGGTCGCGTCGCCTACGGTCCGGTCAAGGCACGCGATGCCGGTTCACTGCTTGATGCCGGGCTGCTCGATGGCGGCGACCACGCGCTCTGTCTCGGGAAGACCGAGGAGATCCCCTTCCTCAAGCAGCAGACGCGACTGACATTTGCGCGCTGCGGCATCACCGATCCGCTGTCGCTCGACGACTACCAGGCCCATGGCGGCCTTGCCGGTCTGCGCAACGCCATCGCCATGGCGCCGGAGGCGATCGTCGCGCAGGTGACCGAGAGCGGCCTTCGCGGCCGCGGCGGCGCCGGTTTCCCGACAGGCATCAAGTGGAAGACGGTTCTCGAGGCCGCGGGGACACGCAAATACATCGTTTGCAATGCCGACGAGGGCGACAGCGGCACCTTTGCCGACCGGATGATCATGGAGGGTGATCCCTTCGTGCTGATCGAGGGCATGGCGATCGCAGGCATCGCGACCGGCGCCACCAAGGGCTTCATTTATACCCGCTCCGAATATCCCCATGCGATCGCGGCGATGGCTGAGGCGATCGAGATCGCGCGCAAGGCCGGCGTGCTCGGCGCTTCGGTGCTCGGCTCCGGCAAGGCCTTCGACATGGAGGTGCGCACCGGCGCCGGCGCCTATGTCTGCGGCGAGGAAACGGCGCTGCTCAACAGCCTCGAAGGCAAGCGTGGCATCGTTCGCGCCAAGCCGCCGCTCCCGGCCCACAAGGGCCTCTTCGACTGTCCGACTGTGATCAACAACGTGATCTCGCTCGCCTCCGTCCCTGTTATCATGGACAAGGGGGCTACCTTCTACCGCGATTTCGGCATGGGCCGCTCGCGCGGTACGATCCCGATCCAGATCGCCGGCAACGTCAAGCATGCCGGCCTGTTCGAGACCGCCTTCGGCCTCGCGCTCGGTGAGATCATCGATCACATCGGCGGCGGCACCGCGAGCGGCCGGCCGGTGAAGGCCGTACAGGTGGGCGGCCCGCTCGGCGCCTATTTCCCTCGCGCTCTGTTCGACACGCCGTTCGACTATGAGGCCTTTGCCGCGCGCGACGGCCTCATCGGCCATGCCGGCATCGTCGTTTTCGACGATACCGTCGACATGCTGCACCAGGCGCGCTTCGCCATGGAATTCTGTGCTGTCGAAAGCTGCGGCAAGTGCACGCCCTGCCGCATCGGTTCGACCCGCGGCGTCGAGGTGGCCGACAAGATCGCGGCCGGCATCGAGCCGGAGAAAAACCGCGAACTGCTCGCCGACCTCTGCAACACGATGAAGTTCGGTTCGCTCTGCGCGCTCGGCGGTTTCACGCCCTATCCCGTCATGAGCGCCATGACCCATTTCCCGGATGACTTTCAGCCGGCACCGCGCGTTGAAGCGGCGGAGTGAGGAGGAAGACCATGTCTCTCATACATGAAATCGACTACGGCACTCCCGCTTCCAAGTCCGAAAAACTGGTGACGCTGACGATCGACGGGTGCGAGGTCACGGTACCTGAGGGGACCTCGATCATGCGTGCGGCGATGGACGCTGGCATCGAAGTGCCAAAACTCTGCGCCTCCGACATGATGGATGCCTTCGGCTCCTGCCGGCTCTGTCTCGTCGAGATCAAGGGACGCGCCGGCATGCCGGCATCCTGCACCACGCCGGTGGCGGCGGGTATCGAAGTCTCCACCCAGACGCCGCGGCTGAAGGATGTGCGCCGCGGCGTGATGGAACTCTATATTTCCGACCACCCGCTCGACTGTCTGACCTGTGCGGCCAACGGCGATTGCGAGCTGCAGGACATGGCCGGCGCCGTCGGCCTGCGCGACGTGCGCTACGGCTACGAGGGCGAGAACCACGTCACGGCCCGCAACAATGGCGAGATCAACGCCAAGTGGATGCCGAAGGACGAATCCAATCCGTACTTCACCTATGATCCGGCCAAGTGCATCGTCTGTTCGCGCTGCGTGCGCGCCTGCGAGGAAGTGCAGGGGACTTTTGCGCTGACGATCGGCGGCCGCGGTTTCGACAGTCGCGTTTCGGCCGGTATGGCGGAAGACTTCATGTCGTCCGAATGCGTCTCCTGCGGCGCCTGCGTGCAGGCCTGCCCGACGGCGACGCTCACAGAGAAATCGGTCATCGAGATCGGCCAGCCGGAACATTCCGTCGTCACCACCTGCGCCTATTGCGGCGTCGGCTGCTCGTTCAAGGCGGAGATGCGCGGCGAGGAGCTGGTGCGCATGGTGCCGTGGAAGGATGGCCAGGCCAACCGCGGCCATTCCTGCGTCAAGGGTCGCTTTGCCTATGGCTATTCCAACCACAAGGACCGCATCCTCAACCCGATGATCCGCGAGAAGATCTCCGATCCCTGGCGCGAGGTCACCTGGGAGGAGGCCTATGCGCATGTGGCCTCCGAGTTCCGGCGGATCCAGTATCAGTACGGCCGTGATTCCGTCGGCGGCATCACCTCGTCGCGCTGCACCAATGAAGAGACCTATCTGGTGCAGAAGCTGGTGCGTGCCGGCTTCGGCAACAACAATGTCGATACCTGCGCCCGCGTCTGCCACTCGCCGACCGGCTACGGACTCGGCCAGGCTTTCGGCACATCGGCCGGCACGCAGAATTTCGATTCGGTCGAGTTCACTGACGTTGCCGTCATCATCGGCGCCAACCCGACGGACGGCCATCCGGTCTTCGCGTCACGACTGAAGAAGCGGCTGCGCGAGGGCGCCAAACTGATCGTCATCGATCCCAGGCGCACCGACATCGTGCGCTCGCCGCATATCGAAGCCTCCTATCACCTGCCGCTGCAGCCAGGCACCAATGTCGCGATCCTGACGTCGATGGCGCATGTGATCGTCACCGAAGGCCTCGCCGACGAGAAATTCATCCGCGAGCGCTGCGACTGGTCGGAATACGAGGACTGGGCGGCTTTCGTCGCCGAGCCCTATCACAGCCCGGAAGCGACCGAGGCCTATACCGGCGTGCCGGCCGAACTCGTGCGTGGTGCCGCCCGGCTCTATGCCACCGGCGGCAATGGCGCGATCTACTATGGTCTTGGTGTCACCGAGCACAGCCAGGGCTCAACGACGGTCATGGCGATCGCCAACCTCTCGATGGTCACCGGCAATATCGGCCGGCCGGGCGTCGGCGTAAACCCGCTGCGCGGTCAGAACAACGTGCAGGGCTCCTGCGACATGGGTTCGTTCCCGCACGAGCTGCCGGGCTACCGCCATATCTCCGACGACGCGACGCGCGAAACCTTCGAGAAGCTCTGGGGCGTCGAGATTTCCAACGAGCCTGGCCTGCGCATCCCGAACATGCTCGATGCCGCGGTCGATGGCACCTTCAAGGGCATCTATATCCAGGGTGAAGACATCTTGCAGTCCGACCCGGACACCAAGCATGTGGCCGCCGGGCTTGCCGCGATGGAGTGCGTCGTCGTGCACGACCTCTTCCTCAACGAGACGGCGAATTACGCCCACGTCTTCCTGCCGGGTTCGACGTTCCTGGAAAAGGACGGCACCTTCACCAATGCCGAGCGCCGCATCAACCGGGTGCGCAAGGTGATGACGCCGAAGAACGGCTATGCCGACTGGGAGGTCACGCAGAAGCTTGCCCAGGCCATGGGCCTCAATTGGAACTATCGTCATCCGTCCGAGATCATGGACGAGATCGCCGCGACGACGCCGAGCTTCGCGCTGGTCTCCTACGACTATCTCGACAAGTTGGGCTCGGTGCAGTGGCCATGCAACGAGAAGCATCCCGAGGGCTCGCCGATCATGCATGTCGACGGCTTCGTGCGTGGCAAGGGCAAGTTCATCCGCACCGAATATGTCGCGACCGACGAACGCACCGGTCCGCGCTTCCCGCTGCTTTTGACCACCGGCCGTATCCTCAGCCAGTATAATGTCGGCGCCCAGACGCGGCGCACCGACAACGTTGTCTGGCACGCGGAGGACCGGCTGGAGATCCACCCGCACGACGCAGAGCAGCGCGGCATTCGCGACGGCGACTGGATCAGGCTTGCCAGCCGCGCCGGTGAAACGACCCTGCGTTCGCTGATCACCGACCGCGTGGCGCCGGGCGTCGTCTACACCACCTTCCACCACCCGACGACGCAGGCAAACGTCATCACCACCGACTTCTCCGACTGGGCGACGAACTGCCCGGAATACAAGGTGACGGCGGTGCAGGTGATGCCGTCGAACGGGCCTTCGGACTGGCAGGTGGACTATGACGAGCAGGCCCGCCAGTCGCGCCGGATTTCCGGCAAGCTGGAGGCGGCGGAATGATGTTTTGCGCCGCGACCGACCATGGCGACGTTTAGGACATCGACAACCGTTCCCGAGGCTGCCCGCCGCAAGGGCGCGCTTCGGGACGGTTCACGCGCCGTGCCGGAGGAGACGCCGGTTGCCTTCAGCTATGGCGGCTCGACCCACGCGGTGATGATGGCGACGCCCGGCGACCTTGAAGACTTCGCCGTCGGCTTCAGCCTGACCGAAGGCATCATCACGGATCCCGGCCAGATCGAAACGGTCGAGATCGTCGCCGAGACGGTGGCCGGCAATCTCGGCATCGACCTGCAGATTGTGCTTGAGGACGAAGAGAACGACATGCTCCGCCAGCGTCGCCGGCACATGGCGGGTCCGGTCGGGTGTGGGCTCTGCGGCATCGAATCGATCGAGCAGGCGGTGCGGCCGACGCCGGATGTTTCCGGGTCGAAGCTGACGCTGTCGCAGGAGGATGTCGTCTCCGCCGTGGCACTGCTCAACGGCCAGCAGCCGCTGCATTTCGAGACGCGCGCCGTGCACGGTGCTGCCTTTTATGTGCCTGGACGCGGCCTGATCGCGGTCCGAGAGGATGTCGGCCGCCACAATGCGCTCGACAAGCTGGTGGGTGCTGCGGCGCGTGCCGGCTTTAGGGGAAGCGAGGGTGTCGTCGTCGTCACCAGCCGCGTTTCCGTCGAGATGGTGCAGAAGACGGCTGTCGTCGGCAGCCCCGTGATCATCGCCATTTCGGCGCCGACGGCGCTGGCCATCCGCACGGCCGAGGCTGCGGGCATGACGCTGATTGCGCTGGTGCGCGGCGACGAATTCGAGATATTCACCCATGCCGAACGCATCAAGTCCGGAGCTGTCGCCGATGTCGCATGACAACACCAACGCCAAGCTGATCTACATGGCGAACCAGATCGCCACCTTCTTCAAGAGCCAGCCGCAGAACGAGGCGGCCCAGGGCGTTGCCACCCATATCAACAAATATTGGGAGCCACGCATGCGGCGGAAATTGTTCGAGCATATCGACAATGGCGGCGAGGGGCTGACGCCGCTGGTGCTGGAAGCGGCGGCGAAGATCAAGCGTCCGGAAGCCGCCTAGCTAGCCTGCGCTCATCATCGACCGCAGGTTCTCCGCTCTCCGCGGACAGGGCGTTTTCCAAGCAATTGCTGCGTCTGAAAAGATTTAAGGGAAGGCGGCTACCGGTAGCCGCCTTCCCCATTCCCGAGCGCGGGGTGCAGGGATGTGCGCTCAGAAATTCTGCCAGCCATCCGCGGCCGGTGCCGCAGCAAGGCTTGTTCGTTGGCCGCTGCGCATGGCGCGGGCGGTTGCGTGGAGCCGGGTCGGTTGCGCGCGGTCGTCAAAGTGGCGGTTCGCGTCGATGATCTGGGCTTGCTCGCCGTAGCGGAACTGTCGGAGCAGTTCGTGCAGGGCGTCTGCCTCGCGGGCCATGGCGTGGCTTGCGGCCGTGCTTTCCTCGACCATCGCTGCATTTTGCTGGGTCGCCTGGTCCATCGAGTTGACCGCCTGGTTGATCTCCTTGAGGCCGGTCGACTGTTCGCGGGCGGCCTCGACGATCGCCGAGACGTTGGCATTGATCTCCTGGACCTGGGTCAGGATCTCTTCGAGCGCCGCACCCGTCTGGCCGACCAGCGACACGCCGTTCTTGACATGTTCGGTGGAGGTGCCGATCAGCGCCTTGATATCCTTGGCCGCGCTTGCGGAGCGTTGCGCCAGTTCGCGCACTTCCTGGGCGACGACGGCGAAGCCCTTGCCGGCTTCACCGGCGCGTGCCGCCTCGACGCCGGCGTTGAGCGCCAGGAGGTTCGTCTGGAAGGCGATGTCGTCGATGACGCCGATGATGTTGGAGATTTCGCGTGACGACTGTTCGATCTGGCCCATCGCGCCGATGGCGCTCTTGACCACATTGCCGGAGCGTTCGGCGCCGGCCTTGGTCTTGGCCACCAGTCCGCCCGCCTCTTCGGCCCGGCGGCTGGAGTCGGCAACCGTCGTGGTGATCTCGTCGAGCGCGGCTGCGGTTTCCTCGACGGAGGCCGCCTGCTGTTCCGTGCGCTTCGACAGGTCGTCGGCCGCTGAGCGGATTTCCCGGGCGCCGGAGGCAATCGCGCTGGCATTGTCGCCGACGGTGCGCATCGCCTCGCGCAGCTTGGCGGTCGCCCCGTTGAAGTCGGTCCGCACCGTTTCCATGCTGGGCACGAAGGGCGTGTCGAGGTTGCGGGTCAGGTCGCCCTCGGCGAGCGCCCTCAGGCCGGCGCCGAGGCTGTTGATCGCGCTCATGCGCTCGCTGACGTCGGTCGCGAACTTGACGACCTTGTAGACCTTGCCGCTGAAGTCGCGGATCGGGTTGTAGGCCGCCTGGATCCAGATCTCCTTGCCCCCCTTGCCGTAGCGCACGAACTCGTTGGAGAAGAATTCGCCGGCGGCGAGACGTTTCCAGAAGTCGGCATATTCGGCGGTGCGGGCGTAATTCGGTTCGCAGAACATGCTGTGATGCTTGCCCTGGATTTCCGAGAGGCTGTAGCCGAGTGCGGCGCAGAAATTCTCGTTGGCCGTCAGGATTTCGCCTGTCGGTGTGAACTCGATGACCGCCTGCGAACGGGAGATCGCGTCGAGCTTGCCGGCATCCTCGGTTGCCCGCGCCTTGGCGGCGGTGATGTCGGTTGCGAACTTCACCACCTTGTACGGCTTGCCGCCGCGGAACACAGGATTGTAGGTCGCCTGGATCCAGATTTCGCGGCCGCCCTTGGCGATGCGCTTGTAGGCATTGGCGTCGAACTCGCCGCGCCCGAGGCGGGCCCAGAAGTCGCGGTATTCCTGCGTCTGGGTGTAGTCGGCCGGGCAGAACATGCGATGGTGCTGGCCGACGATTTCCGAAAGGCCGTAGCCGAGCGCCTGGCAGAAGTTCTCATTGGCGGTCAGGATCTTGCCGGTCAGGTCGAACTGAATGATGGCCTGCGACTTCGAAAGCGCGGCGACGATCTGGCGCGCATCTGCAATTTTACCGAGAGCGAACATTGTAACCCTCTGATCTCGTTTGTTGGCTCAAGCCGGGGCTTCGTGCCTTCTTTGACAGGGTTTGCGGGGCCAAAGCGGCGCAACTCCCGGACTAAGACAAATACCGGCCTGCCGAAAATTGTCTGGTCGTCCTACGCCGGCCCACCGGGTCAGCGGCTTCGTGCTTCGTGAGGGGAGTTCGAACTACCGGGCTTCATGCCCAAGGCGCCGTGTTTCTACAATCTAGGTTAGTAACAGGACTATTAAGCCGGTGTTAAAATAGCAACTATCAAATTTCAGTTGTAAAAACTCGTATATCCAATTTTAGTTGAATTAGTTGATCCTGCTTTTCTAATCTACTGCCGTGCAATCTGGGTCTGCCGCCAATAAGAAAGGCCGCCCCACGGCACGTAGGGCGGCCTTCATGTCGTTCGTCTGCTACCTCAGGGTTACCTCAGGCGGCCAGTTCTTCGACTTCACGTTCCTTGAACATTCGCGCCAGGTTGAGGAAGCAGATCATGCCGTTCTCGTTGGCGATGATGCCTTCGGCAAAGCTCTTGTCGAAGGACGCTGTCACTTCCGGCACCGGCTGCACCTGGCTGCCCTGAACGGTGAGGATGTCGGAGACGCGATCGACGACGAGGCCGATCACCATGTTGTGCACTTCGGCGACGACGATGGCGCTGCGTTCGTTGGCCGTCGTCGATTTCATGCCGAGCTTGTGGGCAAGATCGATGATCGGGATCACTGTGCCGCGCAGGTTCATGACACCGATCACTTCCGGCGGCGAATGGGGAATGGGGGTGGAGGGCGCCCAGCCGCGGATTTCGCGGATCGTCGTCGTCTTGACGCAGAATTCCTGATCGTGGAGGCGGAACGCAATGATCTCCAGCGTCTCGCCGTCAAACCCGGCCGTCCTGAGTGTGCTTGTCATCGAAGGTCCTTCCAGCTTTCCGGTCGACGCCCATGGCGCGACACCGCCAAACTCGAGATATCTCCGCATGGCTGCCGGCGCATGGGAGCGCGGCGATGGTCCGTTGGGGAGAGATCCTTACAGTCCGCCGATCACATCCGGCGGGGCGCAGCTGCATCATGCGCGGAAGAACCGCTTTGCGCTTTGGGAAGGGACTATAGGCCGGGATTCGTTAAGACTTGCTTTTGCAAGTGCTTAGAGCAGTTCCAGGAAAAGTGTGAAACGGTTTTCCGTCCGGAATTGCGTCGCTTCAAGGAAGATCCGCCCTGAGCCTGGCTCGGGGCGGATCGGATCTTGGGGTCAGGCGGAGGCGAGAACCTTTGCGAACTGTTCCACGGCCCAGTCGACCTGTTCAGCGTTGATCACTAGCGGCGGCGCAATGCGGATCGTGTCGCCATGGGTGTCCTTAGCAAGGATACCCAGCTGCTTCAGTGCTTCGCAGTACTTGCGGGCGCCACCGGCTTCCGGCACCAGCTCGACCGCCAGCATCAGGCCGCGACCGCGAACTTCCTTGATGATGTTGGAGCGGATGTCGGTGAGGCCCTTCTGGAAGCGCTCGCCCATGCGGGCTGAGTTCTCGATCATGCCTTCTTCCGTCAGCGCCTTCAGCGCCGCCCGGGCGATGGCACAGGCGAGCGGGTTGCCGCCGAAGGTCGAACCGTGCTGGCCCGGCTTCAGAACACCCAATACTTCGGAGTTCGAAAGCACGGCGGAGACCGGGTAGAAGCCGCCAGAGAGCGCCTTGCCGATCAGCGTCACGTCGGCTTCGATGGCTTCGTGCTCTTCGGCGAGCAGCTTGCCGGTGCGGCCAAGGCCGGTCTGGATTTCGTCGAGGATCAGCGTGATGCCATGCTTGGTGCAGAGCTCGCGAACGGTCGTGAAATAGCCAACCGGCGGAACGATAACGCCCGCTTCGCCCTGGATCGGCTCGACGAGGAAGGCGACGGTGTTCTCGTTGATCGCAGCGCGGAAAGCCTCGATGTCGCCGAAGGGCACGACCTTGAAGCCGGGCGCGAACGGGCCGAAGCCGGTGCGGGCATCCGGGTCGGTGGAGAAGCCGACGATGCCCATGGTGCGGCCATGGAAGTTGTTGGAGCAGACGATGATCTCGGCCTGGTTTTCGGCCACGCCCTTGACCTCGTAACCCCACTTACGCACCGCCTTGACGGCGGTTTCGACGGCTTCGGCGCCGGAGTTCATCGGCAGCACCTTGTGCGAGCCGGTGAGGGCTGCGATCTCTTCATAGAAATGCGCGAGCTGGTCGTTGCGGAAGGCGCGGGAGGTGAGCGTCAGCTTCTGCGCCTGCACCATCATCGCCTTCAGGATCTTCGGATGGCAGTGGCCCTGGTTGACGGCCGAATAGGCCGAGAGGCAATCGAGGTAGCGATTGCCCTCCATGTCCCAGACATAGACGCCTTCGCCGCGCGAGAGCACCACGTCGAGCGGTTTGTAGTTATGCGCGCCAAGCCGGTATTCGGTTTCGATCAGGGCTGCCGTCGTATTCATACATTGTCCTCCGTTTGTTATCTCAGGCACTGCGGGTCGGCCGGTCGAGCACGCGGCGGCCGAAGAGGCTCGCCGTCAATTCGACCAGGATACGCGCGCTCTTGCCGCGGTCATCGAGGAAGGGGTTGAGCTCGACGACGTCGAGCGAGGAAACGAGTTCGCTTTCCCAGAGCATTTCCATGATCAGGTGCGCCTCGCGGAAGGTCGCGCCGCCGGGAACGGTGGTGCCGACGCCGGGGGCGAGTTCCGGATCCATGAAATCGACGTCGAGGCTGACATGCAGCAGGCCGTTGGCGGCGCGAACCTCATTGAGGATCTGGCGCATGATGTGGGCCATGCCGAGTTCGTCGACGGCGCGCATGTCATAGACGCGTACGCCGTGCTCGGTGATCTCTTCGCGCTCGCGATCGTCGACGGAGCGGATGCCGACCTGGAAGACCTTCTTCGGATCGACGAACGGCCGGTCGGCCGGCAGAATCGGAGCGAATTCCGCTTCGCCACAGAAATACGCGACCGGCATGCCGTGCATGTTGCCGGAGGGGGAGGTTGACGGCGAATTGAAGTCGGCGTGGGCGTCGAGCCAGAGCACGAAGAGCGGCCGGCCGACTTCGGCGGCGTAACGCGCCATGCCGGAGACGCTGCCCATGGAGAGCGCGTGGTCACCGCCGAGGATGATCGGGAAGTGGCCCTTGCGAACCGTGTCGTGCACGGAATCGTGCAGCGCGCGGGCAAAGGCTGCGACGATCTGCAGATTGTTGGCGCCCGGGTGGTTGGCGAGGTCGCGGGCCGGCAGCGGCTTGACGTCGCCTTCGTCGTGAACCGTGTGGCCGAGGTCGCGCAGCACCGTGTCGATGCCGGCTATGCGCAGGGCCGTCGGCCCCATGGCTGCGCCGCGCCGTCCAGAACCTTCTTCGATGGGTGCGCCGATCAGCGTGATGGTCGTCATATCCGCCCGATTCCTTCTCAAGATAATTCCGTGTGTACCCGGTTGGGATCGCGCGGATTATGGCCAAAATGCATGTCAGCAAAAAGATGGAAAACTGCCGATTAGTGAGATAAAATCGACAGATTGATAAGCACCATGTTACAAAGTGATAGCAATGGATGATCTCGATCAGGCACTCATCAGCGCCTTGCGCCAGAATGCGCGCATCCCCGTTTCAACGCTATCGGAAATGACAGGCGTATCGCGCGCGACCGTTGCTGCCCGCATCGACAGGCTCGTCGCTAATGGCACGATCGCCGCCTTTACCATCCGAACCGGCGCGGAAATCCCGGCTTCCGGGGTCCGCGCCGTGGTGATGATCGAGGTGCATGGAAAGATGGCCGACCGCGTTGCCGAACAGTTGCGCGGCCTGCCGCAGGTCCGGGCGCTGCACAGCACCAATGGCCGCTGGGACTTCATCGCCGAGCTGCAGGATCGCGATCTCGTCTCCTTCGACGAGACGCTGCGGCGCATCCGCCTGATCGACGGGATCACCGTCACCGAGACGAATATCCTGTTGAAAACCAGCAAGATGACCGGTGCATTCTGATCATCTTTCGCCGCCCAAAGCGGTGAGGAAATCGCGACTCGGAGTCGAATTGTTCTTGCTTTGTTCTCATGTTTCGCTATGATGTGCGCCTCACCCAAGATGGAGGATGTCATGGTTGCCAATGGCGGCAGGCTTGCCGATCGGCAGATCTGTGTGAAGCTGTTTGTCAGGCATGGCGACGAGGATCGCGCCATCGCCTTTTATCGCGAGGCGCTCGGCGCCGAGCTCCTGCAGCGGCACGAATGGCCGAGCGGCATTCTGACGAGTGCGGATCTGAGGATCGGGGAATCGGTCTTCCGGATTGCCGGGGCCAACCCGCGCCGCGATGCGGAGCCCAAGCTTGGAGGACCGCGCTCTCCGCATGCGCTGGGCACGACGGCGGTGATCCTGGAACTGCATGTTCGCGATGTCGATCGTGTGATCGGCCGGGCGATCGGCGCGGGGGCAAGCCTGCGCAATCCGGCCGAGACTTTGTCGACCGGTGACCGCGTCGGTGCCTTTATCGATCCTTTCGGCCATATCTGGGCGCTGTTCAACGCCATTGAGGATGCCGAAATCGTCGATCTGAACATCGAGGCCCGCAACGCCGCCTGAGGCGTTGCGGGCCTCTCCCTGTATGGCCGTGCACTTTGGCGGGATATGTTGCCCGCCGCGTGGCAATCAGAAGAACTCGTCGAGCAGGCAGTAGAGGTCGCGTTTCTCCGGATCGTCCCTGTCGATGCCATAGCGCGCCAGAAACGGCTGCACCCATTCCTCGCCGAGATTGTGGGCGATGCTGTGACAGGCAAGTGCAATGTCCTGATAGGGATCGGCGACGCCCAGCCGGCTGCAATCGATGAAACCGGAGAACCGGCCATACCTCTCAATGATGTTCGGCAGGCAGGCGTCGCCGTGGGTAATGACGAGCTTGCCGATCGAAGGTACGCGGGCTCGGAGTTCTGCAAAAAGATCTGCCGCCGTGCGGCCGAGTCGCGTTTCGTCGAAATCGTCTTCATCGATAAGGCCGGCTTCGGTGCGCGCTCCCGCGATGGCGATGCGCTTTTCGATCCGGTGATCGAAGGGGCAGTCGGCGACGTCCAGCCCATGCAAGCGTTTCAGGGCGTCCGCCAAGATGACGATCCGGTCCTTTGGCGACAGCGTCGTGGAGGCGAGGTCCGTGCCCTCGACAGCCTGCAGCAGCAGCCAGTTCGTTTCCGCGTCGAAGGCGCGGGCGATCACCCGCGGACAGGGCATGCCCTGAGACGCCAGCCAATCAAGCCGCTCCGCCTCGTCAACGAATTCGCTGAAGGGGCCGGCAGCCTCGACTTTCAGCACCAGCATCGCGCGATCCGGCGCCTTCAGTAGAAAGATGCTCGAGTCCGACTGTCCGAGCGTGTCATGATTCCAGTCATAGCCTGCAACGAGTGGCAGGAGATTCTCGGGCAATTCGAGATGCGGTTTTCGGGAAGACAATACAATCACCTGAAAAATGAATGCAGCAAATCGGCCGTGACGGCGGCTGATGCCGATGTAGGTACGCATTCGCGCGGCTGCGAATCGTATTCGGTCCGCAGGCCATATCTTGATCTGATCAAAATGTCGTCGAGGAGCGCGACGCCAGACAAACCGCCCCTCAATATTCCTTTTCGAAGAAGATACCGCCCGAGGCCGAGCCGTCGCCGGCGGCCGAGCCCTTGAGTTTCACGCCCTTGCCGACATCGAGATTGATGACCGCCTTGCTGGAGGCGGAATCAGAGCCCTGCTGCAGCTCGATATAGGTCCGGTCGTTGAGATACTTGCCGGCGCGCACCGAAGCGCCGCCGTGCTCGTCGGTGGTGACGTCGAGGTCGTCGACGCCGAGCTTGTTGCGCAGGCCATCAAGCAGCGACGTCGAGCCTCCGCCGGCAAGCTGGCTGACGGCGGAGGCGAGCTGGGCGATCTGGAAGGCCGAGAGGTTCGACAGCGACCGGTTGAAGATCAGCTGTGCCAGGATCTCGTCCTGCGGCAGCGCCGGCGATGACGAGAAGGCGATCTGCGGATTGTTAGCGAGGCCCGCAACCGAGACTGTGATGGTCGTCGAGCCGACGCTGGAGGTCGCCTTGAGGTCAAGCGTCGGGATCAGGTCGCCACCGAAGCCGATATTGCCGTCGGTGAAGGTCAGGCGCTTGCCGAGGATTTCGAGGCGCCCGCGGCGCATTTCGAAGCCGCCGGAAACGATCGGCTGCACGGCCGTGCCCCGGATCGTCAGGTTGCCACCGAGTTCGGCGTCGATGCCGCGGCCGCGCACGAAGACCTGGTTGGCGGCAACTGCCAGATCGAAGGCGATGCCGCCGCTGGCATTGGCGCCGGCTGCCGGCACCTCGTCCTTGCGCAGGTCCTTGACCATTTTCTGCACCTTGGGCGGCGCATTCTTGTGCTTGATGTCGATTGCCGAGAGCGAGGTGGGCAGCTTCTCGGGAATGGTGATCGATGCCTTGCGGATCGTAACCTTGCCGCCGAGCGTCGGGGTCGCGACCAGCGGACCGGTCAGCGTCATTTCGCCATTGAGATTGGCGTTGAACAGCGTGCCGTCGACATAGGTGGCATTGTTCAGGCGGATCGTCAGATTGGCCGGGAAGCCGGAGCCGGGGACCGTGCCGACGGTGCCGGTCGCCTCGATCGAGCCGCCGGTCGCGAGATTGGCCGAGAGCTTGGAGATCGTCGCCTGCTTTCCGTCGAGCGCGACATTGGCGGTCAGATCGTTCAGTGCCAGGTTGCGGCGCACGTCGACGAGCCGCCCGCCGGATGTCCTGACGGTGCCGGCGATCTGCGGCGCCTTGGCGGAGCCGGAAATCGCGAGGTTGATGCCGGCCTGGCCCGTGAGCGTGAAGCCTTTTTCCGCCATCAGGTTGGCAATGAGGGCAAAGGGTAGGTTGCCGTTGAACTTCATTGCGATCGGCATGTTGCCGCCGATATCGACATTGCCGCCGCCCTTGAAGGAAAGGCCGCTGGCGCCCGAAAGCGTCGTGTCGAGCGTTACCTTGTTGTTGGCGAACTTGCCGATGGCGGCGATGTCGAAGGCGGCGACCCCGGCCGTGCGTGCGGCGGCCAGCGACGCGCCAGACCATTTGAGGTTGTAGGCGACGACAGGTGCGGACGTTGCGCCAGCGACGTCGACGGTGCCGGCGATCGTGCCCTCGGCGCCGAGGTCCGGGACAAAAGCGTTGGCCAGCGCTGCGGGCAGCGCATTGAGCTTGGCGGTGATGTCGAGTTTTTCGCCGGCCGTTCCGTTGACCGCGATGGTGCCCTTCGATGCCTGGATCGTCAGCGCGTTGAGGCGGACGGTGCCGTTTTCGATGGCGATGACCGTCGGCTGCGCGAGCTTCAGCGGGATGCCCTTTGGCGTCGCGCCGAAGGAGGCGAGGCGAATTTCCGTGCGTCCCTTCGCACTCGTGAGATCGCCCTTAGCCGTGAGCGGGCCACCATCATATTTGCCGTCGATCGAAAAGCCGGTGCGTCCCGCCTGCTGCTGGAAATCGACGGCGAGGCCGGCAACGCGGTTGGCGCCTTGAGCGATGGTTTCGGCGCGCACGCTGCCCTTGATGGCGAGGGCCGCGACATCGGAGATCGTGATATCGGCAGTCGGCTTGGCGATCGTCAGGGCATCACGCTTGATGCCGCTGCCGCCGGCCTTGACGACGACGGAGGTGATGCCGTTTGCGGTCTTGATTGCGGCCGACCCGTTGATATCGCCAGAGGCTTTCTGCCCGGCCATGGCGGCAAGCAGGCCGAGATCGGGCAGGTTGAAATCGATCTTGCCGTCCGGTTTGAAGTCCGGGGTGAAACTGATCGCACCGGTCAGCTTGTTTTCACCGATCCTGGCTTCGAGCACGGGGATCGCGGTGCGTCCGTCCTTGGAGACGACGTCGGCCTTGACGTCGATCGCCTGGCCGTCGAGCGCACCGGTTGCGGTCAGGCTCGCCTGCGGGCTCGAGGGGTTGGCCTTCGCGTCGGCCTTGATCGTGAGGTCGCTGAGGGTGCGTCCGGCGAGCGTGGCGCCGCTCGAGGTCAGTTCGGCCTTGATGCCGAGTTCGGCGAGCGGGCCGGTCACGGCTGCGGTAAACTCAGCCTCGCCCTTGGCGTCAGCCAGAAGCTTGCCGAGATTGGGCAGCTTTCCCTTGAGATCGGTGGTCAGTTGTCCCTGGGCCAAGGCTATCGTGCCGGCCGCCTCGATCGTGCTCGATTTGAGCTCGAGGCCCTCGACGGTCACGCTGCCGTCGGTCGCCGTCTTCACTTCGCCGGCAAGCGCGATGGTCCCGTCGAACTTCGCTGCCGCAGCCGGCGGCAGAGCCTCCGGAACGGTAAAGAGCTTGAACGCGGCGGCAACTGTGTTTTCCTCACGTGAGACGGCACCGGTGACCGAACCGCCAATGCCGGGGCTTTCGATCGTCACCGGATCGAAGACGATGTTCTCCTTCGTCACCGACAGGCTGGCGTCGATCTTCATTGGCGCCTGGACCAGCCGGGTGACGTTGGCGTCGACGAAGCCTGCCTCACCGACTTCGATCACCGTTTTTAGCGGGCCTGATTGTGTAGCGAGGTTGAAGCCGTCGCTGCGCGCCGACAGCTTGACGGCGCCAAGTGCCGCGTCCGGCAGCGTCACGGAGGCGACGTCGGCGGCGAGATCGAGGATTGCGGCCTGCGCGTCGCCGATCAGCGACAGGTTGACGGCGTTGATCTTTGCCTGGGCCTCGCCCTTCTGCAGCGGCCAGCGGAAGTCGATCGCGCCGTTGGTGCCGGCAAGCCGGGCCTGCAGATTGTTGTCGCCCTTGCTGTCGAAGGTGCCGAAGGCGCCAAAGGTCAGCGCGCCGGTCGCGATCTGCCCCTTGTCGACGCGCACCATGCCCTGGCCGTTGAACGCGGCTGCGACGTCGATGCTGGTCTCGCCCTCGAACATCGCACGCAGTGCCGGCGGCATCAGCGAACCGAAGCCGCCGCCGCCAGTGACGGTGAGCCGATGCATGCCGTCGGGTGTCTGGACGTGGCGACCGTCGAGCTTGAGGATCTCGCTGCCGTCGAGCGCGGCCGTGGCAGTGCCGGCCCAGTCGGAAAGAGGACCTTCGCCGGTCAGCTTGATGTTGACCGCGGGCTCGTTGGGCAGGCGAAGGAGTTTTGCGAGCACGCCGTTGTTGGGCTCATCGACGGTTGCCTCCAGCTTCAGCTCGTTGCCCGCCGGGTTGAAGACGATATCGGCGACGGCGCGCGCTTCCGGCCGGTCACGCTGGGCGGCGGTCAGGCTGAGGGCAATGCTCTCGTTGGTCGCATTGATCTTGCCGCTGGCGGTCAGGAACTGATCTTCGCCGGCGATTGCCTTGCCGATGACGATCTCCTTGAGATCGATCGCGTCGATCTTGACGTCGACGGGAAGCGCGAAGGTCGCGCGCACTTCCTTGGTCTCGGTCGAGGGGATCGGCAGGCGTTCGACACGCACCGAGCCGGCGGACAACGCCGCGGCGTCGAAGCGGAAGGAGAGGAGGGCCGCCGGCGACCAGTTGAGCTTGAGGTCGCGGACCTCCGCATAGACGCCTTGGCCGTCGAAAAGCGTGATGCTTCCTGCCGCAAACTCACCTGTCAGCAGCGCACTCGGATCAGCGATCCGCACGATCTGGTCAGGCGTTGCCGCATATTTCTCGATTGCCCAGGCGACGAGGCGGGCGCCTGGAGTCGTGAAGCCCACGAAGGCGACGAGAAGGAGGGCAACGACCGCAATCACGCCAAGCACACGAAGGCCATAGCGCAGCGTCGCGCGAAGGAAGCGGACGACCTGATTCATGCTCTACCCTTAGCGCAAGTTGCGCTGCAGCGGAATCGCCGCAGGGCGAAACTATCGCGCAATGACGGCAATTTGCCGGTTCTTGCTGGAGAATCGGCCCTACTCAGAACGATTGGCCGATACCGGCATAGATGCCGTACTTGGTGCCACCGGGATATTTGTTGAGCGGCACGGCGAAGTCGAGACGGATGGGGCCGAAGGGCGTGGCATAACGCAGGCCGATGCCGGCGCCGGCGCGAATGTCGGAGAAATCGGGCGTCGTTTTCGCCGACACCGTGCCGGCATCGATAAACGGCACCACGCCGATCGTGTCGGTGATCGCGATGCGGGCTTCAAGCGAGGCGTTGACATAGGAACGCCCGCCGGTCTCCTCGTTGTCGGCGTTGCGCGGGCCGATCTCCTGGTAGGAGTAGCCGCGCACGGAACCGCCACCGCCAAGATAGAAGCGACGGTTCGCCGGGATATCCTCAAGCCCGCTGCCGCCGACGAGCACGCCGGCGCCGATCTTGCCGGCGAGAACGAAACGCTTCTCGTCGCCGAGCGCATGGTAGCCCGATGCCGACGCTTCGAAGGACGAGAAGAAGGTCTGGCCTTTGATCTCGTAGCTCGGCTTGGCGTTGATCATCGCCCGGTAGCCGTCGGTCGCGTTCAGCTTGTCGTCGCGAGTGTCGCGCACATATTCGAGCGGAATGGCGGCAGTCAGGTAGGAGTTCGAGCCGAAGGCGTCGTCGATGTTGGCCCAGCTCAGCTCGCCGCCACCGGACACGGTGTCGGTCGGCGAGAGTTCGAATGTGGCGCCGGCAGCACCCGTCAGGATCTTGGCGCGGTAGGCGTCCGGATCCTGGATGTTGGCCTTGAGGCTGGCGGTAAAGGTCGAGGCGGGGCCGAAGGCGCCGGGCTTGGCGAAGAGGATGCCGACCGAATAGTCGAGCTTGTCCAGTTCCTTCGTCTCGCCGATGCGGTCGACCGAGCCTTCTATGCGCAGCGATTCCGCCCGCCCGAAGAGATTACGGTGTCCCCAATAACCCGAGACACCCAGACCATCGGTGGTCGAAACCTGCGCACCGAAGCCGAAATATTTATGCTTGCCTTCCGAGACCTCGATCTTCATTGGGATCGATCCGTCAGGCGACAGCGTGTTGGCTTCCTTGATCGTCACGCTTGAGAACACGCCGAGCTGGCGCAGGCGCTCGGATGCCTTGCGGATATCCTCGGGCGAATAGGGGCGCCCTTCGTTGAGGCGCGAATAGTCGCGCACGAAACCGGGATCGACGGTCTTGGTTCCCGATACGCTGACATCGCCGACAGGCGCGACCGGCCCGCCGCTTGCGCCGATGACGACGTCGACGGTGGAATTGGCGTGGTTGGCGACGGCGCTGCGTTCGGTGAGCTTGGCGAGTGGCCGGCCCTGCTCGCGCAGGTCGTTCACGACCTTTTCGCCAGCCTTGATGATCAGGGTCGAATCGGCGCGTGCGCCGGCAGGCAGGCCATAGTTATCAGGATTGAAGCCGGCCGCATCACCTTCGAACCTGACGGAACCGACCGTAAAGGCGGGGCCGGGCGTGACGGTGACCGTTACCGGGATCGCCTGCCCGTCGGGGAAGGCGGGATCCGGCGGCAGGCTGTCGATGTCCTGGCCGTTGACGCGAATTGCCACGGTGCCGCCGTAGCGGGCCTTTTCGTAGAGGGCGGCGAGCAGCCGGTCGCGATCGTCGCGCGCGCGGATGGCAAGACCGAGATCGCCGGACACGGGCTTTTCCTGACCCTGGACGAGCTGCGAGCTGTTTTCCAGCGCTTCCTTCAGTTCCTTGTCTTCGGTGCCGGCGTCGAAGGTAAGCGTATAGTTGACCGGGTCGATGACCGGCGCTTCCTCTTCGTCGCTCTCGAAGAACTTCATGCCGAAGAGCTTGAAGGCATGGGCGTTTTTGGCGGAAATCGGGCCGAGCGCAAACGAGAAGGCGACTGCAAGCGCAGTTGCGGCCTTCCAGTACGCAATACTCGACCGTGGTGGGGACATTCGCTTCCGCATCCCGTCTTCAGGCGACCCAATACAAACTGCCTGCTTATGCGGCCGGGTCACTATTGCATGCCTAAGGTTTTCCATCTGTTAACGATGACAGCCGGCTGCATCCACCCCTGATACCGATTTTCGGTGCCGTTTTCCGGGAAAAAGCTCCGAAATGTTGTCGGCGCAGCACAACCATAGGCTCCGGACGGACGGTTGCCAGCCAGGCGCGCCGGCATTTTGCTGGGTGTTTGGCTGGTTTTGTCCGCGGATCGTCGGGCCTATGCGGCTTCCGGCAGTGCCCGCAACTGCGGCACGCGAGAGGCTATGATAACGAGAAACTGGACCAGGAAACCCGTCGCGGCAACGGCCAGGCATGCCTCGACGCCGAAACGCGTGGCGACGACGGCACCCAGCGCTGCGCCGATCGGCCGCGCGCCGAACGTGGCTGTGGTGATGAAGGCGGAAACCCGACCCAGCATCGCATTCGGCGTGACGGCCTGGCGCAAGGTGAGGGTGGCGATCGACCAGAGCACAGGCCCTGCGCCAAAGAGGAAGAAGCTCAAGCCGGCAAGAACGCCGGATGGCATCCAGATCGTCGAGAGCATCACGGCGGCCGCCGCCAACCCGCCGAGCGGACCAAGCGCAATCATCACGCCGAAGGGGACACGGCGCGCAATGGCGGGCGCGGCGAATGCGCCGATCATCATGCCGGCGCCATAGATGCCGAGCGTGATGCCGACGCCTGTCGCCGTCATGCCGAGGGTTTGAATGGCATAAGCGACATAGACCGCCTGCAGCACGAACCAGGCGGTGTTGAAGACTATCGCCGTGACGAGGATCGGCCTGAGCAGCGTGTGGCCGGCAAGGAACCGTGCGCCTTCGGTCAGATCCTGCAGAAGTTTGCGTTTTGCCGCGGCGGGTTGGTGATGCTCGCCAAGGCCGGCAAGCAGGACGACGGAGAGAAGAGAAAGGCATGTGGCAGCGACATAGGCCAGGGATGCGCCCGTCCATGCGACGATCGCGCCGCCGATCGCCGGCCCGCCCGAATAGGCAAGGCTGCGGGCGAGTTCCAGCCAGCGGTTGGCATCGGCCAGTTGGGCGCGGGGAACGATCACCGGAATAAGGGCAGGGGCAGCGACATTGTAACAAACGGTGCCGATGGCACCGACGAACCCCATCGCAGCCAGAAGCGGCAGGGTCAAAAGGCCGCTGACCATCAGGAGCAGCGTGGCGACCAGCGACAGCGCGCGCAGCATTTCCGAGGAGACCATCAGCCTCAGTCGCGAGGCGCGATCGGCGACGAGCCCGGCCGGAATGGCGAGCAGGAGAAACGGAAGTGTCTGGGCCATCTGCAGCCATCCGGTTTCCGCCGGACCGGCGGCGAGCAGCAGCACCGCGGCGAGCGGAGCGGCAGCCAGCGCCATCTGCTCCGAGAATTGCGCAAAAAGATTGGACCAGCCGATCCGCTTGAAGGCTGGCGGCAGTGGATTGCCTGGTGATTTCGACATGTGACGGCCTCGATGGATGATACTTCGAGGACAGCAGACGGATTTGCGCGGCCGATAACCACCCGGTTTGCGCGCGTCGGATCATTTCTTGGGGGTATGCCTAGCTTCGCCGGCGCGTCCGGAACGAAAAACCCCCTCAGGCTTTGCGCCATGAGGGGGGTAATTGGATCCTACGGAGAGCTTGCGCTACGCCGAAGGATGACCGTCTTCGCTACGCCTTAGCGCGGGCAAGAGTCGATGTAGCGGCGGCCATAGCGGTCGCGGTAGTAGCACTGGCCCGGCTGCTCGGTGACGTTGCCGATGACTGCGCCGGAAACGCCGCCGATGGCCGCGCCGACCGCTGCGCCACGGACGTCGCCGGTGACAGCGCCGCCGATGATCGCGCCGGAAACGGCACCGATGCCGGCGCCTTTTTCCGTCTGGGTGCAGCTTGCGACCGATAGGGCGACCAGCACAAGTGCGATGGCTTTCTTCATGTTGTTCTCTCCGATCTCTACGGATCTTAAGCCTAGCGCTCAGTCCGTCCCGTGGATGATGGCGAAGCCGGGAACATCCCGCTCCACCTGAACTTGCAGTTCGGAAAATACGCGGTCCCTATTGAAAGTCTACGGGGACCTGCGGCTTCTTCCGGCGCGCAAGATAATGATATCGTTCCTGAACGGGACATGAAGGCTCAGTTCCGCGAGATACAACCCGCGTGGAAAAATATTGTCGTCCGGCGGGCGGTAGCGGTTGCGGCATTCCCAAAAAAGACAAATGATACAAACAAGCCTGCGACATCCGGAGGAGCGGATCCGTGGGCGACGGGCATCGATATCAGTTGGCGCGTACCCTAGTCGCGTGAACCATCTCACCCGACTTTTCGGCCGCGCTCGTGTTGGCATTGACCGACCCCGGAGGAGCGAAATGGCGAAAGTAACAATGACGGTCAACGGCCGTCAGGTGAGCGGTCATTGCGACGACCGCACACTGCTGGTGCAATTCATACGCGAAAATCTCGGACTGACCGGCACCCATGTCGGCTGCGACACGTCGCAGTGCGGCGCCTGCGTCATCCATATGGACGGAAAATCGGTCAAGAGCTGTTCCATCCTCGCCGCACAGGCGGCCGGATCCACGATCACCACCATCGAAGGGTTGGCGGCGGACGGCGAACTCCATCCGGTGCAGGCGGCGTTCAAGGCCAATCACGGCCTGCAATGCGGCTTCTGCACACCCGGCATGGTGATGACGGCCGTCGACATGATCCGAAGGCACCAGGGCCAACTGGACGAGGCGACGGTGCGCGCCGAGCTCGAAGGCAACATCTGTCGCTGTACCGGCTATCACAATATCGTCAAGGCGATCCTTGCTGCCGCCGCTGAGATGAGCGGCGCCCGCGTGGCCGCAGAATAGCGGTAGATTTGGGGGCGGGACCTCGCCCCGAAGGCATGTCATCGAAGGACTGTCGCTGGATATCTCGGGAGGAGATAGGCAATGGGCGTTGAAGGCATTGGCGCGCGGGTGGCGCGCAAGGAAGACAAGCGGTTCCTGACCGGAAAGGGCCGCTATACGGACGACATGTCCGTGCCGGGCATGAAATATGCGGTGTTCGTGCGCAGCCCGCATGCGCACGCGAAGATTCTGAAGGTGGACGCGTCTGCGGCCAAGGACATGCCCGGCGTGATCGACGTGCTCGACGGCAAGCAGATCCTCGCCGACGGTATCGGCAACCTGATCTGCGGCTGGATGATCCACTCCAAGGACGGATCGCCGATGAAGATGGGCGCCTGGCGGCCGCTTGCGCACGAGACCGTGCGTTATGTAGGTGATGCCGTGGCGATCGTCGTTGCCGATAGCGTGGCCGAGGCACGCGATGCGGCCGAGGCGGTCGTCGTCGATTATCAGGAACTTCCCGTCGTGATCGATGCGTCGAAAGCGCTCGAGGCGGGACAGCCACAGCTTCATCCGGAAGCGCCCAACAACCTGATCTTCGACTGGCAGATCGGCGACGAATCGGAGACTGACAAGGCGATCGCATCGGCCGCGCATGTCACCGAGGTCACGATTCATAACAACCGGCTCTCGCCCAATCCGATGGAGCCGCGGGCCGCACTTGGCATCTATGACGCCGGCGACGACCACTACACCTGCTACACCACCAGCCAGAACCCGCATGTGGCGCGGCTGGTGATGAGCGCCTTCTATAATGTCGCTCCGGAAAACAAGCTCAGGGTGATCGCGCCCGATGTCGGCGGTGGCTTCGGCTCGAAGATCTATATCTATCCGGAGGAGATCGTCTGTCTCTGGGCGTCGAAGCGCACCGGCGTGCCGGTCAAATGGACATCGGATCGGACCGAGGCGTTCCTGACCGATGCGCATGGCCGCGACCACGTGTCGACGGTGAAGATGGCCTTCGATGCGAACAATCGCATCATCGGGCTGAAGGTCGACACGATCGCCAATCTCGGCGCCTATATGTCGCTCTTCTCCTCGGCGGTGCCGACCTATCTCTATGCGACGCTGCTTTCCGGCCAGTACGACATCCCGGCGATCCACGCGAATGTGCGCACGGTCTACACTAACACCGCACCGGTGGATGCCTATCGCGGCGCCGGGCGGCCGGAGGCGACCTATCTGCTCGAACGCACCATGGAGACGGCGGCGCGCGAACTCGGGGTCTCACCGGCGGAACTGAGGCGGGTCAACTTCATCCGCTCCTTCCCGCACCAGACGCCCGTGATCATGAACTATGACGCGGGCGACTACGAAGCGTCGCTGAACGCAGCGATGCAGGCGGCTGACTGGAACGGCTTTGCCGCCCGCAAGGCGGAAGCCGATCGCCGCGGCATGAAGCGCGGCATCGGCATGAGTTGCTACATCGAGGCCTGCGGCATCGCGCCGTCGGCGGCGGTGGGCTCCCTCGGGGCCGGCGTCGGTCTGTGGGAATCGGCCGAGGTGCGGGTCAATGCGGTCGGCACGATCGAGGTCTTGACCGGCTCGCACAGCCACGGCCAGGGCCACGAGACCACCTTTGCACAGCTCGTCGCCGACCGCTTCGGCGTTCCGATTGACAGCGTCAACATCGTGCATGGCGATACCGACAAGGTGCAGATGGGCATGGGCACCTACGGCTCGCGCTCCGGCGCCGTCGGCATGTCCGCCGTCGTCAAGGCACTCGACAAGGTGGAGGCCAAGGCGAAGAAGATCGCCGCGCATCTGATGGAAGCGGACGAAAGCGACATCGTGATTGAGAACGGCGAACTGAAGGTTGCCGGCACCGACAAGGCGGTGCCCTGGTTCCAGATGGCGCTTGCCGCCTACACCGCCCATAACCTGCCCGCGGGCATGGAGCCGGGCCTGAAGGAGGGCGCCTTCTACGATCCGGCCAACTTCACCTTCCCGGCCGGTTGCTACATCTGCGAGGTGGAGGTCGATCCCGATACGGGGCGGACCAAGATCGTCCAGTTCGTCGCCGCCGACGACTTCGGCAATATCATCAACCCGATGATCGTCGAGGGGCAGGTTCATGGCGGCATTGCCCAGGGCATCGGCCAGGCACTGCTCGAAGGGGTACACTACGACCCCTCGGGCCAGCTGCTGACGGCAAGCTACATGGACTACGCCATGCCGCGTGCCGACGATCTGCCGTCGTTCCAGGTCTCGACCTCGAACACGCCCTGCCCGAACAATCCCTTGGGGATCAAGGGTTGCGGTGAGGCGGGCGCGATCGGCTCGCCGCCGGCGCTGATCAACGCCATTACGGATGCCATCGGCAACAACGCGCTCACCATGCCGGCAACACCGCAGAAGGTGTGGGCGGCGGCGCACGCGGCCAAGTGAACGGGAGGACACCGCATGTACGAGACCCAATATCACCGGGCGTCCTCGGTTCAGGATGCCGTCAGCCGAATGGAAGCGGCCGGCGAAGGCAAGTATGTCTCCGGCGGCATGACGCTGATCCCGACGATGAAGCAGCGGCTGGCGGCACCGAGCGATCTCATTGACCTCCGGCATATCGCCGAGATGCAAGGCATCACGGTTTCCGGCCGGTCAGTGCGGATCGGCGCCGCCACGACACATTATGACGTGGCGTCGGCGGCGGCGCTCAAAGCCGTCTGTCCGGCGATCTGCAGCCTTGCCAGCCATATCGGCGACCCGCATGTGCGGCACATGGGCACGATCGGCGGTTCCATCGCCAACAACGACCCGGCGGCCGATTATCCGGCGGCGATGCTGGCGCTCGGTGCGACGATCGTGACCAACAAGCGCGAGATTGCGGCAGATGATTTCTTCACCGGCCTGTTCGAAACAGCGCTGGAGGACAGCGAGATCGTCACCGCCATCAGCTTCGAAGCGCCTGCCAAGGCTGCCTATCAGAAGTTCGCCAATCCGGCATCGCGCTACGCGATGACCGGTGTGTTCGTCGCGCGACGGGACAATGGCGACGTCCGGGTGGCCGTTACCGGAGCGGGAGCGAACGGGGTGTTCCGGCATGGCGATATGGAGGCGGCGCTGGTTGCCAACTGGTCGCCGGACGCGCTCAGCAATGTCAGCGTCGATGCCTCGGAACTGCTCTCCGACATTCACGCCGACGCGGCCTACCGCGCCAATCTGGTGAAGGTCATGGCCAAGCGCGCCGTGGCGGCGGCCTGACCGGCATGGGGTATCGCCAAACAGCAAAAAAAGGGGGCGGCTTCGGCCGTCCTTTTTTCATCCTTGCTTGACTTCGATCAAGCTTGAAGAGATGAACATGCGCTAGGGCTTTCTTTGGAATGTTTCAAAACTAGGGCTCTCCAGGTTGAAACGGTTTCAGTGAAAGCAGCGAAGATGCTTCGGTCCGAAAATGCTAGATCATTCCGGATGCATTCATTGGACACGCAGCGCTTCAGGGGCCTTTTGCCGCAGTTGGCAGATGCCGAGCATTCCGAGGTTGACCCCAGGTCGCTTTGATTGAAGAAAAGCGACCGGGCACTGGAGAAAATGATGGATTTCGAGAATTTCTTTAAGAACGAGCTGGACGGGCTGCATCAGGAAGGCCGCTACCGGGTTTTCGCAGACCTCGCCCGTCATCGCGGCAACTTCCCGAAGGCAGCGCGCCACACGGCTGCGGGCGTTCAGGAAGTCACCGTCTGGTGTTCGAACGACTATCTCGGCATGGGCCAGCATTCCATCGTCACCGAGGCGATGAAGCGCGCCATCGACGAATGCGGCGCCGGCGCCGGCGGCACCCGCAACATCTCCGGTACCAACCATTACCACGTCCTGCTTGAGCGCGAGCTCGCGGACCTGCACGGCAAGGAATCGGCGCTGCTGTTCACCTCGGGCTACGTGTCCAACTGGGCCGCACTCGGGACGCTCTGTTCGAAGATTCCTGGCGTCATCGTCTTCTCGGACGCCGGGAATCACGCTTCGATGATCGAGGGGATCCGTCACTCCAAGTGCGAACGCGTCATCTTCAAGCACAATTCGGTCGCTGACCTCGAAGCCAAGCTCGCCGCCGCCGATCCGCGCGCGCCGAAGATCATCGCGTTTGAGTCGGTTTATTCGATGGACGGCGACATCGCGCCGATCAAGGAATTCTGCGACCTCGCCGACAAGTACGGCGCCATGACCTATCTCGACGAAGTGCATGCCGTCGGCATGTACGGTCCGCGCGGTGGCGGTATTGCCGAGCGCGAAGGCCTGATGCATCGCCTGACGGTGATCGAAGGCACGCTCGGCAAGGCCTTCGGCGTCATGGGTGGCTATATCACCGGTTCTGCGGCGCTCTGCGACTTCATCCGCTCGTTTGCCTCCGGCTTCATCTTCACCACGGCGCTGCCGCCAACGCTTGCCGCCGGTGCGCTCGCCTCGATCCGCCACCTGAAGGAAAGCCAGGTCGAACGCTTCGCACACCAGGAGCGCGTCCGTCGTCTGCGTTCGCTGCTCGACCAGCGCGGCATTCCGCATATGCCGAACCCGAGCCATATCGTGCCGGTCATGGTTGGCGACGCTGCCAAGTGCAAGTGGATCTCCGACCTGCTGCTCGACAATTTCGGCGTCTATGTGCAGCCGATCAACTATCCGACGGTGCCCAAGAAGACCGAGCGCCTGCGCATCACCCCGACGCCGCTGCATTCGGATGCCGATATCGACCATCTCGTCAACGCGCTGCATTCGCTGTGGTCGCGCTGTGCGCTGGCCCGCGCGGTCGCGTAAGCGGCGGCTTAGCTTCCGAGAAGTATGCCCCTCACCCTAACCCTCTCCCCGCTCGCGGGGAGAGGGAACGAGGACAACGGCTGAACTCTGTGTCCGTTCAATGCCGAAACACCGCCTCTCTCCATTCAGAGAAGCAGGAACTTCGAGCGTTAGGGGCGGATCAGAGCGGGTGCTGCAACGTCCCTTCGCCCCGCTTGCGGGGAGAAGGTGCCGGCAGGCGGATGAGGGGCGGGATGCCCGACCAGACCAGTTATTGAAGCAGCCCGGCCGCGAGATGCCGGGCTTTTTCGTCGGCGGCGAAGACATCGTCCATCGATGTAGCCGCCGGCAGGTCGGCGAGCTTGTCCATGACCTTCTCGACGATCTCCGCCATGGCGAGAAAGCCGGTTCGTCCGGCGATGAAGGCGTCGAGCGCCGTTTCCTTGGCGCCGTTGAGCACGGCCCCCTGCACGCCGCCCTCGACCATGGCGCGGCGCGCCAGGCGGATTGCCGGGAAGCGCACTTCGTCCGGCGCTTCGAAATCGAGGCGCGACAGCTTGGCGAAATCGAGCCGTTCGATCGGCAGGCTGCAGCGGCTCGGATAGGCGAGTGCGTAGCCGATGGCGGTGCGCATGTCCGGGCAGCCGAGCTGCGCCAGCACCGAGCCATCCGTGTAGCCGACCATCGAATGGATCACCGACTGCGGATGCACGATCACCTCGACCTGTTCCGGCTTGAGGGCAAAGAGGTGCTTCGCCTCGATCATCTCCAGCGCCTTGTTGAACATGGAGGCGCTGTCGATCGAGATCTTGAGGCCCATCGACCAGTTGGGATGGGCGCGGGCGACATCGGCGGTTACATGCCGCATCTCCTCGAGCGACTTGGTGCGGAAGGGGCCACCCGAAGCCGTCAGGATGATGCGCTCGACCGCGTGGCGCTGGTGCTCGTCCAGCACCTGGAAGATGGCATTGTGCTCGCTGTCGACAGGCAGCAGCCGGCCGCCACCCTTCTTCACCGCGTCGATGAAGAGGCTTCCGGCGGAAACCAGGCACTCCTTGTTGGCGAGTGCGATGTCGGCGCCGCGGCGGGCGGCTGCGAGCGTGGGAGCAAGACCGGCATTGCCGACGATCGCCGCCATCACCCAATCGGCATCGCGTTCGGCTGCCTCGATCAGACCGCTTCGGCCGGCGGCGACGGCAATGCCGGTGCCGGCAAGGGCTGCCTTCAGGTTTTCGAATTGGTTTTCGTTGGCGGTGACGGCGAGTTCTGCACCAACCTTCACGGCCTGTTCGGCGAGCAGGGGGATGTTGCCGTTGCCGGTGACAGCGACGACTTCGAAGCGCTCGCGACCGCCAAGGCGCTCGATGACGTCGAGCGTGTTGGTGCCGATCGAACCGGTTGATCCGAGGATCGTCAGTCGGCGCTTCGCACTGTCGCGGGATGCCATACCAATACCCATGTTCTTCTTTTCGGACGGGATGCCCGGCGCAGCCTGCGCTGCGGACACGTGATCTTCGCGAGATCGATCCGAGTTTTTATGTTGTTTGCTAGGCTCTACAGGCGAATTCCGCCGGCAACAAGGGCGCGGTCTTCAATCCGTGTCGTCCACGGGCTAAGAATCGGACTGCTTTGAGTCGGAGCCCGAAGGAGTTCGCGATGCTGAAGATCATTACCGCCGTTTCCTGCGCGTGCGTGACCATCGAGATGGCCTCGATGCAGCCGGTTGCAGCCGAAAACGTTCCGCCGCAGCTCGTCGGTACCTGGCTTGCCGAGGACATCGGTGGCGGCGGCGTCATCGACGATCTGCAATCGACGCTGGAAATCCGCGAGGACGGCACCTATGGCGGCATGGCCGGCTGCAACCATTTCACCGGCACCTTCAGTCTGTCGGGCACGAAGATCACCTTCGGCCCGGCCGCATCGACACGCAAGATGTGCGTGCCGGCGGCGATGACCCAGGAACAGAAATTCCTGGAGGCGCTTGGCAGCGAACTCTCCTGGGCAGTCGACGGATCGAAACTCGTGCTCAGCAAGGCGGAGGGCCGGACCGCGATCAAACTGGCGTCGATGACGGTGGGTTCCGAAGGGATCGACGTGACGTTCCGTGCTCCGGGAGCCGGTGCGGTGAACCGGCAATCGGCGCGTTATGACTGCGGCGGCAAGCCCGTCGAAGCGGAGTACATCAATGCCGGCCCGGTCTCGCTGGTGACTTTCACGATCGACGATACCTTTGTCGTCGCCTCCAATGTGATTGCCGCTTCGGGCGCGAAATATGCCGGCGGCCAGTATATCTGGTGGACCAAGGGCGACGAAGCGACGCTTTTCGACGCGACGAAGGGCGAACAGGACCAGGGCATCGCCTGCAAGCCTGCGCCTTGACGCGGAGGCTGCCCGGCAACTTCTCCAACCAACCCGGCTAAAGAAGTTTCCGGGAGAATCGGAACTTTTACCCTCGCTCCATAGTTACAATCCCGGCGCAATCGCGCTGTCGTTGTGAAAAGGGAGTTGATCCATGGGGCTACTTATCGGAATCCTGATTACGTTCCTTGTCATCGTGTTGGTGCTTTATCTCGTCCAGCGGCTGCCGCTCGACGCGCGCGCCAAACAGATCGTCCAGATCATCGTCATCATCATCGGCATCATCTCTCTGTTGAAATACCTGGCCGTCTTCTGACGCACCTCGTTCCCAACCAATGTGAAAGCCGCCGGCTCCGATGTGCCTGCGGTTTTTCTGCGCGGTCGGTCGATGCTGACGGAAGCTGACAGTCGTTATGTCTAGGGTCGCGTCATCGAAACGGGAGACCCGACCATGCTGTCACCGAACCTCATCCTGCTTTATGTCGAAGACCCGCTGGCGAGCGCACGCTTCTACACCGACCTGCTCGATGGCGAGCCCGCCGCCGCCTTTCCAAGCTATGTCGCCTTCGAACTGAAAAACGGCCTGACCTTCAGTCTCTGGTCCACGGCGGCGAAGGATTTCGTATCCTCCGGCACGGGCCATCGCTCGGAAATCGCCTTCATGGTGAAGGACGATGCCGAGGTCGAGCGGCTCTATGCCGCTTGGCGGGAGCGGGGGCTTACGATCGAGCAGGAGCTGAAAACGGCCGTCTTCGGTCGCACCTTCGTCGCGCTCGACCCGGATGGCCATCGGCTGCGTGTGTGCCGGCCCGATGATTGAAGTGCTGCGAACGCTGTGATTCCGGGTCGATTTTGCCTAAGCCTGCAGGTGGTTGATCCCTATTCGGGAAAGCAGTGACGCGGCCCTTGCTCGAGTTGAACCAAGTATTGCCGGTACTGGCAAAGAATGGTTCTATGCGATATGGGGGCTAATCGTCGTTTGGTTTCGATCATCGTTGCCGTGACTGTCTTGTTCGCGGCGATCGATGTTGTGTGGCTGCCATTTTCAGTGATCAGCCTTGATCCTCGAAACTTTGGTCACCTTGCGAAGGCGGCGTCGGCCGCTTTGGCTGCCTATCTGATCGGCAGGCTTGTTCTCTACCGCCTGCGCGATGAAAGATCGTGGGCGGCCGGTGCGATGCGATGGGCTGCGGACCGCCTGATTGTACTGGTCGCGGTTTCCACGATCTTTCTACCACTCGGCTTCGTCAGTGCCATCTTCATGTATTTGGCCTCGGCAACCCAGGTTCCCCTGGTCGATGGCAAACTGGCCGCACTCGACGCGGCGCTAGGCTTCGATTGGCGTTCGTTTCTGGAGACGACGAACGGGTCTCCGCCGGTCGCATGGGCATTGGTAATCGCCTATCACAGCCTGACGCCTCAGGTGATTGCGCTGTTTCTCTTGTACAGTGCGGCTCGGCGAGCGGACAAAGCCTTGGAGTTCGTCGCGCTGCTTGCGGTTTCCTCGGTGTTTACCGGCCTGTTGATGGCGATGTTTCCGGCCGCGGGCGCCTATGCCTATTTCGATCCGCCGCCCGAAACCTTCGACGCGTTTACGGCACAAGCCGGGATGTGGCACTACTCCGAACTGCTGAGGCTGAGGTCGGGGGACAACTTCAACCTGTTCGTTGGGAACGCGCAAGGCCTTGTGACTTTCCCCTCCTACCACACGGCCCTTGGAATCATGGTCGTGTATTCCCTGCGCAGCGTTCGCTGGGCCGCCGGCCCGATCGCTGTTTTGAACGCAGTGATGATCATCGGTACGCTGCCGGAAGGTGGACATCATTTGAGTGATGTGATTGCCGGCGCAATGGTCGCTGTGGTTTCAATCCTGGTGGTTAGAGCGGTCATGGGGCTGGGAAGGGAACGGTACCGGCCAGAGCAGGCTGCGACGACACTGTAGGCAATGACCGAAACAAAAAAGGCCGGGGCAAACCCGACCTTCCTCATCACCTTCGATCGACGCCAGTTCATCCGTGGTCATCAAGAAGGTGTGACTGTTCAAATAGCTTCTGTTCGTGACAGGCGAATGACGAACTGACTTCCTTCCCGAAAGTCGGCGGCGTGGATCGCCGCCGACCGATGGTCTCAATCTGCCACTTCGACCAAAAGCTCGATTTCGACCGACAATCCCAGCGGAAGGCTGGCGACGCCGAGGACGATACGGCCCGAGAGAAGCTCGCGACCGAAGACCTTGGCCAGCAGATCGGATGCGCCATCGGCGACTTGAGGATGATCGCGGAAATCGCCTGATGTTGCGATGTAGACGCCGAGCTTGGCGACGGCAGCGACCTTGTCGAGCGAACCGAGCGCCGCCTTGATTGCCGACAATGCACTCAGGGTAGCGATTTCCGCGGCGCGCCGTCCCTCATCGACCGTTAATTCGACCCCAAGCCGGCCGACGACCTGCGGCTTGCGGTCGATAACCGGCAGCATTCCGCTCAGATAGAGCAGCTTGCCGATCCTGACCCCTTCGACATAGTTGCCGAACGGTGTCGGTGGAGGAGGCAGCGCGATGCCGAGTTCATTCAGCCGCTGTTCTGCGCCAGCGGCGGGTGCTTGCCCGCGGCTTACCATTTGCCCAAATGCGCGCCGCCGTCGACGTTCAGCACCTCCCCGGTGACGCGGGGCGCCCTGGTCAGGAACAGGACCGCATCCACGATTTCATCGACGCTGGAAATGCTGTGCATCGGCGAGAGCGTGTTGAGGAAATCCTTCGGGTTGTCCTTGTGGAGCGGGGTGTCGACGACGCCGGGTGCAACGACGTTGACGCGGATACCGTCCCTTGCGTATTCCATGGCGATATTCTTCGAGATCGCATTGATGCCGCCCTTGGTCAGCATCGCGACCGAGGCGTTCATGCCCGCGATCGGGCGATCGGCCAGCGGCGTCGTGATGCTGACGATGCTGCCGCCTCTCTTTTGCGCCAGCATCTGCTTGACGACCAGCTGGGTCGTGTGGAGGAAGCCTTCGATGTTCGTCGCGCTCAGCTGGCGGTAGTCTTCGGCGGTGTAGTCGACGAAGGGCTTGGTGAAGAAGATACCGGCATTGTTGACGAGTGCGTCGATCGAGCCGAATCGATCGATCGCGGTTTCGACCACGCGTTTCGCCGTGGCCGGATCGGCGATATCGCCGTCGACGCGGGCCAGCCGGTCCGATTCGACGATGTCCCGGGACTGGCTGACGCTTCGCGAGGTTGCGACGACACTGTAGCCCTGAGCGAGGAAGGCGTTTGTAAGGCCCGCGCCGATACCCTGGGACGCGCCGGTGATGATGGCGACCTTGTTGGTCATTTGATCTCTCCACGGTTGGATTGCGTTCGTGGGATCAATATGATCGAGGTGCGATTGCACGATTATATGAAATTATCTGGAATTACTTTTCCATCAGTGCAAAAGTCGCGGGCATGGTCGATTTGAACGATATCGCGGTCTTTGCGGCCGTTGCCCAATTCGAGAGCTTCAGCCGGGCGGCGCGGGCGCTTGGCATGCCGGTCTCCACCGTCAGCCGCAAGGTCACGGCCCTCGAGGAGCAACTGGGCGTCACTCTGTTGCAGCGGACGACGCGCAAACTGAACCTCACGCTTCAGGGGCGCGCTTACTACGCGGAATGCAGCGAACCGCTGAAGCAGCTTCACGACGCGGAACGGGTCCTGAGCGAAGCGCAAAGAAAACCCGAGGGGCTTTTGCGCATCACAGTCCCCATGACTCTCGGGCAGCCGCCGTTCTTTGATTTCCTGTCTGGTTTCCTGAAGAAATACCCCGAGATCAAGGTCGACCTGCTGGTCACAAACATGTTCATGGACCTCGTTGCCGAAAACATCGACGTCGCGGTCCGGTTTGGCGAATTGCGCGATTCGTCGCTCGTCGCACAGCGCATCGGCAGGAGCACCCACTTCCTCGTGGCTGCTCCAGAATACGTGCACGAACACGGCATGCCCTCCGCGCCGGAAGATCTGCGCGACCACCGCTGTGTGCTGGTCAACGCCCGGAACAATGAAACCGAATGGCATCTCGTCAACGGGGACGAATCGATCAGGCTTCACGTGACCGGAGCCGTCTCGGTCCACGATATTCAATCGGCCAGCGCCATGACCGAGCGAGGCCATGGCATCGGCCGGCTACCGCCGATCTTCTGCGACAGCCTGCTTGCGAACGGCAGGCTCGTGCGCGTGCTTCCCGGATGGTCGGCCCCTGATGTCTTTGTGCACGCGGTCTATCCGACGCGGCGGTTTCTGCCGTCGCGACTGCAGGTCTTTCTGCAGGCGTTGAGAGCCTGGCGTGGCCCGGCATGGCAGCCGCTTCGCTAGCCGTCGACCTCTTCGCGCTTCTGCGCGAAAACGCTGAAGCCGGCGCGGCGATAGGTGTCCTGCGCCTTGGGATGATCCCATTCGTCGGTGTGAAGCCAGATGCGGTTCGGGCCGCGGCTCCAGACAGCGCGCAGCGCGCTGTCGAGCAGGAACGGTCCGAGCTTCCTGCCGTACGCCTCGGGGACCAAGCCGAAATGGGTGAGCTCGATGTCGGGTGTCCCGACGCGGTCGAATTCGCAGAGCCCGACCGCTCGGTCGTCCACCCGCAGGATGTGGAGGCCAGTCGATTCGCTGCGAAGAAAACCGTCGAGCTCGGCTGCGCTCATGCGCAGGCGCTGATCCCAGCGCAACGGCTCGCCGACGGCGCGGTAGAGCGATAGGAACGTGGCGGCATCGGGCAGCTCGGGCGCGACCGCTGCATGCTCGATCGGCGGTGGAAGCGCTTCGCCCGCGCGTTGTCCACGCATTTCCATATAGGTCACGAGCAACTGAACCATGAGTGCACCAGTGTAATGCGTTTGGCTGGAATCTCACATTTTGGCCGGGGGCATAGAGCGCTGCGTAAACGCGAGTGGGGAACGGCCCGGGGAATGTGTCGGAGGGTTGGAATTCTATCTATTTGATTTTTATGGTGATCCCGGCGCGATTCGAACGCGCGACCCCCAGATTAGGAATCTGATGCTCTATCCTGCTGAGCTACGGGACCACTTGGATAGCACCCATACAAAAGCAAGGCGTCTTAGCCAAGTGTTTTTGCATGAGTACCGGCGGAAATGCAGGCCGTGTCGAGCTTCGGCTATCCTGAAAGGGCGGCGCGTCGCCGGGGTCCCCACGGGTTGAAATCGATTACGAAACGGGGGCTGGTCTTTCCGGTCTTTCGAATGCTAAGCAAGGCGGGCGTCGGCTTGAGGAGGCTGGCGTTCCCCGTGAGACCTTCATCAGAGACCTGATCCACATATGTTCATCGGAATAGATTGGGGCGGCACAAAAATGGAAGTCATCGCGCTTGGCCGCGATGGCGAAACGCGCGCCCGGCATCGCGTCGCGACCCCGACCAGCGGTTACGACGACTGCATTCGCGCCGTTCTCGACCTGGTTGCCGCGGCGGAGCAGACGGCGGGCGAAAAAGGCTCCATCGGCATCGGCATTCCCGGCAGCCCCAACCCGCGCACCGGCATCGTGCGCAACTCCAATGCGGTGCTGATCAATGGCAAGCCGCTCGGACGTGACCTGGAGGCGGCACTCGGCCGTGCGGTCAGGCTCGCCAACGACGCCAACTGCCTGGCGGTTTCGGAAGCGGTCGACGGTGCGGGCAAGGACGCGCATGTGGTTTTCGGCGTCATCGTCGGCACCGGCCATGGCGGCGGCCTTGCGATCGACAAGAAGGTGCATGCCGGCTACCAGGGCGTTGCCGCCGAGATCGGCCACTATCCGCTGCCCTGGATGACGAAGGACGAGTATCCCGGGCATAAGTGCTGGTGCGGCAAACACGGCTGCCTCGACATGTATGCCTGCGGTACCGGCGTCGAGCTCGACTATCGCCTGACGACAGGTGTCGAAAAGCGCGGGCGCGACATCATCGAGGCGAAGCGGGCGGGCGACCCGGTGGCAACGGGCGTCTACGAGCGCTTCGTCGACCGGCTGGCGCGCAGCCTGGCGCTGCTCACCAATATCGTCGATCCCGACGTTTTCGTGCTCGGCGGTGGCATGTCGAATGTCGACGAGATCTATGACGACGTGCCGCCGCGGGTGGTCAACTATCTCTTCGGCGACACGTTCGAAACCCCCATCCGCAAGGCCCTGCATGGCGACAGTTCCGGTGTGCGCGGTGCGGCCTGGCTCTGGAAGGACTGAACCCATGAATATCGACAAGGACTTGGGCCGCATCGCGCGGCAGGAACAGGAATTGCAGTTCGAGCGCTTCGATCTCGAAACGGCCTGGGAGCTCGGCGCGCTGCTGCGCAAGATGGCGGTCGAGCGCAAGCTCGGTGTGGTCATCGATATCACGCTGTTTTCGATGCAGGTGTTCTACGCCGCGCTCGAAGGGGCGACGCCCGACAATCCGAACTGGGTGCGCCGCAAGCGCAACACCGTCTTCCGGCTGTTCAAGAGCAGCTATGCCACGGGCCGCGAGCTCGCCAAGGCACAGACCAATCTGCAGGCAAAGCTCGGGCTTGCCGATGCTGATTACGCCGCGCATGGCGGCAGCTTCCCGATCGTCGTCAAAGGCACCGGCTGCATCGGCGCAGTCACGGTTTCCGGCTTGCCGCAGCGCGAGGACCACAACATGGTCGTTGAAGCGCTTTCGTCCTTGCTCAGCAAGGATCACGACGCGCTGAAGCTTGAGGGTTAAGTGTTGGCAGGCGATATTTTCTCTCAGTCCCAGATTTTGTCGCAATGGCTGGCCGACAAAGCCCTGCCGCTCTGGCGTGACAAGGGTGTCGATCCCTCAGGTGGCTTCGTTGAGACGATCGACATGGCAGGTGAACCGACGCGCGCCAACCGGCGTTCGCGGGTGCAGCCGCGGCAGGTCTATTGCTTCTCGGAGGCGGGCCGACGCGGATGGAGCGGCGACTGGCGCGGTGCTGCCGAAGGCGGACTTGCCTATTTCGATCGCGTCTTCAAGCAGCCGAGCGGTTTCTACGGCGCGCTCGCCGATGCCGACGGTAATCTTCTCGATCCGTCCTTCGATCTCTACAACCAGGCTTTCGCGCTGCTCGCCTTCGCTTACCTTGCCGAGGTCGTGCCGGCTCGAAAGGCGGAGATGATCGAACGCAGCAACGACCTTCGGTCTCGGATCGAGGCGCATGTCAAGCATCCGGTCGCCGGCTTCGAGGAAGACAACCCTCCGCGCCTGCCGCTTTGCTCCAACCCGCACATGCATCTCTTCGAGGCGTGCCTCGCCAGCGAGGCGGTCGAGGGCTTCGATCAGGTCGCCTGGGCCAATCTCGCTGACGAGATTGCGGATCTGGCGATGGATCATTTCATCGACGCTGAGACCGGCGTCCTGCGTGAGTTCTTCGATCACGACTGGGCGCCGATTGCCGGCGACAAGGGCCGCATCGTAGAGCCCGGTCATCTCTTCGAATGGGCCTGGCTGCTGTTGCGCTGGGCGGAACGCCGCGGCAGCGCCGAGGCGATCGTGAAAGCGCGGCGGCTCTTCGATATCGGCGAGGCGCACGGCATCTGCGCGAACCGCAACGTTGCGATCATGACACTTCTCGACGATCTCTCGGTGGCCGACCCGATCGCGCGGCTCTGGCCGCAGACCGAGTGGCTGAAGGCCGCGGTTCGTTTCGCGGCGCTGACCGGCGGCGCCGAGCGGGAGCGTTATCTCGCTTCGGCTGCGCGGGCGGCGGCAGCGCTTCAGACTTTCCTGGAGACCCCGGTCGCGGGTCTCTGGCGCGACAAGCAGAAGGCCGATGGCAGCTTCGTTGACGAGCCTGCACCGGCCAGCAGCTTCTATCACATCCTCTGCGCCATATACGAAACCGAGGATTGCCTGGCACGGCTTTGATTTGCCGTCCGGAGCAGGTCCTTTCATAATGGCCCGTCGCAATCGCGGCGGGCCATTTTCTTTGTCCAGATGGCCAAATGTGATCGCGCCATATGTTGACATAAAGATATCTTTATGTGATTGACTCGATTATTGTTTGTCGTTTTCAGAACGGGAGATTTCCCATGTCCGCCATCGGCGCCCTTTTCGGTGACGTTTCCTCCAAGCCGGACGGCTCCGAGATCAAAGAGGCGCTGCGTCGGGCGGCGAGTGAACGCATCCTGATCATGGATGGCGCGATGGGCACGGAAATCCAGCAGCTCGGCTTTATCGAGCAGCATTTCCGTGGTGACCGGTTCGGCGGCTGCGCGTGTCATCAGCAGGGCAACAACGATCTTCTGACGCTGACGCAGCCGAAGGCGATCGAGGACATTCACTACGCCTATGCGATCGCCGGCGCCGACATCCTCGAGACCAACACCTTCTCCTCGACCCGCATCGCCCAGGCCGACTATGGCATGGAGGACATGGTCTATGAGCTCAACCGCGACGGCGCCCGGCTGGCGCGCCGCGCCGCCAAGCGTGCCGAGGCCGAGGACGGCCGCCGGCGCTTTGTCGCCGGCGCGCTCGGACCGACCAACCGCACGGCGTCGATCTCGCCCGAAGTCAACAATCCCGGTTACCGCGCCGTCACCTTCGACGACCTCAGGATCGCCTATGCCGAACAGATCCGCGGGCTGATCGACGGCGGCGCCGATATCATCCTGATCGAGACGATCTTCGATACGCTGAACGCCAAGGCCGCGATCTTCGCCACCAAGGAAGTCTTCGCCGAAAAGGGCATCGAGCTGCCTGTGATGATCTCAGGCACGATCACCGACCTTTCGGGCCGCACGCTTTCCGGCCAGACGCCGACCGCCTTCTGGCATTCCGTTCGCCATGCCGATCCGTTCACCATCGGGCTCAATTGCGCGCTCGGCGCCAATGCCATGCGCGCCCATATCGACGAGCTCTCGGGCGTTGCCGATACCCTTGTCTGCGCCTATCCGAATGCCGGTCTGCCGAACGAGTTCGGCCAGTATGACGAAACACCCGAGCAGATGGCCGCCCAAGTGGAAGCCTTCGCGCGCGATGGCCTCCTCAACGTCGTCGGCGGCTGCTGCGGCTCGACGCCGGCTCATATCAGCGCGATTGCGAGAGCGGTTGCCAAGCATCCGCCGCGCGAGATCCCCAAGGTCGAACCGCTGATGCGGCTCTCCGGCCTGGAACCGTTCACGCTGACCGCGGACATTCCCTTCGTCAATGTCGGCGAGCGTACCAACGTCACCGGCTCGGCCAAATTCCGCAAGCTGATCACCGCCGGCGACTATTCGGCAGCGCTCGATGTCGCGCGGGACCAGGTGGCAAACGGCGCGCAGATCATCGATATCAACATGGACGAGGGCCTGATCGATTCGAAGCAGGCGATGATCGAGTTCCTGAACCTCGTCGCCTCCGAGCCGGATATCGCCCGCGTGCCCGTGATGATCGACTCGTCGAAATGGGAAGTGATCGAGGCGGGCCTGAAATGCGTTCAGGGCAAGCCGCTGGTCAATTCCATTTCCATGAAGGAAGGCGAAGAGGCTTTCCTGCATCACGCGAAACTCTGCCGCGCTTATGGTGCAGCGGTCGTTATCATGGCCTTCGACGAGGTCGGTCAGGCCGATACCAAGGCGCGCAAGGTCGAGATCTGCAGCCGCGCCTACAAGCTCTTGACGGAAGAGGCCGGCTTCCCGCCCGAGGATATCATCTTCGACCCGAACATCTTCGCGGTGGCGACCGGCATCGAGGAGCACAACAATTACGGTGTCGACTTCATCGAGGCGACGCGCGAGATCATCAAGACCTTGCCGCATGTGCATATCTCCGGCGGTGTCTCCAACCTCTCCTTCTCCTTCCGCGGCAACGAGCCGGTGCGGGAGGCGATGCATGCCGTCTTCCTCTATCACGCCATTCAGGCGGGCATGGACATGGGCATCGTCAATGCCGGCCAGCTTGCCGTTTACGATGCAATCGATGCAGAGCTGCGCGAGGCCTGCGAGGACGTGGTGCTCAACCGCCGCGCCGATTCGACCGAGCGCATGCTTGAAATCGCCGAGCGCTATCGTGGTCAGGGTGGTTCACAGGCGCGCGAGAAGGATCTCTCCTGGCGTGAATGGTCGGTCGAAAAGCGACTGGAACATGCTCTGGTCAACGGCATCACGGAGTATATCGAGATCGACACCGAAGAGGCCCGGCTAACCGCCGCGCGGCCGCTGTACGTCATTGAAGGCCCGCTGATGGCCGGCATGAACGTCGTCGGCGACCTCTTCGGTTCCGGCAAGATGTTCCTGCCGCAGGTGGTGAAATCCGCACGCGTGATGAAGCAGGCGGTTGCCGTGCTCTTGCCGCACATGGAGGCGGAGAAGCTTGCCAATGGCGGCGAAGCGCGCGAAAGCGCCGGCAAGATCCTGATGGCGACGGTCAAGGGCGACGTGCACGACATCGGCAAGAACATCGTCGGCGTCGTGCTCGCCTGCAACAATTACGAGATCATCGATCTTGGCGTCATGGTGCCTTCGGCGAAGATCCTCGACGTGGCGCGCGAGCGGAAGGTCGATATCATCGGCCTTTCGGGGCTCATCACCCCGTCGCTCGACGAAATGGTGCATGTCGCCTCCGAACTCGAGCGCGAAGGCTTCGACATTCCGCTTTTGATCGGCGGCGCGACGACCAGCCGCGTCCATACGGCGGTCAAGATCAATCCGCGCTACGATCGTGGCCAGACTGTCTATGTCACCGATGCCAGCCGCGCCGTCGGCGTGGTTTCAAGCCTCCTGTCGCCGGAGGCGCGGGGCAACTATATGGAGACCGTCCGGGCGGAATACCGCAAGGTTGCAGAGGCGCATGCCCGCAACGAAGCGGAAAAGCGACGGCTGCCTTTGTCGCAGGCGCGCGCCAACCAGCACAAGGTCGACTGGTCTGCCTATCAGGCGAAGGCGCCGTCCTTCCTCGGCACGCGGGTCTTCGAGAGCTGGGATCTGGCGGAACTCGCCCGCTACATCGACTGGACGCCGTTCTTCCAGACCTGGGAACTGAAGGGCGTTTATCCGAGGATCCTGGAGGACGAGGCGCAAGGTGCGGCCGCCCGGCAACTGTTCGACGACGCCCAGGCGATGCTTGCGCAGATCATCGAGGAGAAGTGGTTCGCGCCGAAGGCCGTGGTCGGCTTCTGGCCGGCCGGCACCGTCGGCGACGACATCCGGCTCTTCACCGGCGAAGATCGGGCGTCTGAGCTTGCGACCTTCTTCACGCTGCGCCAGCAGCTGACGAAGCGCGACGGCCGCCCGAATGTGGCCCTTTCCGACTTCGTCGCTCCGGCCAACAGCAGCTCCAACGACTATGTCGGTGGCTTTGTCGTCACCGCCGGTATCGAGGAAGTGGCGATTGCCGAGCGTTTCGAACGCGCCAATGACGACTATTCCTCGATCCTGGTCAAGGCGCTGGCCGACCGTTTTGCCGAGGCCTTTGCCGAGCGCATGCATGAATATGTGCGCAAGGAGCTCTGGGGCTATGCGGCCGACGAGGTCTTCACGCCGCAGGATCTGATCGGCGAGCCCTATGCCGGCATCCGTCCGGCGCCGGGCTATCCGGCGCAGCCCGACCATACGGAAAAGGCGACGCTCTTCCGGCTGCTCGATGCGGAGGCAGCGATCGGCGTCAGCCTGACCGAGAGCTATGCGATGTGGCCGGGTTCGTCAGTGTCCGGCCTCTATATCGGCCACCCCGAGGCATATTACTTCGGTGTCGCCAAGGTGGAGCGCGACCAGATCGAGGATTACGCGACACGCAAGCGCATGCCGGTGCGCGAGGTCGAGCGCTGGCTGTCGCCGATCCTCAACTACGTGCCGATGCCGGAGACCGAGGCGGCCGAGTAATCTCGTTCGAATGGCAGCCAGACGGTCCGGTCTTGGCCCGTCCATTCGCACGGAGGCCGTCGCGCCCGGGGAGTGCGGTCAGTCGGGAAGGCTTGCCAGAAAGCCGATGAGCGCGACGTTGAAGCGGTCCGGCCGCTGCAGCGGTGCGAAGTGGCTGACGCCGGGGAGCAGGATGAACTCGGCGCCGGGAATGCTGCGCGCCAGATAGTCGGCGTGCTCGCGCTTGATGAACTCGTCGTTTTCGCTCTGGACGATCGCGACCGGTACGCGGATCCGGCCGAGTTCTTCGGCGGTGTAGTTCGGCTCAGTCTTCTGCATCTCGCTGACGGCATCGACGAAGGCGCCGAAATCATCCGGCGTTGCCGACAGCTGTCTGTAGTCGCTCGAATGGCGGCCGAAGCAGCGGTCGAGCGCCGGGCTCGGCTCGATTTCCATGGTTCCGCTCGGGTCCATGTTGCAGGCGAAGAAGAAGACGCCGGCGGCACGCTCCGGTTCCATCGAGGCGAGGACGAGCGCAATGCAGGCGCCGTCGCTCCAGCCGGCAAAGGCTGCTTTTTGAAGCTCGAGCCTGTCCATAACGGCGAGCACGTCCGACGCCATCAGCTCATAGGTGTAGGGCCTGGTGTCGCGGGTGCTGCGGCCGTGGCCACGGCTGTCGATCAGGATGACGCGGTGCCCGGCCTCAAGCAGCGTCGGGACCTGGTAGCCCCAGTTGCCGCTATGGCCGAGGCCGCCATGCAGCAGGATCACCGGAGTGCCCCTGCCATAGGCTGCGTACCAGATGCGCGCGCCATTGTGCTCGACGTGGCCCTCGACGGTTGCGACGGGCAGAGGCGCTGCGCCATGCTCGGCAAACGCGACAAGATCATCGTCCCGGAACTCCATGCGCTCAGTCTCCCGTGCCTGATTCACGACGCGGGAAGCTTAGTTCATCGGTTGCGGCTCGGGAAAGTGCCAGGAGCCGTCGAGAATCTCCTTCCGGGGCCGGTAGAGCCGCACGGTATAGTTCCAGCCGTCGACCACAGGCAGGCAGTTGGGGATCTTGCCGTCGCAGCCGCCGAACTGGATCGAGACGCTGCCATCGTCGCCCTTCTTGGCGGTGATGTTGTTGATGGTATAGGCATCATACCGGTTCTTCTCGTAGAAGCCTTGTGCATCGTAGACGCTGACCGACCAGAAGGCATCGACCGGCACGTCCTTGACGTCAAGCTTGTAGATCGTCTTGCCGTCATTCTTAGTGGGCGTGATGTTGAGATAGGTCGCATCCTTGTCGGGATTGCCGCCCCAGCCGGTCGCGGTGCCGATCAGGTGGCGGATGGGATCGACCTCTTCCCTGGTGCCGAACGCCTTCTTGAAGTCCGGCATGGTGGCGCCGAGGGCGAGCAGCGCCTCGCGCACCTTCTTCTGGCTGGCCGGATCCCACGCGGGAACCTCGAACTTGCCTTCCTTCTGCTGGCTGGCCTTGATCGCGTCCTGCAGGGTGTGAACCTCGGCGATATCCTTCGGGTCGGCCGGATCGACGAGCGTGCGGACGCCGACGACGACGTAGCGCGTGCCGACCTTTTCCTTCGTCAGCGTCGTTTCGCCGGCGCCGTAGACGACCTCAGGCACGTAGTGATCCTCGTTGATCACCTGCAACGACATGAAGCGTTTTCCCGCGTCCGGCATGGTGATGGTAACCGGCCCGGCATCGAGATCGAACACGGCCGACGAATAGAGCGTATCGCGGTTGAGGCGAATGACGGTCTGATTGTCGATCGAGGCGGGCTCGCGCCGGTGCAGGAATTTGCCGAAGGCACCGTCCTTGACCATGGAGGCGAGGTACATGTCGCTTTCGGCACGAACGAAGTTGTCAACGCCGACCGTGTCGGGGTCGGCGGCGGTTGATTGTGTGGCGACGGCCATCACCAGTGCGCCGGCCATGAAGAGCGAACGACAAAACATCATGCTCGGATCCTTCTCAGTCAGTTGCCGCGCTGCATCGGCGGCGCTCGCTTCGTCACCTAGCGTGGCAAACTCCATCCGATGGTCGCCCAAAATCGTGCCAGTTCGACGGGGAACCGCAAGTACGTAACGGTTACGACGCACGCGGGGCGCCATCGCCGGACCGCGCCGATGGCGCCGCCTGCCAAGCTGCGGTAACATCTGCGTTGGAGTACATCGTACGTTGAGAGCTCGTCGATGGAGCGCCGTCTCGCTGCCGTCCTGATCGCGGATGTCGTCGGTTACAGCCGCCTGAGCCGGCTGGACGAGGAAGGGACGCGCCTGCGATTCCAGTCGGACCTTTCCAACATCCTGGTGCCGCTTTTTATCGAGCATCACGGGCGTCTGGTGAAGACGATGGGCGACGGGCTGCTCGTCGAGTTCCGCAGCGTCGTCGATGCGACGCAGTGCGCAATCGAAATCCAGAGGCGCAAGGCGGCAGAGGTCGACAAGGGGCCAGATGGCGAGCGGCTGGATTTCCGCATCGGCATCAATCTCGGCGATATCATCGTCGAGGGCGACGACATCCATGGTGATGGCGTCAATATCGCCGACCGGGTGCAGGGATTGGCCGAGCCTGGCGGCATTGCGATATCCGGCACGGCCTATGACCAGGTCAACTCGAAGCTGAAGGCCGGTTTCGTGTCGCTCGGGCAGCAGCCGGTCAAGGGGCTCGGCGATCCGATCCGGGTCTACCGTGTGCTCCTGGACCCGGAAGCCGCGGGCAGGACGCTTGTTGAGAAAAACCGGCGAAATACTGCCTGGTTAAAGGGGCTGGTGGTCGGACTTGCGGCGATCGCAATTTCAGCCGCGCTCGCCTGGTGGCAGCCGTGGACATGGATCGGGCAGGACGGCCCGGCGCAGCGTTTCGCCTATCCCCTGCCGGACCAGCCTTCCGTCGCGGTGCTGCCCTTCATCAATGTCAGCGGCGACAGCGACCACGACCACTTGGCCGAGGGACTCACCGACGATCTCATCACCGAGTTGTCCAAGGTTTCCGGCCTCTTCGTCATCGCCCGGCACTCGGTATTTGCGCTCAAAGGGAGCGCCACCAAGATCCAGGACGTGGCGGCCGAACTCGGCGTGCATTATGTGCTGGAGGGCACGCTGCAGCGGGCCGACCAGCGGCTGCGCATCAACGTCAAGCTCTTCGACGCGGTGAGCGGGTTGTCGCTCTGGGCGGAGCGCTATGACCGCCAATATGCCGATCTCTTTGCCGTTCAGGATGACGTCATCGGCAAGATCATTGCCGCGCTTGAGGTCAAGCTCAGCGAGGGCGAGCGCGACCGGTTGGCACGGATCCCCACCGATAATCTCGAGGCCTATGACAACTACATGCGCGCCGAGCAGCAAGGCCTTATCTGGCGCGATGTCGAGACAAATCGTCAGACACTCACCTTTTATCAGCGGGCGATCGATCTCGATCCGAATTTCGCCGATGCTCATGCCGGCATAGCCCGCATCGCGGTCGACGTCTGGCGCAACGACTACAACTATCTCTGGTCGGCGGCCGTGGCACGCAAGATCGCCTATGATGCGGCCGGGCAGGCGTTGAAACTCGACGCCAACAATGCGCGCGCCCACACGGTGCTGGCGCTGCTGCAGCTCGTCGATGGACGCGCTTCGGAGGCAAAGGAATCGGCGCTTAGGGCTGTCTCGATGCAGCCCAACGATGCCGAGGCGCTCGCCAATCTGGCGCTGATCCTTGCCCAGACCGGGGAGCACGAGCAGGCCTTAGACGATATCGAACGGGCACTCAGGCTCGATCCGTCGCCCTCATCGAGCCTGCAGCTTCTGGCGGGCATCGTCTACTACACGGCGCGCCGCCTCGAAAAGGCGATCCCATTGATCGAAGCGGCGCGCGAGACGCTGCCGAAGGCGGAAGCCGTGAAGGAGTATCTCGCCTCGGCCTATGCCCAGCGCGGCGATCAGCCGAGCGCAGCGGCAGTAGCCGCGGAACTGCTAAAACTCTTTCCGGACACCAACCTGACCTATTATAGCTATCTCTATGACTACTGGCGCGAAGAGGACCTCTATCGTCACCTTTTCGGCCTGCGTGTCGCTGGCATTCCGGAATGGCCCTTCGGCTTTGTTGGTGCTGCCAGCGACCGGCTTGGCCCGGCGGAACTCAAGCAACTGACCGATGACAAGACCTGGGTTGGCGTGCACAAGAACGGCACGAGCTTCGCGCAGTTCTTCGACAAGGACGGAAACACCGCCTACCGCACCAGCAATACGAACATCACCGGCCGCATCGAGGTGAAGGGCAACCAGCTCTGCGAGAAGTATGACGGATATTTCCTCGACCGCATGGTTTGTGGCTACGTCTACCGCAACACGGCAAAGGGCGAGCGCACGGCGGACTACATCAACGTCACGCCGCAGGCTCTGAAGTTCTTCTCGATCGAGCGGTGATCGCGATCATCGTCCGAGCGATAAGCCACTCAGGGCGAGGGCTTCGTCCAGTTGATCGACGCCTTCTCGGTGAGCAGCGTCTGCTCGACCTCGGACCAGTGCTTGCGCGAATCGACCACCTTGTTCGGGTTCTTCACAAGGCCGTCAGCAGCGCCCGGATCGTAGCTGAGGTACAGCTTGTCCTCGATGATGCGCCAGGCCTTGGGGTCGATGTTGGTCGTCACCGTGCCGAAGGAGACGCCGTCGGCGCAGTAGCCGCCATATTGCGGCGCATAGCGAGTGGGTTCCTTGATGAACTGGTCACGGTGCTCGGCGCTTGCGAACTGCCAGGTGGCGCCGAGCCAGCGATAGCTGAATTCGGGCGATCCTTCGACCGCCTTGTTCTCTGTAAAGTAGGCGACCGGATCATAACCCTTGATCGCCACGTCGCCGAAGTAGCCGGTGTTGACAGGTTCTTCCGCTAACCCCGGGCTGGCGAATGCGAACAGCACTGCCGTCGCCGTGATTGCGCCCGCTATCGGATATCGAGACATGCTATGTCCTCCGTTTCCGGATGTGCTTGTTATTGTCGTTTGGTGCATTCGCCGTAGAGCCAGTCGCCGACGAGGTCGGCCTTCTGGCAGGTGGCTCCAGCCTTCAGCAACAGTTCGGCGGCCGGCCAGTGGGAGCGCCACCCCGCTTGCGTCAGCGGGGTGTAGCCGTTGCGTTCCTTGGCCTCGATGTCGGCCTTGTTGGTCAGCAGGAAAGCCACGATCTCGGCGTGGCCCTCTTCGGCTGCCGCATGCAGCGGCGACATCTTGTAGAAGTTGGCGACGTCGTTGACGGCGGCACCCTTGGCGACGAGCAGCTTGACGGTTTCGAGACTGCCGCCATAGGCGGCGGCGTGCAGTGCGGTCAGGCCGCCTTTGTTGCGGATCTCGATGTCGCCGCCGCGCTCGATGAGAAGCGCGACAACTTCGGTGCGCCCTTTGAGAGCGGCAATCAGCAGCGCCGGCTCGCCGGCCGCATCGGGCTCGGTTATGTCGGTTCCCTGATCGAGCAACTGCTTGACTCGTTCCGTGTCGCCGTCCCGTGCCGCGTCATGCAAAGGGCCGGCCATCGCCACCGCAGCAAAGGACGCCACCGCGACGAATGCTGCCAGGATAGATTTCATCGCGCAACCTCCGCCCCAGCTTCGGTCTTGCCCAATTGGAAAGAGCGAAAATACCACAGGGCGACCGGTGGAAACAGGCGTTACCGTTGCCTGATCCATACTCCTTTTGGGTGGCTGCGATGATGAATGCCTGTCAGGCGGCGACCTGCATCAGGTCGAGCATGCGGTCGATCGCGCTCGGAATGGGCGCGATGATCGGCGTCGGGAACAGCGGCTGGAGCTGTTCGGCCGCCTGGCCGAGCGGGCCGCCACCGATGATGACGGCCTCGGCGCCATCCAAGTCAATACACTGACGGACAGCGTCGCCGAGGGCTTCCAGCAGGCGCTCGGGGTTGGCGGAGAGCGCGAGCGGGTCGCCGGGCGTGCAGCGAATGCCGGTATACTGGTCCCACACGCCGAGATCGCGGGCGCGGTCGTCGATCGCCTGGATCAATTCCGGCGTCGTGGTGGCGACGCCGAACTTGCGGCCGCCCTGCGAGGCCTCGATCATCGAGGCCTCGCAGATGCCGATCACGGGGATCGCGAGGCGGCGTTTGAGGGCGGCAAGGCCGGGATCGCCGAAGGCACTGACGACAATACCGAGGCATCCAGCCTCATGCCTTTCGCCGATCTCGACGACCTCGGCAGCGGCCGCATCCAACTGCTCGGGCGTCACGATCATCGGCGGGTTCCGCATGGCCGTGGCGACTGCCACGGCCATGCGTCCTGATGCAGCCCGGCGTGCGATGGAGACCATCATGTCGCTGGTGGCAAGCGAGCTGTTCGGGTTAATCAGAAGGATATGTGCACTCACGTTCTCAGTTCCGCGCCGACTTTGATTTCAGAAGTGTCAGCCTTTGCGAGGTCGGCATCGGCAGGCTGGGTCAGGTCTTCCATCGACATGCCATAGGTCTCGGGCCCGAGCTGGATGCAGAAGGCGAAGACCGCATACATGCCGGCGGCGAGACCGAAGACCCCGACCATGCCGTAGACGTCGAAGAGCGCGCCGGCGATGGTTGGGATGAAGGAGCCCGCGGCCGAGCCGGTTGCCAGGATCAGCGCCACGCCGAAGGCGCGGATGCGGGTCGGGAAGAGTTCGGGCGCATAGATCCAGATCGAGGTGTTGAGCAAGAGCACGAAGAACTGGAAGATCGCGCCGAACATCAGCACCAGATAGATGTTGGTGCCGAGATAGGCGATCGAGACCGCCGCAAGGCAGGCGAAGACGGCACCCAGGGTCAGCACCCTCTTGCGCGGGAAGTAATAGCCGAACATCGAGGCGGCGATAGCACCGAGCACACTGCCGCTCTGGATGATCATGCTGTAGAGCAGGCTTCCCTGGAGCGTGTAGCCCATGGACACGAAGATGATCGGCATCAAGGTGAGCACCGAGAGCTGGGCGCCGTAGCTCATCAGGATGGCGATGGCGACCGGGACGGTGCGGCCGATGAAGGGCGCGCGGAAGAGTTCCTTCCAGTCGCTCTTGGCCGGTTCTTGGTCCTTGAGGTGGTCCTTGGTCAGATATTCCTGGACCTTGAGGTTGCGCGGGCGCAGCGACCCGGAGGCGAGGATCGAAAGCACCTTATTGGCCTCGTCGATCTTGCCCTGTGATGCCAGGAAACGCGGTGTTTCCGGCACGAAACGGCGATAGAAGACGACAAGCAGGGCCGGCAGAGCAAGCGAGGCGAAAAGCCAGCGCCAGCTGTTTTCACCCGGGAAGAGGGTGAAGATCATCAGGCCGAAGGCAGGTGCCAGGAAGTTGCCGAAACCGCCAGCACCGACATTGACGAGGCCGGCTGCCGTGCCGCGGAATTTTGGCGAGCAGAATTCCGACAGCATCGTGACCGCCGTGGAGATCTCGCCGCCGACCCCGAAGCCGACGATGGCGCGGGCAAAGCAGAGGGTGGCGAAGTTCGGCGCCATGGCGCAGGCGGCCGAACCGATGGTGAAAAGCAGGAGGTTGATGGTCAGCATCACGCGGCGGCCGTAGCGGTCGCCAAGGATACCGGAGAGCAGGCGGCCGATGGCGGCGCTGCCGAAGGTGATGGTGTTGAGGAAGCCGATGTCGGTGCCGGTGAGACCCCAATGTTCTTTCAGGATCGGACCGGCGACGCCGATGGTGTTCTGTTCGAAGCTGTCGAACAGGCAGCCAATGAGCACGAGGGCGAGGATCTGTTTGTGGGCGCCGGTGACGCCGATTTTGGTGAAGGCTGATTCCAACTGTCTGATGACCGGCGATGACCTGCCGGACGGCACCATATTTTCCGCTGCCATGGTTCGTTCCCCTTTATGGCTTAACAACGTGAAAATGTGAAAACTCAGTTTCATGAAATCTACATCATGAAACTGAGGTTTCATAGAAGATTCTGTGATGCACTGCGAAAGGACGGAGCCCTTCGCTGCATAAAATTCGTGGAATGCAGGTTTCGTGCCATCTCAAGAGAAACCACAGTTTCTCTTTTGCAGTCAGCGGCTTGGAGGCTGGCTGTCGTGTCGCAAGCGAACGAAACTGAGATTTCTTATGTGCAAAAAATAATCTGGCGTTTCAGGCCGCTGCCCAATCTACGCTCACAATTCCTCGAGCGCATCGTTGATGGCTTCGATGCCACGCAGCCGATTTCGACCGGCAGTGCCGGCGATTTCGATGCATCGTGTCGTCAAGAGATGGCAGAGCGCCATGACCGAGACGTGGTTGAAGAGGGGGCCTGGCGCCAGTGTCTGGCAGCGGAAATGCCATTCCGCCTGGTTGAGGAAGGGCACGCCCTCGTCGGTGATGTAGAGCAGCCGCGCGCCGGATCTTTCCAGCTGTCCGAGAATCGGCTCCATGAGGGAGACGCGCCGGCGCAGCCCGAAGAGGATCACGACATCGTCGCGGCCGATGCTGACCAGATGTTCGCCGAGCGTCTGGCCGCCGCCGGGGATGGCGGCGATGTGTTCGACCACCTGGGTCATCTGCCATTGCAGATAGGTGGCGAAGGAATGGCTGGCGCGGAAGCCGATGACCCAGACCTTGCGGGCGCCGAGAATGGCGGTTGCCGCCGCCGTCACCTGGGTCTCGGAGATGGCGAGAAAGGTCGCCTCGATGTTGGCCACGCCTTGCGCCACATGTGAGGAGAGCGACTGTTCGCCGCCGCTGTCGGTGGCAGTCGCAAGGAACAGCCGCGAGCCCGTCTGCTTGTCGGCGCGAGCATGACGGCGCGCCTCCTCGTAGTTGTCGTAGCCCAAGCGCTGGATGAAGCGGGAGACGGTCGCCTTCGACACATGCGCCAGCGCCGCCAGCTCCTGGGCCGAGTAGCTCGCGACCTCGCCGGGAAAATCGCAAAGGAAATCCCCCAGCCGCCGCTCGGCCGGATGCAGCTCCGGCAGCACCTGGCGGACGCGCGTGAGGAAGGAGCGTTCTTTGGGGCTCATGTCGATTCCATGAAACTGTCGTTTCACGGCAATCTCTGATTTTCGAGAGGATATTGCAAGCGAGGCGGGCGGGTGCCGCCTCGCTTTCAACTGGGAACGGGGGAAGGTCCTACAGCGCCGCGCGTCTTATCAGACGCGCGAAGGTCGCTGTAGCACTTTGATTTGCTGCATGTCTTCGTCCTTAAATCGAGGTCGATTTAAGGAGACATGCAGTAGCCCCGCCGTCAGTACTTCGACGGCACGTAGAGTTCCGGCGGCAGCACCTTGCGCTCGTAATCCGGGTTGAAGACGCGTTCCGGCAGCGAGATTTCCTCGTGCGGCACCTCCTCGTAGGGGAACTGCGTCAGAAGATGATCGATGCAGTTGAGCCGGGCACGCTTCTTGTCGTTTCCTTCGACGATATGCCAGGGCGCTTCCGGAATGTTGGTGCGGGCGAAGGTCTCTTCCTTGGCCTTGGTATAGCCCTCCCAGCGCACCCGCGATTGCAGGTCCATGGGCGACAGCTTCCACTGCTTCAGCGGATCATGGATGCGCACAAGGAAGCGCATCTGCTGTTCTTCATCGGTGATCGAGAACCAGTACTTGACCAGCCGAATGCCCGAACGCACCAGCATGCGCTCGAATTCAGGGACGTCGTTGAAGAACTGCTCGACCTGATCTTCGGCGGCAAAGCCCATGACCCGCTCGACGCCGGAGCGGTTGTACCAGGAGCGGTCGAAGAGCACGATCTCGCCGCCGGCCGGCAAATGCGGCACGTAGCGCTGGAAATACCATTGCGTCTTTTCACGGTCGGAGGGTGCCGGCAGCGCGACGACGCGCACGACACGCGGATTGAGCCTCTGGGTGATGCGCTTGATGACGCCGCCCTTGCCGGCGGAGTCACGCCCCTCGAAGATCACCACCACTTTTTCCTTGTGGTAGACCACCCAGTCCTGCAGCTTGATCAGCTCCGACTGCAGCTTCAGCAGCGCGCGGAAGTAATCGATGCGCGGGATCGTCGGCGGGTGGCTCTTGCGATAGATCTTGCGGATCTCTTCAGAGAGCGCCGGTTCTGAAAGCTCGAGTTCGTAGTCTTCGTCGAGCGTGCCGGCCAGTTCCGCTTCCAGCCAGTCCTGCGTCTCGATCTCGTCGTTCGACCTGTTCATCTGACCCTCCGATACGATGTGTCCACCGACAGCTTTGCAAATTCTATCGTTAGTCGGCTTATTTCACAGCCGCATGAAAGGAATTTGACGCCGGGACTTCTGCGCCCCTGATCGCCCCTATCCCTTCATATACCAGCCCCAGGGTTCGTCGGTGTCGAAGCTGGTGATCTGCTTGGTCTCGAGATAGTTCGAAAGGCCCCAGCGGCCGAGCTCGCGGCCGATGCCCGATTGCTTGTAGCCGCCCCAGGGAGCCTCGGGGAAGGTGGGCTGCGAGCAGTTGATCCAGACGATACCGGCGCGAAAAGCCCGGGCGACGCGTTCGCAACGCTCGCGGTCAGCCGACATGACAGCCGCCGCGAGACCGAAGCGGCTGTCATTGGCCATGCGGATCGCGTCCGCCTCTTCGCGGAACGGCTTGACGCAGACGACTGGGCCGAAGATCTCCTCGCGCCAGACGAAGCTGTCTTCGCGCATGTCGGTCAGCACGGTCGGCTCGAGGAAGTAACCGCTGTTGAGGCCGGCCGGGCGGCCACCGCCTGCAGCGACCGTGGCCCCGTCCTGCCGGGCGCGATCGATGGCGCCGACAACCTTGTCATATTGGCCGCGCGAGACGATCGGCCCGAGCAGCGTGCCGTCCTCCAAGCCATTGCCGATCTTGATCTTCGCGGCCTCTTCGCAAAGACGGCTGACGACGGTCTCGTAAATCTCCTCCTCGACCAGCACCCGCGAGGTTGCCGAACAAACCTGGCCCTGGTTCCAGAAGATGCCGAACATGATCCATTCGACGGCCTTGTCGATGTCGCTGTCGGCAAAGACGACGAAGGGCGACTTGCCGCCGAGTTCGAGGCTGACATTCTTGATGTCCTGAGCGCCGGCCATCATCACCTTGCGGCCGGTCACGACAGAGCCGGTGAAGGCGAGCTTGTCGATCAGCGGATGCTCGGTGAGCGGCTGGCCGGCATCCTGGCCGGTGCCGGTGAGGATATTGAGCACGCCGGGCGGCAGCCCGACTTCCTCGGCAATGACGCCAAGCTCAAGCGCCGTCAGCGGCGTCAGTTCCGAGGGTTTGAGCACGATGGTGCAGCCGGCGGCAAGCGCCGGTGCTACCTTCCAGGAGACCATCAGCAGCGGATAGTTCCAGGGGGTGATGGCACCGACCACGCCGAGCGGCTCGCGCACGGCGCGTGCGGTGAAGCGGCTGTCGCCGACGGGGATCGTCTCCTCCGGATCGGCGTCCAGTTCCTCGGCGAGGCCGGCATAGAAGCGGAAGCAACCGGCGGCGTCGTCGATGTCCCAGAGCGCCTCAGGCAGCGGCTTGCCGTTGTCGGCGACTTCGAGCCGCGCCAGCGAGTGGCGCTTCTCTTCGATCTTCGCCGCGATCGCCCGGAGATAGACGGCACGCTCAGTGCCTGACAGTTTCGGCCAGGAACCGCTGTCGAAGGCGATGCGGGCGGCCTTTGCGGCCCTGTCCACGTCTTCATAGGTCGCGGCCGGCGCCCGGTGGATGACCTCTTCCGTTGCCGGGTCGACCACGTCGAGCGTGCCGCCGCGCCGCGGTTTTTCCCATTTGCCGCCAATGAACAGCCGATCCTGCATGCCATAACCCCTTTTTAGCCCGGAGCAAGTATGGCCAGTCTATGCGAAGCGCGCCAGTCGCAAGTTACGGCTGGCGTTGATCTTTTTGGTTCGGAGACGTCGCTCAGCGGTCGGTAACGCGCCCGCGCCATGCGAGGAACGGCAGAACCGGCAGCACGGCGCAGGCACTGGCAAACAGCCAGAATTGTCCAAGCGACATGAGCCCATTCGTAAACATCGCTCCCGACAGCATCCCTGCGGCAAGGCCAAGATCCATCAGGGGCAAGGTAACGGCATAGAAGACCGTCTGGCGTCCAAGGGCAGGCAGCGCTGTCCGCTTTGCGGCTATGCGCTATCGCGTTGCGTTGGCCAATGCCGGAGCAGTATTGGCGATCTGTGTAACCACCATGCCGCCGACGATGAAGAGTAGGCCGGTCAGTCGCGCCGCATTGACCGGCTTTGCGGGGAAACCCATCAGGCCGAAGTGATCGATGAGCAGGGAGACCGCCATCTGGCCGGCGATGACGGCGACGATGAAGCTTGCCGCGCCGAGCTTCGGCGCAAGGAGGAGAGCAGCGGTGATATAGATCACGCCGGCGGCGCCGCCGATCCAGATCCACCACGGACCCTTGAATGCCGTCGCAAGGCTGGGCAACGGCGCCCGCAACGCGATCAGCATCGGCAGGATGAGCGCGAGACTGACGCCGAGCGAGACGACCGTCGCCCAGAGCGGATGGCCGAGGAGGCGGCCAAGGTTGGCATTGGCGCCGGCCTGGAGGGGGACGACGGCGCCGGCGAAGATCGCCGTGGCAAGCATGAGGAGGGAGGAGAGAGTGGGCATTGTTTTTTCCTTCTTGATTGCCTCATCCTCACGCATCGATGGGAGGAATGGAAATTCAAATTTCGTACGTGTTACATTCGCCTCATGAATAATCTCGGCGGAATCGACCTGAACTTGTTGGTGGTGCTCGATGCCCTGCTGGCGGAACGCCATGTATCGCGTGCGGCCCTGCGGCTGAACAAGAGCCAGCCGGCGGTCAGTCATGCGCTTGCGCGCTTGCGGGCTCTTTTCGACGATCCCTTGCTCGTCCGCCATGGCGGACAGCTTGAACCGACGGTGCGGGCGCTGGAGATCGCGCCACAGCTTGCCGAGGCCCTGGCGCACATGCGCCAGCTCATGGGGTCTCAGCCGTTCGATCCGGCAATGGAGCGCCATATCTTTCGGCTCGCGATGTCCGACTATGCCGCCCTCGTTCTGCTGCCGCGCTTGATGGCGGTGCTGCGCCGGCAAGCGCCGTACGTCGATCTCATCGTTAGCCAGGCGAGCCGTGAAGTGATGATGTCGCAAATTGTCGACGGCGAGATCGATCTGGCGCTCGGGGTGTTTCCGACGCTGACCGAGGATCTGAGGACATCGCTCCTGTTTAAGGAACACTTCGCCTGCCTGGCAGATGGCGCGAGCCTTGGTGGCGAAAAGGCGATGGATCTGACGGCCTATCTGGAGCGGCCGCATATTCTCGTTTCGCTGCGCGGCGACACCGGCAACGAGATCGACCTGGCGCTGGCGGCCGCGGGGCACAAGCGCCGCATCGTGCTGGCGCTGCCCCATTGGAGTGCTGCGCCCGGCCTGGTTCTCGGCACGGACATGGTGCTTACGGTGGCACACCGCATCCTGCCGCGTGATGCTGAGGCCGGGTCACTGACCGTCTTCGATCCGCCCTTCGCCATCCCGCCTTTTTCGTTCCGTCAGATCTGGCATCGGCGGCGCGACGGCGATCCCGCCCACCGCTGGCTCCGGGATCTGATCACCCACATTCTCGCGCCATCGGAGTCGGTTCCGGCCATCGTTTGATCGTGGGAAAATGTGATCCTGAAAATGAAAAGGCCCGGTGCGGCGATGCCGACCGGGCCTTTCTCATAGACTCTGTTTCGCGTCAGTCGTGGCTGACGCCCTGGATCGCCGAAACCTGCCATTCCGCGCCCGGCTTGCGGACGAAGGTCCAGAGCTCGACCGCTTCGGTCAGCTTGTCCGGATCACCGCTGATGACCTTGCCCGTGGCGCGGTCTCGCATCACGTCGATGCTTTCGTAACGCATGGCAACGGTCGCGTAGTCGGTCCCGTTTTCGGACCAGGCCTCGGCCACGTCGCCCTGGACAAGGTGCACGTCGCGCACATCGTTCTTGACGCCGCTCGTCGCGTTGTCGCTCAGTTCTTCGGCGAGGTAGGACATGGCTTCCGGCGTCGTCAGGCGACGCAACGTGCCGTAGTCTTCAGCGGCGTAGGCCGCCTGCACGTCCTTCAGCATCTTTTCGAACTGTTCGAGGTCGGCCTGCTGGACGCCGATTTCGTCAGCCGGGCCGTCGGTGACGGGGGCCGGTGCAGGTGCTGCCGTCGGGCGCGCGTTCGCCTGACCGCCGGCCTGGGCGCCACCGATGCTCGGAATCTTGAACGACGGCATGCCGTTCGGCTGAGCCGACGACCGCTCGGACGGGCCCGCATAGGCCGTCTGCTGGCGGTTGCGGCCGAAGAAGCGCATGGCAAGCATGATCAGACCGCCGATGAGGAGCATCTGCACGATCAGGCCGAGGAAACCGGCCGCACCGCCGAAGCCGCCGCCCATCAGCATGCCGATCAGGCCGCCGACCATGAGGCCGCCGAGCAGCGAGCCGCCAAAGCCGCTGAAGAAGCCCGGACGGGCGTTCGGCTGGGTAGCGTTCGGGCGCGTCTGGCCGGCCGCCGGATTGGTGGCGGTGGGGCCGGCGTCCTGGCGCGGCGTCATCGAGCGGTCGATCGGTGCCGCGTTGGTCGGCGCCGTGCGGGTAACGGGCGGCTGCGAGAAGGTGCGGGTGCCGCGGCTACCGAAACCGCCACCCGAACGCCGCGCTTCGGCGACGTCTACAACTGTCAACGCGACGGTCAAGCCAATCGCCATCATTGCCAGAGCTCGTCCAAGACGCCCAAATCGCTGCATTGCCATCACAACCCCTATTCTTGCTTGGGCTCAAAACTGAGCCATCAGGGCCTGATATAGGGGTTCAAGGCCCGTGATTTAAGCGTTTCGCCTCGTATTTCGGCCAGTTTACCGTTATCCGCTGCCGCTCTCCGGGCCGAATCCGGCGTCGAATCAGCACCTTCGATCACATTGGATGTCGCATTCGTTGACGCAAAACCACCCCGCATTTTCGCTAGCGATTGGCTGCCAGGATCATGGCGGCGGCCTTTTCGGCGATCATGATCGTCGGCGAATTGGTGTTGCCCGAGGTGATCGTCGGCATGATCGAGGCGTCGGCGATGCGCAACCCCTTGAGGCCGCGAAGGCGCAGTTCGGGATCGACAACGCTTTCAGCGTCAGCGCCCATGCGGCAGGTCCCGACCGGATGAAAGATCGTCGTGCCGATATCGCCGGCGGCGCGCTTCAGGTCGTCCTCCGTCTCGTAGGATGGCCCCGGTTTGAACTCGACCGGGTTGAAGCGGGCGAAGGAGGGCTGTTTGACGATCTGCCGCGTCAGGCGGATGGCGCTGACGGCGACGTTGCGATCGGCCTCTGCGGTCAGGTAGCGCGGCCGGATGTCCGGTGCCGCGGCGAAGTCCGGGCCTTTGAGGTGCACCGAGCCGCGGCTTTCCGGGCGCAGATTGCAAACGCTGGCGGTGATCGCCGGGAAAGAATGAACAGGTTCGCCGAACTTGTCGAGCGAGACCGGCTGCACGTGATATTGCAGGTCGGGCGTTTCCTTCTCCGGGCCGGACCGGGTGAAGATCCCGAGCTGGCTTGGTGCCATCGCCATCGGCCCGGAGCGTTTCAGCAGATATTCCAGCCCGATCGACGCCTTGCCGAAGAGTGAATTGGCCTTTTCGTTGAGCGTCGGCACGCCCGTCACCTTGTAGGCCATGCGCAGCTGCAGATGATCCTGCAAGTTCTCGCCGACGTTCGCGCGTTCGTGGCGGACCTCGATGCCGTTGGCCTGAAGCACGTCGCCGCGGCCGATGCCGGAGAGCTCAAGGATCTGCGGCGAGCCGATCGCGCCGGCGGAAAGCACGGTCTCGCGGGCTGCGCGGGCGCGTTTGACCGTGCCATCATGCTGGAACTCGACACCGGCGACGCGGTCGCCTTCGATGATCAGCTTGCGCACATGCGCCTTGGTCAGAACCGTCAGGTTGCCGCGCTTCTGCGCCGGGCGCAGGAACGCCTTCGCCGTGTTCCAGCGGATGCCGGAGCGCTGGTTGACGTCGAAATAGCCGGAGCCTTCGTTGCTGCCGCGGTTGAAATCCGGCGTTTCGGGAATGCCGGCTTCGGTGGCGGCTTTCTGGAACGCGTCGAGCACGTCCCAGCGCACGCGGGCCCTTTCCACCCGCCATTCGCCGCCAGCGCCGTGCATGTCGTTGGCACCCTTATAGTGGTCCTCCGACTTCTTGAAGAGCGGCAGCACGTCGTCCCAGCCCCAGCCGGTGCAGCCGAGCTGGCGCCAATGGTCGTAGTCGCGCGCCTGGCCGCGCATGTAGATCATGCCGTTGATCGAGGAGCAGCCGCCAAGCACCTTGCCGCGGGGATAGCCGAGGGAACGGCCGTTGAGGCCCTCTTCGGCGGCCGTCGTAAAGCACCAGTCGGTGCGCGGATTGTTGATGCAGTAGAGATAGCCGACCGGAATGTGGATCCAGTGGTAGTTGTCGCGGCCGCCGGCCTCGAGCAGCAGCACGCGATGCCCTAGGTTTTCGGAAAGGCGATTGGCAAGCACGCAGCCGGCGCTACCCGCCCCGACGACGATATAGTCGAACGTGTCCATTGGGTTCTCTTGGTGTTCGGGAACCGCCGCGAAACGGGCGCGTAGGAATGTACGCGGGCTCCTCTGCGCGGATGGCGGTGCCGTTTCGTTCTGTTCATAATTGGCCAGACATGCTCCTCAGATGTCGGCTCCGGCGACTACAATCCGGAAAAAACCGCTTGGATGCAAGCGGCCTGGACCGTAAATTGCGAAACAGGATCTGTTCATTTTCGAACAGATGAGGGTGGCGATGAATCCGAATTTCACCTGGGACGATCTGCAGTTCTTTCTCGCGGTTGCCCGTACCGGACAACTGTCGACGGCGGCCCGACGCTTGAGGACCAGCCATGCCACGGTCTCGCGTCGCATCGATCGGCTGGAGTTCGCGCTCAAGGTCAAGCTGTTCGAGCGCAATCCGCGCGGCTACGTGTTGACCGGCATGGGCCAGCGCTTCATCGAAACCGCCGAGCGGATCGAGCGCGAGACCGAACAATTGCAGCTCGACATCAATGATGGCCTGACGGCGCAGCACGGCGTCGTCAGGTTGAACACGCTCGAAGGCTTCGGCAATTTCTTCCTGGCCGATCGGTTGGCGGATTTTGCCGAAAACTATCCGAACGTCTCGCTGGAACTGGTGGCGATCCAGCAGATCATGTCGCTATCGCGCAAGGAAGCGGATATCCAGGTGGCGCTGACGGCGCCGAAGGCCGGACCTTACCAGTCCGAGGTGCTGACGCCCTATACGCTGCATGTCTATGGCGCGCGCAGCTATCTCTCGAAACATCCGCCAATCACCGGACGCAACGACCTCGCCGCGCACCGCTTCGTCGGGTATATCGAAGACATGATCTTTGCGCCGGGTCTCGATTATCTGGGAGAACTCCAGCCGGGCCTGCATGCGCATTTCCAGAGTTCGAGCATCCTGACGCAGCTAAAGGCTGTGCGGCAGGGGCTGGGACTATGCGTGTTGCCTTACTTCATAGCACAGCAGGAAGAAGACCTGGAGATCGTTCTGCCTGAGGAGATTGAGCTCAAGCGCACCTATTGGCTGGTTTGCCACCGGGATCTGGTCGCGGTGCCGCGGGTAAGGGCGGTGCGCGAATTCCTGATGCAGATCGTTCGGGAACACCGGGCGGATTTCACCCGGGAAACTGCGCCGCCGATGACGGGCATGCGGCGCATATCGCGATCGTAATCCGTGTCGGGTGATGCCGGGATGGGTCTCTTCGTGGCCACGGGGTGATTTGCGCCGCAAACGCCCGTGTTTTCGCTCCTCGAAATCGATCGAGTTTATCAACAGTCGAAATTGTCTTTTAAATTCAATAGCTTGTTCTTTTTTGAAGTTTTTTTGAAGATCGCTGTTGACGTCTGTGAGGATGGGGGTCTATAAGCCCGATCACTGACGAGGGCGGCGGCGCTGCTGGCGACGACGACCTTCGCTCTAGAGTTTCCCTGGTTGGCTGAGGCTGATTTTGGGGTCTGGGACGCGAGTTTCGGGCTTTGAGGAAACGGTTTGACGGACGGTGAGTTCGTCGGTTTTTTGACAATTGAATATAGAGAAAGAGAAACGTGGGCGGCGGAGCTCGTGAGGAACTCGAAAGGGTTCTTTCAGAAAGAGACTTTGGCGGTCACGTTTTAACAAGAGACTACACCTATTTTCT